>JAIVJG010000057.1 GCA_020200155.1 Acidobacteriota bacterium | reverse complement strand
GCGCAGACTTTCGAGGCCGAGGAAGGGCGCAAGCTTGTGCTCGCCATTGAGGACGCAGGGATTGACATTCTGCACCGCTGCGGCGGACACGCCAAATGCACGACCTGCCGCGTCGAGGTGCTCGCGGGCGACCCCGGAGAGATCGGAGAGCTTGAGCGCAACCGCCTCGCGTTGGAGACCGGGCTGGCCGAGAACGTCCGGCTCTCGTGCCAGGTGCGCGTTCACGACGCTCTCAAGGTGCACGTCGTCAACCAGTCGAGCGTGCGCGGCATCCCCGCAGGGACGAGGCCGGAGGAAGATTAACGCGCATCCCTTAGTTCTCCTTGCCTAGAGAGAACAGAAAACGAATGAGCGCCGATTTTTCGAGCCGTCGCTGGTTCTGCTCCCGCACGCGACAAAGCGGAGAGGGAGGTTATTGCGCGCGCGTGCGCTTGGTGCTAATCTCTCGCACGTCAATTTTAGTTAAGCACTACCTCAAGCCGAAGCCTCCGAACAAAGAAAATTCTCGCCGCCCGTCGGCATTCGTTCGCGAGTCGTTTCCGGCTCTCTCCCGTCCGCCCCGCTGTGGGTTTTGAAGCGGCCCGGACGATTGAAAAGTTACAACCTCTAGACAACCGGGAGGACTTCAATGTTCGAGTCAACTGTTCATCTGCCGTTGGGCCTGACGATGCTTCAGGACTTTTTCCACGCGCCGACCGCGACCGACCTCGCGCGCATTATTCTGCGTTGGGGCCACTTCGTCGCGGGCATCACATGGATCGGGATGCTCTACTTCTTCAATCTCGTCAACGTCAACTTTATGAAGGCGCTCGACGCGCCGACGAAGAAGATCGTCATTCCAGCACTGATGCCGAAGGCGTTGTGGTATTTCCGCTGGGGCGCTGTCGTCACCGTGCTCGCCGGCCTCGCTTACTATGCGATGTACATCCTGAGCGCCGACGCGCATAACGCGGGCGTCAACGTTTGGGTCGTGTTGCTCGTCTGGCTGCTCATCGGAATTGTCGGCTGGATGATCTACTTCTTCCTGCTCCCGATGTTGACCAAAGACGGCAGGGTGCTGGCGGCGGTCGTCGTCGCGCTCGTCATCTTGCACGCGGCAGCGATTATCTGGTGGCTCAGCTCGCAGTTGGGCAACTACGGGAGCAACAAGTCCTACTCCATCGGCCTCGGCGGCGCGATGGGTTTGTTCATGCTCCTGAACGTATGGGGCATCATCTGGCCCGCGCAGAAGCGGATTATCGCAGGCACCGTGTCGGGCACGCCCGCTCCGCCCGAACTCGCGCGCAAGGCTTTCCTCGCCTCGCGCACCAACGCATGGCTATCGCTCCCGATGCTCTTTTTCATGGCGACATCACACGGCGACTACGTCATCTTCGGCAAATAGGACGCTGGAATATTTGCCGCCGGGAAGAACGGAAAACTTTGGAGCAGTGCAGGCGCGGGAGCGAAAGAGTGCTTGAAACACACACTTTCGCTCTCGCGCTTTTCATTCCGCCACCACATTAAAGCCTCACGCCCTCAACTCATTCGTTACACTTGCGCCTGATGTTGGGAGTAAACTAGCCGGCGCAATCAAACCGGCAACGCGTATTTTACGAAGGAGGACGAACATGACCGACAACGCGACTTACACGGCGAAGCAGTTCAACCTGAGCGGCCTGAACGGCATCTCCGACCGGACGATGGAGATGCACTTCAAACTCTACGAAGGCTACGTCAAGGAAACGAACAACCTGACGGAAAAAATCTCGGAGTTTCTACGGGACGGGAAAGTTGACCAAGAGGAGATGCCCGCCTACTCGGAGCTGACGCGCCGCATGGGCTTCGAGTACAACGGCATGGTGCTGCACGAATACTACTTCGGCAACATGAAGCAGAATGGCAGCGGCGACCCCGGCAAAGCCTCAGGCTTTCACAAGGCGGCTGAAGCATCCTTCGGCACTTATGAAATCTGGAAGACGGACTTTATGAGCGTCGGCAAGATGCGCGGCGTGGGCTGGGCGATTTGCTATCAAAACCCGTCGAACGGGCGTCTGTCGAACCACTGGATCACGCTGCACGAGACGGGCAACGTCTCCGGTTTCACACCCGTCCTTGTGATGGACGTGTGGGAGCACGCCTTCCTGCTCGACTACAAACCGGCAGAGCGACCGAAGTACATTGAGGCGTTTTTCTCCAACATTGACTGGAACGCCTGCGAGCAACGTCTGACCACGACGACGAGCGCGCAGGGGCGATAAGTGATTCACGCGCGCCCGCATTGGGTTTATACTTCGTGCAAATTCCTATACACAGTTCGGAGGACAAAGATGGAACTCTCTCGACGCATAACTCTTCTCTGCGCGTTGCTTTCGGCTGCAATGCTTGTCGTCGCTTGCGCGCCCGCCACGGACACGAACACAAACACGACGAACACGACGGCCAACACCAACGCCTCGCCCGCCGCTTCGCCCTCGCCCGCCACGCAGACGCTCGCGCCGGCGGAGCGTCCGCAGAAGATCAAAGACATGATGGCGCAGCGCGACAAGCAGGACGACGCTAAACCCGTCCTCAAGATCACGCAGCCCGCCGAAGGCTCGACCGTCAACGGCTCGACCGTCAAAGTCAAACTCACACTCGGCGGCGAACTCAAAGGCTACAAGCCGGTGAAAGACCCCGCGACGGGCATGGGCAATCACATCCACGTCATTCTCGACAATCAGCCCTACGAGGCCTACTACAACCTCGACGCGCCGTTCGAGTTGCGTAACGTCGGCGAGGGCCAGCACACGCTGCGCGTCTTCGCCTCGCGCCCGTGGCACGAGAGCTACAAGAACGACGGCTCGTTCCAGTTGGTGAGCTTTACCGTCAAGGGCGGCGGCGACCCGTCGAAACCGACGACGACCGCGACAGGCGAAAAGATGGCCGACAACAAGAACGCGCCCGCCACCGCGAACACCAACGCCGCAACGACCACGGCCACGCCCGCCGCGACGCCCGAAGGCAAGGACATGGCGGCGAGCACAGGCGGCGGGGTTGACCGCAAGAAGCCGCTCCTGACCTACAGCCGACCCAAAGGAGAGTACAAAGGCGACGACACAAACGCGATTATGATTGACTTCTGGCTCTCGAACGCAAAGCTGCAAGGCGACGGCGGCGACTATCGCGTGCGCTATTCGGTGGATGGCGGCGAGGCGAAGTTTCTGGACAAGTGGGAGCCGATCTGGCTGACGGGCTGGACGGCGGGCAAGCACACCGTCAAGCTCGAACTCGTGGACAAGGACGGCAATCCCTTTGACAACGGCGGCTACAACACCACGTCGCGCGAGGTCACAATCACGAAGTGAAGATTGAGCGCAGGCGCGAGCAGTTCAACGCGCTCGTCTCTGAGGCCGCTACGTGTCGCCTCTGCGCGGCGATGTGCGGGCGCACGGCGGTCTTGAGCGACCACAACGGGCGCGTCGGTGCGCAAGCGATGTTCATTGGCGAAGCGCCGGGCAGGCAGGGCGGCGACCGCACGCGCGTGCCGTTTTCGGGCGACCAGTCGGGGCGCAACTTCGCGCGCTACCTCGCATCGGTCGGGCTGGCACGCGAGCAAATCTTCATCACCAACGCCGCACTCTGCAACCCGCGCACTGAGACCGGCGCGAACCGCAAACCTTCGCGCGTAGAGGTCTCGAACTGCTCCGGCTTTCTGCGCCGTCAACTCGACATCATTGATCCGCGTGTCGTCGTCACGCTCGGAGCGGTGGCGCTTGCCGCACTCTGTGCCGTTGAGTATCATCAACTGACACTCGGACAAGACGCCGGACAGATCAGAAAGTGGCGCGGGCTGCTGCTCGTGCCGCTCTATCATCCCAGCCCGCAGGTGCTCGCCTCGCACCGGCGCGAGGCGGCGCAACTGGAAGATTACAAGGCGGTCGCACGCGCGCTTCGCCTGATCGAAAAGCGGGAGAGGCGCGCGTTTGAAAGAGTCGTGTAGTTGAAGACTGAAAGGTTTACGGACATGAAAAGAAAGCTTGAAGTCTCTGCCATCGAGAGCCACGCTGCTCGCGCTCTCGCCCTACTGTGCATCGCATTAATTCTATCGGCGACGCTCGCCGCGACGCTGCCCGTTAAAGCCGACGCGCGGCAGGCCACACAGGCCGCGACGCGTGCGACGAGCGCGAGTGGCGCAGGTGGCGGCACCGCTCCGACCGCTCCGGCGATAACGACGATGCGCGCAAGCGCGACAGTCGCCGTCAACACGGCGGCAGCGCCGAAGGTTGGCGACGCAGCGCCGGATTTCCGTCTGCCCTACGCCACGCAGGAGAAGATTTTCTTCGACCAGAAGGAGCAGATGACGCTCGCGTCCCTGCGCGGCAAGAACGTCATCCTCGCCTTTTACCCGGCGGACTGGTCGGGCGGTTGCACAAAGGAAGTCTGCACGCTGCGCGATACCTTCGCGGAACTCTCGAAGCTCAACGCGACGGTGCTCGGCATCAGCGGCGACTACGTCTTCTCGCATCAGGAGTGGGCGAAGCATCATAACCTACAGTTCCCGCTCGTCTCCGATCACAAGCACGAAGTCGCGCGCACCTACGGCATCTACGACGAGGCTTCGGGCTTCAACAAGCGCTCCGTGTTCCTGATTGATAAAAACGGCGTGGTGCGCTATACGAACCTCGCGTTCAAGGCGGGCGAGCAGAAAGACTACGAGGCCCTGCGCGCGGCGCTTCAGAAGTTGCAGTAGCACGCTCGTCGCGCGTCTATCAATGAGAGGATGAGCGAAGCACTGGAAAGTCCGACGCTTGAAGGGACGACTGTTCAGCAGTCGCCGCTCGAAGCCGCGCACCTGCGCGCGGGCGCGACGTTGCGCGTGCAGGACGGCTGGCGCGTTCCCGCGCACTACGGCGACGCGAGCGCGGAGTACGAAGCGGTGCGCGGCGGCGAGTGCGCCGGACTGTTCGATCTCTGCTCGCGCGGGCGCGTCGAGGTCAGCGGCGCGGAGGCCGTGCAATTCCTCAACGGGCTGATTACCAACGACGTGAAGACGCTGGCCGACAGCGCGTGGATGCACGCCGCCTTCCCGAACGTGCAGGGGCGGTTGCTCGCCAGCGTGCGCGTCATCCGTCGCGGCGACGCGTTCCTCTTCGACACAGAGGCGGCGACGCACGCCGCCGTCTTCAAAAATCTCGAACGCTTCACGATGGCCGGCGACTTCCGCGTCCGCGACCTGACGGCTGAGGCGGCGTTGCTTTCCGTTCAGGGCGCACGCGCGGGCGATTCCGTGCGCGCAATTCTGGGTGAGAGTGCGGCGAACGTGGCGCGCGGGCGGGTGCTGAGCGTGCCTTTTCAAGGCGTGGAGGTGACGCTTATCCGCGCGACGCACACGGCAGAGGACGGCTTTGACCTGTTCGTCGCCGCATCAGGGGCGGAAGCCTTGTTTGAGGCATTCGCCGAAACGGACGCGCGTCCATGCGGATTCGATGCGTTGGAAATTTTGCGAATTGAAACGGGCGTGCCGCGCTACGGTGTGGACGTGTCGGACGCGAACGTGGTGCTCGAAGCCGTGCGCGAGGACGAGGCAGTCAGTTACACAAAGGGTTGCTATACGGGTCAGGAGATTATCGCGCGCATACACTGGCGCGGTCACGTCGCCAAGCAACTCGCCGGTCTGGTCTTCGACCAGGATGCGGAAGCGCCCGCCGGGTCAATAGTCCGGAGTGTTGACGGTGCGAGGGAAATCGGGCGCATCACTTCGTCCGCGTATTCGCCGCGCCTGCGCCGCAACATCGCGCTCGCCATCGTCAAGTACGATTTCCTGAAGCCGGGAACGGAGGTCAAAATCTTCAACGACGACGTGGAACTGTGTGCGGCACAGGTGGCGGAGTTGCCGCTCGTGCGCGGCGGTTGGTCTGAATCCGCGCCCGCCGTGCACGGAGGCGGGAAGGAGGCGGACGCTTGAGCGATAACGAAGAGGCCGCGACGGATGCGACGGACGCGCAACAGGGCAGCCTCGCTTACGAGCAGGCGCATCTCGCCTACACGATCATCCAGTCGCTCCTCGAACACACGCGCGTCACGCAAGACCTCATCGCGCTGATGGCGCAAGTGCTCGACGAAGACACGACGAAGGCCCTGACAAACACTCCTTACTGGTTGGCCTATCTCGACAGCCGCCGCGCGATGGAGCGCACGCGCGCGGACATCGAAAAATTCGCTGAAATCTGGACGCGACTGGCCGAAGAGGAGTCGCCGCCCGCACGATAAACTGCCCGCGCCCTAACGCCAAAATCCCCGTAGAAAATTTCGTTGACAATCGCGTGGCGGCGGTTGTATGTTCACTCATCCCCTAAGACAAGTCCGTTGAAAAAAACGCTTGCCCGCAAGACTACCTCATCAACGGACAGTTACAGAAGAACCGGGTCAAAGTCCCTGGGTCTCGCTGTCTTGCCGAATTCTCCCGTTTCTGCAACAGCCTCTAAGGGCTTTAGCCTACAGACGTAACAACTGTTAAGGCGGACTCTGTCCTCGCCCGGGCCATGCGACCGGGAGCCGCGGCGTTCGCCGCCACCCAAACCCTTGCCGCGCGCGCCGGAGTCCAAACTCGAAAGGGCGAGCTTAATTCCGTGTCGGGCGTGGCTCCTCAACCAAAGGAGACATGACTGTGAAGAGAACTTTATTAACGCGACTCGCGTGTCTCGCCCTGTTCCTCGTCTTCGCGGGGGGCATTTTACAAACCAGCGTCCATGCTCAAGGCTCTGTGACCGTGCAGGCCACACCCTTCCATCGCTTCCTCGTGACGTACCAATCACTGGGCCACTTCCTGACCGCCAACTTCAGCGAAGGATCGGGCAACCCTTACAACTATGCTTACCAGCCTTTCCCGTATCAGGCCGACATCGTCGTCTGCCCGTCGGGGTACACCCCTGCACCGGGACAGGGACTGCTGGCCCTGCACCGCTGGCAGGTTGACCAGCGACCGAGGATTTACTACTACTACTCCGTTTACTACAGTAACCTCGGCGGGGACTATCACTATCAGGGCATCGCGGGCTACGTGCTGCCGGCGGACGGCAGCTTCGGAGGCACGCCCCTGAACTTCTGGTACAGCCAGCAGTACGGCTACTACTTCACCTTGAACGGCGAGTATCCGCCGTGCTGCTCCTTCTCTTATCACGGCGTCCCATTCAACCTACCGCAGGGCGGGACGTACACCTGCGACCCGCCGCCCCCCTTCGCGCCCCGAAGAGCCATCGGACGCAAACGAAAGCGGTGTCGAACCTCTGTACGGGCTGAGGTTCGACACCGCTTTCGTTTGCGTCCGATGGCTCTTCCGGGCGCGAAGGGTCAGAAGAGCGACGGCTGGCTCTCCAGTTCATCCGGCTCGATAGTCCTCTGGCCGAGCAGCCGCTTGAGCTTGTTGGCGCTCGCGGGCGCATGACCTTCGTAGAAGTTGCTGAAGTAGGCGTAGACGACGGGGACGCGCACGCGCAGGCGCTCGATGACTGACGCCCATTCAGCGAGGCCCTCATCGCGCTCTCTCAACACGCGGTCGAAGCGCGTGATGTCGCGTGCGCCCATCCAGCGCACGTAGGCGAACTCCTTGGCTTCCGTCGCGGCTTCCGCCATCCGCCACACGCGCTCGCGCGAAACCCACTGGCCCTCGACGAGCGCGAGCGAAACGTTCGGGCGGCGCGCGAGAATCTCAAGCACGCTCTCGTCGAACCACAGGGGATCGCGAAACTCGACGGCGAAGCGCAACTCTCGCGGCAGCAGCGGCAGGAACTCGCGCAACGCGCGGAGGTTCTCCGGCGTCGCCGTAAACTGCGGCGGAAATTGCACGAGCACGGCGGCCAGCTTTTCGCCGAGTCCACGCGCGCGCTCGCAAAACTCTTCGAGCATTCGCGCCGCGCCGTCGCCGCGCAGGGCGTCTTCGTGCGTGATCTGTCGCGGCAGTTTCAGCGAGAGCGTAAAGCCCGCCGGCGTCCTTTTCTTCCATCCTTCAATCGTCGAGGCGGAGGGGACGGCGTAGAAGGTCGAATCAACTTCGACCGTCTCGAAGACGCGCGCGTATGCGTCGAGCATCCCGGCGGCGCGCGTGCCGCGCGGGTAGAAGACGGCCTCGCCGCCTGCGGCTGGCGTTATCCAGTCGTCATAGTTCCAGCCCTGGCAGCCCACCTCAACGCGCGAACGCTTCGTCACCTCGTCGCGCGAAATTTTGTTTCGTGAAGACATAAGGAAGCATTCTACTCCACGCGACACACGATAATTTGCACAACGCCGGACAGATGAGATTCGACGCGCAGCAGCTTTAATCCCGCCTCAAGCAGCGCGACCGTGCCGTTGATAGTCATAAATTTGAAGACGACATCCGAAATTATGGACGACAGCCTTGAGGCCACGGAGTTATCTTACAAAATAGCTTGGGTTAAATGCTGGCGGACGGCGGGCATAATGATTGCCTCGCAAAATAGCATCATCCCGCGCGGTCTTTGCGCCGACGGTTAGTCAGCTTTGGCCTCGTCATAGACTTCCTGCAAATTATATCGGCTCCGGCCTGGTAAGAGACATAAAGGTAAACCCGGCGCAATTCGCAGCAGACATAGTTCATCGCAGCCGACCTCGCTCAGCCATCGAACTCGACCCGCCCGTCAGGGCGCACGACAGTTCCCCACTTTGTAACTCAGTAAGGAGAGAGAAATGCCGAAAAGAATTACATATCTGCTGGCGCTGCTCGCGCTGTCCATGTGCGCGTCTCTGACGGCTTCGGCGCAGACCACCGGCTCCGTTTCGGGTCAGGTCAGCGACGAGAAGGGCGCGGCCATCCCCAACGCGACTATCACGGTGCGAAACGTCGAGACCAACGACACGCGCACGGCGCAAACCGACAGCGAAGGACGCTATCGCGTCGTCAACCTGCCCGTCGGCTCTTACGAGGTCGCGGTCGAGGCTTCCGGCTTCTCCAAGTATGTGCAGACCGGCATCACGCTCGCGCTCAACCAGCCGGCGGTCGTGGACGTGGCGATGAAGGTGGGGCGCGTCGAGGAAATCGTGACGGTGACGGAAAACGCTTCGCTCCTGAACACGACGAACGCCGAGGTTGGCACGCGCTTCGACGACAAGCGTCTGTCGGAGTTGCCCATCTCGACGAACCGCAACGTCTACAACGTCGCGCTCTCGGCAGCCGGCGTCAGCCAGCTCGGCAGCGGGCAGACCGGCTTCGCCAGCGGCATCAACTTCTCCGCCAACGGCGGGCGCGTGCGCTCGAACAATTTCATGATTGACGGGCAGGACAACAACGACGCCGGAGTCGCGGGCGCGGTCATCCCGATCAACAACCCCGACACGATTCAGGAAGTGCGTCTCGTCACTAACCAGTTCGCCGCCGAGTACGGGCGCAACGGCAGCGCCGTCTTCAACGCCGTGACCAAGAACGGCACCAACGATTTTCACGGCAGCGCCTTCTGGTTCCACAACGACAACCACCTGAATGCTTGCAGCAACCTCGACAACAACGCCGGCTTCTGCAAAAAGAGCGCGACGACGAAGAACAAACAGATCGCGCCGTTCCGCCTCGAAAATCAGTTTGGCGCGACGTTCGGCGGCCCGCTCCACCTGCCGCGTTTCGGCGAGGGCGGCCCTTCGTACATCAGCGGCAAAGACCGCACGTTCTTCTTCGCGGCGGTGCAGCGATGGTACGACCGTCAGCTCGGTTCGGGCAGCACGCTGAAAGGCGCGCCGACCGCCGAGGGGCGGCAGATTCTTCAGGCCGCCGCCGGCAACCGTCCGCAGGTGGCGGCGCTCCTGCGCTTCCTGCCTGCCGCGCAGACGCCCATCGGCCAGTCGGCCAGTTTCGCCATCGGCGGGCAGACGTTCGCAGTGCCGCTCGGCTCTCTGACCGGCTCGAACTCCATCAAGTTCGACGACTGGCAGACGACCTTCCGTCTCGATCACCACATCAATCAGAATCACGCCCTGACTGGCCGCTATCTCTATGACGACTCCGACAGCAGCGGCTCCGGCCAGGCGACCCCGCAGGGACTCGCGACCGTCAACGTGTCGCGCAACCAGGCGGCCAGCATCTCGCTCAACAGCGTGCTCTCGCCGCGAATGGTGAACGAGTTGCGTACCGCTTACCTGCGCGGCGTCAGCACGACCGGCTCGCAAGACCAGTCGTCCGAGTTGATTCCGTCAATCGAGATTTCCGAGTTGGGTCTGACCGGCTTCAACGCCGCCGGAAGCCGCACGGCCATCGGCCTCGCTGTCAACCTGCCGCAGTTCAGCTATCGTGAGACGTACCAGATACAGGACAACCTCTCGTACACGATGGGCGACCACTCGTTGAAGTTCGGCGTGGACGTGCGCCAGAACCGTCTTAAGCAGTTCTTCTTCCCGACGATTCGCGGGCGTCTGGCTTACACCAGCCTCAACCGCTTCGTCAACGACGTGGCCGACGTGGCGACGATCAACAAGCCTCTGGCCGGCGGCGTCGAGGTCTATCACTATCGCTGGAATGATTTCTACGCTTTCGGGCAGGACGAGTGGAAGATTCGCCCGAACTTCACGCTGACCTACGGCCTGCGCTACGAGACGCCGGGGCAGCCCATCCGCGATCTGGTCGCGATTAACGACAACATCGTGCAGGCGGCGGGCGGCAACGTGGGCTTCCGCTTCACCCCCGTGCCCAAGCGCGACAAGAACAATTTCCAGCCGCGCATCGGCTTCAACTGGAACCCGCGCACGAGCACGAGCGGCATCCTCGGCTTCATCACCGGGGGCGACAGGCTCGTCATGCGCGGCGGCTATGCGCGCACGAACGACTACGCCTTCACGAACATCGCGTCGAACATCGCCAGTTCGTTCCCGTTCGTCGCCTCCGTCACGCTCCCCACCGTACCGCAGGCCATCGCAGGCGGCCCAGGCGTCAACAACGCTTTCACCGTGCTGCCGGCCATACAGGGCGCGACCGGCCTCAACCCGAACACCTTAACGCGCACCATCGTCGCAGACGATTTCCGCTCGCCCTCTTACGACCAGTTCAGCTTAGAGCTACAGCGCGAGTTGTCGCGCGATCTGGTCATGCGCGTCGGCTACGTCGGGACGAAGGGGTCGGGGCTGTTCCAGACCATTGACGGCAACCCGCGCCTGCCATTCTCGACCGCGCGCGTCAATCCGAACTTGGCGATCATTCGCCTGCGCGCCAACGGGGCATCATCCATCTATCACTCGATGCAGGTCAGTGTGGACAAGCGCCTGAGCCGCGGCTTCAGCGCGGGCGTCCACTACACTTGGAGCAAATTCATTGACACAGCCTCGGAAATCTTCAACCCGTCGAGCGGCGAGGTTGCCATCGCGCAGGACTCGTTCAATCGCAACGCTGACCGAGGCCTTTCCAGCTACGACCGCACGCACCGCCTGACGGGCAATTTCGTTTACGAGCTGCCCTTCTTCCGTGACCAGCACGGCTTCGTCGGCCACCTGCTCGGCGGTTTCCAGGTCAACTCGTTCTTCACCTTCCAGAGCGGCGCGCCCTTCACCGTCCTCAACGGCTCAGACCCGACCGGCGCACTGAGCGGCATCAATGGGCTGGTGGGCGACGCGATTCGTCCGAACATCAACACTACACTCGATCTGTCGCACATGACGGTTGAGGACATTCTGCGCGCAGGCGGCGCAAAGCTCTTCTCGACTCTTGTGGCAGGGCAGCGCGTCGGCAACGCCGGGCGCAACATCCTGCGCGCAGACGGCATCGGCAACGTTGACTTCGGCATCGTGAAGAACATTCGCACGTTCGAGAACCAGCGGATGCAAATTCGCGCCGACCTCTTCAACGCCACTAACACGCGCAACTTCGGCATCCCCGAAGGTCGCGTGAATTCGACGAACTTCCTAAACCAGTGGGGCACGGACGGCGGCAACCGCCGCGTCATCATCGGCCTCCGCTACGTGTTCTAAACCACGCGCGCCGTGCGGGTCGCGCGGCGTTCAAACCGGATTTGACGTGACGGGGCCGGGGATTAACTTCTTCGGCCCCTTTTTCTTCACGCCGCTTGGTGGGAGGGTTCAAGCGATGAAAGTTCTCTGCGCGCTGCTATTGCTGACCTCTTACATGATCTGCGCCCAAGCACAGTCGCCCGCGCCCGCCGCCGGAAATCCTCCCGGCGTCTCCGTCATAAAATTCAGTTGGAGCAAAGATCGCATCAACTGGGAGCGCGACCCCTTCGGCGGCACGGTCGAGAGTGGCGACGAGATGCGCCTGCGCTCGCGCGGAGAGAAGCGCATCGAAGACGCCAAGAGCAGGGGCGACAAGGCGGAAGTCGAGCGACTCAAACGCGAAGCCGGCACAGACGCCGCCATCATCGCTCATCGCCACCGCGACAGGGGGCCTGCGCGTTATGTCTTCACCTACAAAGCCTCCGTCAGAAACGACGGCACGCTGGCGATCAAATCAATTGACTGGGATTACGTCTTCTACGACGCCGCCACGCGCGAAGAGCTTGGCCGTCATCAATTCACCAGCGAAGGAAAGCTCAACGCGGGTAAAAGCAGAGAGTTTACTTTCACCATCCCGACGCCGCCGTCCAGAACCGTCAGCGCCGAGACACTGGACAGCCGGAAAGAGCGCGCGTCGCTCGACGGGCGAGTCGTGCTGATGCGCGTCGTGTACGCGGACGGCACAATCTGGCAGCCGCCCCCGCCGCCGAACGTCAGATGATTGCGGCGCGCCCGCTCGCCCAAACTTGACGCTTCCGCGAGGCCGGTGTTAGTGTGTGGCCTCCTGAAACGCCGGTCGCTCGACGCAAACACGCATCGCTTCTGAAGCTAATGCGCGCGGGCGGCTCACAACCGAGGGGCGTTTGATCTTTGTCACTTTGATTCGTATCGCTAATTCAACTTTGTCGCGTGCCGGCGACGGCGTGAGGCAAAGTTGACCGTCGCAGGTTGAAGCCCGCAAGCTGGAAATGCGGGCGACAAGGGAAGTCGGGTGCAAAGCCCGCACGGTTCCCGCCACTGTGTACCGGCGATTGTGTTGCTCGCTGATATTTTAAGGGCCACTCACCAGACAAAGGTGGGGAAGGCCGCGAGCCGCGCGTCCGAGCCGGGAGTCAGGAAACCTTGCCTGCTTTAAATGCTGTGAATGGTGAATGGTAAATCGTCAATAGATGGTCTGCTTTCTCCATTGACGATTTACCATTCACCATTCATGACTTTATGACGGTGGCGACCGCTTGTGCTCCGGGAAAGAGCGAGTGGCGTCGGGCACTTGGTCGTGTGAGGACGCGGGGCGCGCAAGGTTTTGATTGACGCGTCTCTCTCCTTCATCCGGCGAACTGTTTATCCGGCACGCCCTCGGTCTTCCGCGTGGAAGACCGAGGGCGTTTTTGGTTTGCCGTGCCGGAATTTTCTTCAGCCTTCCGCTCATCTCTTCTCTAACGCAGGCGTTGCGCCTCCGCCTCTTTGCTCGAAGGAATTTTGAAATGATGAGAAGAGAACAATTTATCCGTCAACTTATTTTCGCCTGCGCGTTTCTGCTGGCGTGTGCCGCGCCCGGTTTTGCCGGAGAGGTGGGCAGTTCGATTACGGGGCGCGTTCTCGACGCGCAGGGCGCGGGCGTGCCCGGCGCGCGTGTCACGCTCTACGCACGCGAGCGCACGGCGCTGCGTCTCTCGACACAGACGGACGTGGGCGGAGCTTATCGCTTCGAGCGGCTCGCGGCGGGCGCGTATCTCGTCGAGGCGGAAGCGAAGGGTTTCGCACGTGCCGCCACGCGAGAGGTGAAGGTTGAGAAGGACGCTCCCGCCGCGTCAACGCTCGACATCGTGCTCGAAGTCGCGGGCGTGAGCGCGGATGTCGTCGTCACGGCTTCGGACGCGCCGCAGACGGTGGACGAAGTCTCGAAGGCCGTCTCGGTCGTCGGTCGTCAGGAAATAGAGGAACGCGACGAGTTTTCGATTCCTGAAGCCCTGCGTACCGTGCCGGGGTTGCGCGTGCAGCAACTCGGCGGCCCCGGCGCGTTCACAACGATTAAGACGCGCGGATTGCGTAATCAGGACACGGCGATACTCATTGACGGCGTGCGCTTCCGCGACCCGACCGCGCCGCAGGGCGACGCCTCCGGTTTTATCAGCGACCTCGTCGTCGCGGACACGAGTCGCGTCGAAGTCCTGCGCGGCTCCGGCTCTTCGCTCTACGGCACGAACGCCATCGGCGGCGTCGTCAACGTCGTCACGGATGAAGGCGGCGGCCCGTTCCACGGCAGCCTTCTCGCGGAAGGCGGCGGCCTCGGTTTCGCGCGCGGGCGGGCGCAAGCTTCGGGGAGCGCGGGCGCGGCTGATCGCTTCGTCTACAGCGCGGCGCTGTCGCACCTCAACGTCTCGCGCGGCGTGGACGGCGACGACGCGGCGCGCAACACGAGCGGGCAGGGTCGCGCTCTCCTGCGACTGACGCCGACGGCGACGCTCTCTGCGCGGCTCTACGCCTCAAACTCTTTCCTGCAACTCAACGAGAACCCGCTGGTTATCGGCGCGATTCCGGCGAGCGGCATCATCGAGGCGCGTCCGCTTGCGCGCTCCGAGTTGCGACGCTTCGAGAGCGGCGCGTCCATCAACACGCTGAAGACGGGCGACGCCACTTTCGTCCCCGCACCGAACGACGCGGACAACTCGCGCGCCTCTCGCTTCTTCTCCGGCGCGTTCACCTTCGCGCAACGGCCCACGGAAAACTTCGGCTACTCCGTCACCTATCACGCGCTTTTGACGCACGGCTCTTTCCGCGAAGGCCCAGCCGTGCCGGGCAGCCCCACGGATTTCATCTTCTTCGACCCCACGGGCTCCACGCGCGACGACTTCGACGGGCGCATCCACACCGTCAACGCGCGCACGGATTTTCGACTCGGCCACCACCACTCCGTCACCGCCGGCTACGAATACGAGGACGAGAATTTCGTCAACAATTCTTTCGGCGTCACCGCGCCGGACAATTCTTCCGCGAATGTGAAGGAGCGCAGCCACGCCTTCTTCATTCAAGATCAACTACACTTCCTTGAAGACCGCCTGCAACTCTCCGCAGCCTTCCGCGCGCAGCATTTCCGGCTGGAAACGCCGCGCTTCTCGCCGTCGGCCAACGCGCCATACGCGGGGCTGAGTTTCACCTCGCCGCCCAACGCATACACGGGCGACGGCTCGATTGCATACCTCTTTCGCCAGACGGGGACGAAGCTGCGCGGGCACGTCGGCAACGGCTACCGCGCGCCCTCCCTGTTCGAGCGGTTCGGCACTTTCTTCAGCACCTTCAGCGGGAGCTTCGGCGCGCTCGGCGACCCGCGCCTCGCGCCCGAACGTTCCATCGCCTTCGACGCCGGAGTTGACCAGAGTCTCAGCCGCAACCGCGTGCGACTCTCCGCGACCTACTTTTACACGCGTTTGCAAGAGGTGGTCGGCTTCGGCGACACGCCGAACGATCCGTTCGGGCGCGTCTTCGGCGGCTATCTCAACACGGGGGGCGGCCTCGCGCGCGGGCTTGAGCTAAGCGCCACGCTCGCGCCGACGCGCACGCTTGATCTCTTCACCTCTTACACCTACACGAACAGCGACCAGCGCAGGCCGCTTCTTCGGTAAAGTGGAAAATCTGTTCGACCGCGAGTATTACGAAAACGGCTTCCGCACGCCGGGCATCCACGGCAGGGCGGGCGCGGCGTTCAGTTTCTAGGCCTCGACGCCGTGCTCGTGCGGCTCTCACCGCAGAGGGCGACGACGAAGTATCTCGCGTGGTGGCGTTGGAAAAAGCGGGTAGACGGAGAATGCAAGGACGGAGAACATGCGAGGGACGGAGAACATGCGTCGGATTCTTCGGGCAAACGGGGCGTGCAGAGAGGCCCCGTCCGGCTCTTCATGTATGAAAGGAATTCGAGATGAGTGAGCTTGCCAAACGTCATTGCGTGCCCTGCCACGGCGGAGTGCCGCGCGTGCGGGGCGCGGAGATTGAGACTTTGATGGAGCAACTGAACGATTGGGAAGTTGTCGCCGAGCAACACCTGCTGAAAAGTTTCGAGTTCAAAAATTTTCGCGACGCGCTAGTGTTCGTCAATCGCGTGGGCGAGGTGGCCGAAGCCGAAGGGCATCACCCGGACATCTCTTTCGGCTGGGGCTACGCGCACGTCAAAATCTACACGCACGCCATTGACGGCCTCAGCGAGAGCGACTTCATCCTCGCCGCGCGCATTGACGCGCTCTGAGACGGGAAGATCGAGGTCGCAGCGTCGTGTCACGGCTCGTCTCTTCGCATGCTCTCAATCATTTTCTAAATCCGGTCGGACACGTCCTTCCATGCCGTATCCTTGTTCGGCCAGTTACGCACGGGCTTCGCGTTTTTGGGGATGGCTTCGAGTTTCGAGAGTTGCTCAATCACTTTCCAGTTGGCGGCGCGGACGATGACGGGGACGACGCGCGCCTCTTTCTCCTCGTGGCGTTCAAGCGCGCGTGCCATCTCCCGTTCGTAGCAGTAGTCGGAAGCGATGAAGTGGGAGCTGACGAGCAGGATGATGATGTCGGCGCGTTCGAGGTTTTCGTTGATCTTCTCGCGCCAGTTTTCACCTGCTTCGATCTCGCGGTCGTCCCACGTCTCGATCAGCTTCAGCCGCCGGAGAGGGCTGAGGTGTGTTTTGAGTTCGTTGAGCAGTCGCTCGTCTTCATGCGAGTAGCTGACGAAGATGCGGGCGGCGCGCTTGTGTTCGACGCCCATGCGCCCGCGCCCGCCGCTTGCGCGCTCGCCTGCGAGTTCCACGCCGTTGAGCAGTTGCTGCACGTCCAACTCGACGACGCTCCCGTTCACGATCATCGTAAACTTATTCATCCCGCTTTTCTCCCGCACGAGCAAGTCGTCGTAGGTCACAATCACGGCGGGCTGTTGCGGCAGCGGTACGATCTCGGCGGGCTTGAGATGCCGGATGTCTCCGTGCATGTGGTCGAAATTTTCGCGGATGATTGAGAGCAGGCGGCGACGACCGGCGACGGGGCCTTTGATGTTGATAAGGACGCGCCGCTCATGCGCGTCGGCCTTGACGAGCGCGAGGTTGTCTTCGAGTTTGAGGACGACGCCCGTGCGCCAGCGCGGCGTGTCGTCGCTGAGGACGTGCGTGCGGACGATGAAGCGGGGCAGCAAGCCTTCGGGAAGCACGGGATAGTGGTATTGAAAGTTCAGGCACTCCGCTGCGTCGAACTCGCTGGCATCGTCGGGCTGCTGCTTGTCGAGCAGTTCCGGTATGAGATAGACGCCCTCTTTGCCTGAGAGGCTGAAGCACAGCTCGAACTTCTTCATCAAATCGAGCAGGAAGCCGTGCATCTCCGCCGGGTACTCCTGCGCGTCGAGCATGGCGGGCAAATCGCCGGGACTAATCTCGCCCTTCTGCTTTTCGAGGCGGTTCGCGTTGAGGATTTTGTAGATGCCTTTCGTCACCCAGTGCGGGTTGAGGACGTGCGTGTCCTTGAGGCGCGGGTCGTCCTTGTAGTTCAGGGCGATGCCGAGGCTGTGCAGGTAGAAGGCCAGCAACTCCTGCGCCTTCGGGTCTTCCTCGCCGAGTTTGGC
The DNA here is from genome assembly GCA_020200155.1 of Acidobacteriota bacterium. Taxonomy (GTDB): domain Bacteria; phylum Acidobacteriota; class Blastocatellia; order Pyrinomonadales; family Pyrinomonadaceae; genus JAIVJG01. Next base: position 877 of record JAIVJG010000057.1, on the reverse strand, counting down.
GCATTCTTTCCTGTAGTCGTCGAAGCTCAGATAGTTCTGCTTCATCCCGGCCAGCTTGTCCTTGATGGAGAACCATGCGGCGGGGAATGCGTCGCGGAGGTGTTCGAGTTGCTCGGTCTCGCGCTCGACGACGCGGCGCAAATCGGCGATGCCCTCGCCGTCCTTGCAGTCCGTGCGTATGAACTCGCGTATGAAGGGGTACTTCTGTTGGAGCGCGTTGCGGTTCACGTCGAAGGGATGCTCTTTGATTTTGTTGAGGACGACGACGGGCGAGTCGCCGCCGCCGAAGCTCTGGATGAGCTTGAGCCAGTATTCGGCGTCGGCTTCGGCGAGGTCTTCGCGCCCGCTGAGCACGAGCAGGTAAAGACTGCGCTCGGTGAGAAAGAACTGGTGGGTGGCGTGCATGATCTCCTGCCCGCCGAAGTCCCAGACGTTGAGGCGCACGTCCTCGTTCTCGCTGCCGACCGTGAGCGGCCACCCGGTAATCATGATGCCCTCGGTCTTCTTCTCGTCCTTGAACGTCTGATGCACAAGCCGGTTGACGATTGAGGTCTTGCCCACCCCCCCGCGCCCGACGAGGATGAGCTTGGCCTCGTTGAGCGGGCGTTTCTCGCCGCCCCGCGTGCGAAAATAGTATTCGAGAATCTCGGCGGGTTTCGCTGGCGTAGAAGAGAATTCTAGCCACGAAGGCCCCAACACTTCTGCCGGAAGTCCGAGAGCTTCGTTCCCGTGCAAGTAAAGTCTCTCTAACCGTTTAAGATTCTTTAGAGATTCAGGCAGCGTCGTCAGTCGGTTGCCGTCGAGGTACAGCTTCTGAAGCTGAGACAGTTGGGTGACGGACTCAGGCAGCGTCGTCAGTTGGTTGCCGCCGAGGGAC
>JAIVJG010000223.1 GCA_020200155.1 Acidobacteriota bacterium | reverse complement strand
GCTTGAGGTAGAGTTCGGGCGCGATGCGAAGGTAAAGGTCTATGCCAAGTGCGTTATGTTTCGTTGCGAAGGGACGCGCCGCCGCGCCGGAGGCGATGGGCGAGAGCATCGGCGTTTCGACTTCGAGATAGCCGTGGTCATCCAAGTGGCGGCGCATCGCGCTGATGAGTTTCGAGCGTCGCTCGAAGACCTGCCGTGTGTTCAGTTCTTCCGCAGGCGGCGTGGTGGCGTCATCACCATCTTCTTTCGGCTGGTCAACTTTGAGACTCGCGGCGATTAAATCAACGTAGCGTTGACGCTGGCGAATTTCGGGGTCGGAGATGCCGTGCATCTTGTCGGGCATCGGGACGAGGGCTTTGGCGAGGAACTGGAGCGTTCGCACGTGGACGGAAAGCTCGCCCGTTTTGGTGACGAAGAGATAGCCTTCGACGCCGACGAAGTCGCCGTGGTCGAGGAGGTTGAACAAGTCCCAGCCCTGTTCGATCTCCGCTTCGTCGTCGTTGTGTATGCCGCGCACTTCGTCGCGGCGGACGTAGATTTGCAGGCGCTCTTTGCCGTCGGAGAGATGGACGAAGGCGGCCTTGCCCATCACGCGCGGCGGGACTGCGAGACGGCCTGAGACGCGTACGTCGCCGAGCGCCTTCAGTTCCGCGTTGGCGGCTTCGAGTTGTTCCGGGGTGGGACGCGCGCCTTCCGTCGTTTCGGGTTCGTGCTTTTTGAACGCGTGGACGATGGTTGTGATGGTGTCTTCGCGTTCGTCGCTGTCCTTGACGATGTTGCTGCGGCGAAACTTGTTCGGGTAGGCGTTGCTGACGAGTTCGCCGATTCGGTCGAGGTGCTCGCGGCGTGCGCGCGTCTGGTCGTTGTCTTCGATGAATGGCATGCTCATAGTCGTTCGCGTCTCGCATTGAGACAAAGGCGGATTATAGAGAAGCGGTCAGCGGTCGGCAATCAGGGGTTTGCAAAGGCGCGGGACGAGTCTTGTCAGAACCGCCTGCGATAGCGGGCGGGTCTTGTCTGGTGAGAGAGGCCCGCCCGCTACCGCAGGCGGTTCTGACCTGCTGTTTTCGCCCGCACAGGTCACATTTCAGGCGCACGGATAAGAATTTGCGCGCACTGACGGATCAAACACGCGCACCGGCCAGGTTTTGCACGCACTGACGCCGTGTTGCGCCCGCACAGGCCGGGATTTCGCCCGCACAGGTCGTCTGCACGCCTGCGGCTGTCGAATTTCGCCCGCACGGATGCCTTGCACACGCGCACGGGCAGAAAAAACACGCGCGGGAGTGATCTGTGACAGTGCGGGAGCGATCTGTGCACGCTCGCGGACTGTCTGCGCGGGCACGGCGGACAGATTTTGTCGCTCGTCGCTAACATTTAACGCGCGCGGCCTGATCTCGACACACGCACAGGTGAAGTTGTCTTCCTGCCGGGTAGTCGCATGCAAGCACAAATTGTTATATTCGTGTTAGATTCTCACCGGACGGTAATGAGCGGAAAGGTTATCACGGACGGGGGCGAGTTGCTCCGCGTGCGCGCTCTCTTGCGTGCGGCGGGGCGTCGTCTTGTGTTCACCAACGGCTGCTTCGACATCCTGCACGTCGGGCACGTGCGTTACCTGCAAGCGGCGCGCGAGTTGGGCGATGCGCTGCTGGTGGCGATTAACAGCGACCGCTCCGTGCGCTTGCTTAAGGGCGCGGGGCGTCCCGTGTTGAATGAAGCGGAGCGTGCAGAGATGCTGGCGGCGCTGGCGTCGGTGGATTTCGTGACGGTGTTTGACGAAGAGTCGCCGCGCCGTTTGATCGCGGAAGTGTTGCCGGACGTGCTGGTCAAAGGCGGCGACTACGCGCTCGACGAAATACACGGGCGCGAAGAGGTCGAGGCGGCGGGCGGGCGCGTGCTGGCTCTGCCGTTCGTCGAGGGCGTTTCGACGACCGGCATCATCGAACGCATCGTCGCCAACAAGAAGGCGTGAAAGTCAGGCGAGGAAATTTAACAGGGATAGACAGGATGAACAGGATAAGAGAAGAAATGCGGAATGATGGATGCAAAATGATGGATGCGAAATGATGGATGCGAAATGATGAATGAAAGACCAAAGCTTTTTCTTCATTCATCATTCATCGCTCCGCCTTCCGCATTTGTCTTTCATCCTGTTCATCCTGTCTATCCCTGTTAATGATTCGCGTGCCGGGTCAGACGTGTTGAAGAGTTATGAAGAGTAGTTCAGTCGAATCTAGTTCAATTTTGGAGAGCGTCGTGCGTCGCGTCGTCGAGAGCGCGGAGTTTAAGCGGCTCGCGGCGGAGGTCGAGGGCGGCGCACGCATCGTCTCTGTCAGCGGGCTGACTTCCGCGTCGGCGCGTGCGCTGGCGCTCGCCGCGCTGCGGCGCGAGACGGGCAGGCGCTTCGCCGTCGTGTTGCAGTCGAACCGCGACGTGGAACCGTGGGAGCGCGATTTGTGTTTCTGGAACGACGCGCTGCGACGCGGGGCGAAAGACGAAAGCGATGCGGAAGCGGTGTTGACGCTGCCGGCCTCGGAGGGCGACCCGTATGCCGGCGCGTCGCCGCACGCGGAGACTCTGGAGCGTCGCGCTCTGACGTTGTGGCAGTTAGCGCGCGGGCGTGGAGATTTCGTGTTGCTGTCGGCGCGTGCGCTGTTGCGCCGGACGGTCGCGCCCGCGCAACTCATCGAGGCGGGCGCGACGCTCCGGCGAGACGTGGATTACGCGCCGGAGCAGTTGGTCGAATTGCTGCTCGCGTCCGGCTACGTGCGCGAAGACCCAGTGGGCGCGGTTGGCGAATTCTCTCTGCGCGGCGGCATCCTCGACGTGTGGCCGCCCGGCACGGACGCGCCGCTGCGCGTGGAGTTCTTCGGCGACACGGTGGATTCGATTCGCAAGTTCGACGCCGAGACGCAACTCTCCATCGTGCAGTTACAGGAAGCGGAAATCGTGCCGATGCGCGAGCTGGCCGTGGGCCGGGACGATTTTCGCCTGTGGGCAGAGGCCGCACGCGAGCGTTGGGGCGCGGACGAGACGCGCGTGCGCGCCGTCAAAGACCGCACCGTCCACGCCGACGAAGGCGAGACTTTCGCGGGCTGGGAATGGATGATCCCGCTCGTCCTGAGGGCGGACACGAGCGCCTTCGATTACCTGAACGACATGGTACTCGCGGTGGACGAGCCGGGCGGCGTCGAGCAGTACCTGAGCGCGACTTACGAGACGCTCGCCGCGCGCTTCGCAGAGAATGAGAGCGCGGGCGACATCGGCCTCGCGCCCGAAGAGCTTTATTTGAAGTCCGACGAGTTGCGCGCGAAACTCTCCGCCATGCCGCGCGTGGAGTTTCGCGCGCTGGGCCGCACGGCGGCAATCGTGGACGAGCGTTTCGCGGGCGAGGCCGGAGAGCCGCGAGCGCAAATAGGCCGCGCGCGTCCCGCTCCAAAACCGCTCTTTCTTTTCCCGGCAGTCGAGCAAGCGCCGGAAATCGAGTGGCGCTCGCTGCCCGTCAGGCGTTATCACGGTCGCATCCCGGACCTCGCCGCCGCCGTCCTTCAGAAACGCCGCGACGCGCATCTCTCGACGCTCTTCGTGATGCCGAGCGCGGGCGTGGCGGAGCGCGTCGGCGAAATGCTTTCGGATTACAACGTGAACGCGCGCGTCGCGCTGGCCGGCGAAGGGGGCGGCGCGACGGCGGAAGACTTTCCCGCCATCGTCACCGTCGGGCGACTCTCAGGCGGCTTCGAGTTGCCGGGCGCGGGCCTCGTCGTCCACGTCGAGACGGATTTGTTTGACGAGGCCAGCGACTCGATTGTCGAGCGCCGCGCGCCGGGCACGGGGGAAAGGCAAAAGGCAAAAGACAAACGGCAAAAGGTACAGATCGGCGCGTTTCTCTCGGACTTTCGTGACTTGAAAGTCGGCGATTACGTCGTCCACATAGACCACGGCATCGCGCGCTTCGGCGGGCTTCAGACCTTAGACCCCGGCGGTCGCAAAAGCGAGTTCATGCTGCTCTTCTACGCGGAGGACGCGAAGCTCTACGTGCCCGTCGAGAGGCTCGACCTCGTGCAGAGGTATTCGAGCGCCGAAGGACACACGCCTGTCCTCGACCGCCTCGGCGGCATCGGCTGGCAGAAGACGAAAGCGAAGGCCAAGCGCGCGATGCGCGACATGGCGGACGAACTCCTGCGCCTGTACGCGGAGCGCAAGCTCGTGCAGGGTTACGCCTTCGCCGCCGACAGCCCTTGGCAGCGCGAGTTCGAGGACGCTTTCGAGTACGTGCCGACGCCGGATCAGGAGACGGCGATTGAAGACTTGAAGCGCGACATGGAAGGCACGACGCCGATGGACAGGCTGCTGTGCGGCGACGTGGGCTACGGCAAAACCGAAGTCGCGATGCGCGCAGCCTTCAAGGCCGTGATGGACAGCAAGCAGACGGCGGTGCTCGCGCCGACCACCGTGCTCGCCTACCAGCACTTCGAGACGTTCCGCGCACGCTTCGCCGCCTTCCCCGTGACAATCGAATTGCTCTCGCGCTTCCGCTCGCCAAAGGAGCAGAAGGAAGTCGTCAAGCGCGCCGAGGCGGGCGACGTTGACATCATCATCGGCACGCACCGCATTCTCTCGAAGGACATCGCCTTCCGCGACCTCGGCCTCGTCGTCGTGGACGAGGAACAGCGTTTCGGCGTCGCGCACAAGGAGAGGCTCAAGCAGTTGAAGAAGCGCGTGGACGTGCTGACGCTTTCGGCGACGCCGATCCCGCGCACGCTCAACATGTCCCTGATGGGCCTGCGCGATATGTCCGTCATCGAGACTCCGCCGCGCGACCGCCTCGCCATCCAGACGCAGGTCGTGCAGTTCTCGGAGTCCGTCATCAAGTCCGCCATCGAGCTTGAGATAGGTCGTGGCGGGCAGGTCTTCTTCATACACAACCGGGTCGAGACGATTGAAACGGTCGCGGCTCTCGTCAAGCGTCTCGTGCCGCAGGCGCGCGTCACCGTCGCGCACGGGCAGATGAACGAGAAAGAGATGGAGTCTGTGATGCTGGATTTCGTCGCGTACAAGGCGGACGTGCTGGTCGCGACGACGATCATCGAGAACGGCATAGACATCCCGCGCGCCAACACCATCATCATAAACCGTGCCGACAATTACGGCCTCTCGCAGCTCTACCAGTTGCGCGGTCGCGTCGGGCGCTCGAACCGCCGCGCTTACGCCTATTTGCTCATCCCTTCGGAGGCCGAACTGACCGCCATCGCGCGTCGAAGGCTCGCGGCCATCAGGGAGTTTTCGGATTTGGGCGCGGGCTTTCGCGTGGCGGCGCTCGATCTGGAATTGCGCGGGGCGGGGAACCTGCTCGGCGGCCAGCAGTCCGGCCACATGGACGCGCTCGGCTTCGATCTTTACACGCAGATGCTCGAACGCACGGTCGCGGAGTTGCGCGGCGAAAACGTGGAGGACGACGCTTCCGTCTCGATCAATCTCGGCGCGGACGTGGCGATTCCCGATGATTACATCTCGGACATGGGGCAGCGGCTTCGCACCTACAAGCGTATCGCTTCGACGCGCGACGACGAGACGCTGGAACAGATTCGACGCGAGACGGAAGACCGCTACGGGCGTCCGCCGGAGCCGGTCGAGCGACTCTTCGAGTACGCGCGGCTGCGGCGCACGGCTGAGGGCATGGGCGTCATCTCGATTGACCGGACGCCCGCAGGCCTCGCCGTCAAACTCAGGGAGACGGCGCGCGTCTCGACGGACAATCTAATGGCGCTCGTCGCTAAAAACGAGGGCGTGACGTTCAGTCCGAACGGCGTGCTCCGCGTCGAGACGAACGAGGGAGACGGCGAGGAATTGATCGGGAAGGCGCACCGCGTGTTGCTGGAAATTCGCGGCGAGGGGTAGAATACGCGCCTTCCGTCGCTCGCGGAAACGCAAATCACCGGCAGCGCACTTTTGCGCGGGTCAAACTTCCCGACAGCTTAATCGAGCAACCATTTCAAATTGAGAGATACGCGCCGGAGGGTCGTCGCCCGAAGGCCATCGGAGGAGTAAATCTGTGAAATTAAAAATCGCTTCGGCGCGTGCGCGTGCCTTAACCTTTCTCTTCGCGGCGCTCGCGCTGGCCTTCGTCGCCGCCCCGCCCGCGTCCGCGCAGGAAGAGGGCGTGCCCACTGTGCTCGACGAGCCAATCGTGCAGGTCAACAACGATGTCGTCATGCTCTCGCAACTCAAGCGCGAGAACAAAGAGTTCAGGGACGTACTCACCAAGCAGCGCGGCATGACGGAGGCGCAGGCCGACGCTGAGATCGCCAAAAAGCAGTCGGAGATTATCGTCGGCCTGATTAACGAGTCGCTCCTCATGCAGAAGGGCAAAGACACCCCGCGCATGAGCGACGAAGTGGAGGCCGAGGTCAACCGCGAAATCCTGCGCGTCGCCAATTCGCAGGGCATCAACTCCATCGAGGCGCTCGAAGCCGAGATGCGTAAAGAGGGCATGAGCCTCTCGGACGTGCGCCAGACGCTTCGCGCGCAGTACATGAAACAGGCCGTCTTTCAGCGCGAGGTGGATGCGAAGATTTACTTCGGCCTGACCAACGACGACTTGAAGAAGTATTACGACGCGCACCGCGACAAATTCCAGAGCGTGACGCTCTCGGAAATATTCCTGAGCCTCGCCGGTCGCACTGAACCGGACGTGCTTGCCAAAGCCAGACAACTCGCCGCACAGGCGCGCGGCGGCGTGAATTTCGGCGAACTGGCCGTCAAGAATTCGGAGCGCGAGAATAACGGCGCGCGGGTCGCTGAGAAAACCAAGGGCCGCATCGAGGGCGCGGACGGCAAGCCGCGCTGGTTCCTCGTCTCGGAGTTGAACGGAGACCTCGCCAAAGCCGTCAAGGATTTGAAGGCGGGCGGCGTCACAGACCCGGTCAAGGTGGACGACGGCTACATGATTCTGCGTGTCAACGAGCGCGACGACGCCTTCAACGAGAATCAGGTGCGCGGCATGATCGTACAGGAGCGCGGCGAGAAAGAGCGCGAGACCTATCTCCGCGCGCTCCGGCAGGAGGCTTACATCAAACCAGCCGACAACTACAAAGACCTCATCCAACCTGTGCTCGACAAAGATGCCCCGGCCACGGCGAGTCCTGAAAAGAACTCGAAGGGCAAAAAAAACAGTGACAGGTGATGGGTGACGGGTGGCAGGAAGGAACAGGGTTTTATCCTGTCACCCGTCACCTGTCACTGCTCTTATGCGTCTCGATCAATTCCTACGCGCCAGCCGGCTCGTCCTGCGCCGCACAATCGCGCAGGAGTTGTGCGACGCGGGGGCCGTCTCCGTCAACGACTCGCCCGCGCGCTCGTCGCGTACCGTGCGCGCGGGCGACGAGATCACATTGAATCGCCGCGACCACATCCTCCGCGTCCGCGTCCGCGCCGTTCCCACGACCAAACAAATCTCGCGCACAGAAGCGCCGAGCCTCTACGAAATAATCAGCGACGGCAAAACAAATGATGAGTGATGAGCGCGGAATGATGAATGAAAGACAGGAGCTTTGTCGTCATTCATCACTCATCATTCCGCATTCATCATTTGTCCTGCGTTCGTCTTTCGCCCGCCCGGAGTGGATTTAGCGTGCCGTTTGTCTTGAAACGAAACGCAGGCCTTTCTGCGCGCGTGGGAAATCGGCGGGTAATAGTCCTGTCTTCAGTTGGTACGCGGTTTGCCAACCGGAGGGTTGCAAACCTGTGACGTGCCTCGTCGTCAAACCGGTTCGGACAGCGGAGGGAGCAAGCGCTTTATGAATATTCTGGGAAGCATCTTTACGGATGATCTGGCGATAGACCTCGGCACCGTCAACACTTTGATCTACGCGCCCGAACGCGGCGTCGTCCTGAACGAGCCGTCGGCGGTGGCGATTCACAAATACACGGGTGAGGTTCTCTGGGTCGGCGCGGAGGCTTACAAGATGCTGGGGCGCGAGCCGAAGGACATCGAAGTCTTTCGACCGATCCGCAGCGGCTCGATTGACAACTTCGAGGCGGCTGAAAAAATGCTCAAGGCTTTCATCAGCCGCGTCACGGGCAGCAGCAGCAAGCGCAGCCACGTGGTTATCGGCGTGCCCGGCTCTTCCAATCCAATCGAGCAACGCTCGGTCAGGGACGCGGCCAAAGACGCCAAAGCCACGCGCGTTGATCTCATTGACGAGGGACTGGCCGCCGCGCTCGGCGCGGGACTGACGCACGACGACGAACGCGCGCATCTCATCGTGGACATCGGCGGCGGCACGACCAACGTCGCCATCGTCGCCTCCGGCGCGGTCGTCTCTTCAAACAGCCTGCCCGCCGCAGGCAACTCGATGGACGAGGCCATACGCGATTACGTCCGCTCGAAGTATGAGATGCAACTCGGCGAGCGCACCGCCGAGCAGTTGAAGAAGGAACTGAGCGCCGCCGCTCCCGACGAGGAGAAAGCTTCGCGCCGCATGGAAGTGGTCGGCAAGCAGGTGACGGACGGGTTGGCGAAAGCAATCGAGATTAGCTCGGAGGAAGTGCGCGAGGCGCTGGAGCCTGTCATCGTCGAGATCGTGGCGGGCGTGCGCCGCGCCATCGAAGAGTCGAAGCCGGACGTGACGGCGGACATCTACCAGACGGGACTGATCCTGACGGGCGGCGGCGCTCTGCTCGAAGGCATGGCCGAGCGTTTGCAGAAAGAGTTGCGCCTGCACGTCGCGGTGGCCGAAGAGCCGCTGGCGTCGGTCGCCCTCGGCGC
>JAIVJG010000056.1 GCA_020200155.1 Acidobacteriota bacterium | reverse complement strand
TCGCGCATCTCACGGTGATGCTGCTTGAACTCGTCTCTCTTCTGCTCAAGCTGCTTGCGCTGCTCCGGTGTCAGGATGGCGATAACTTCGCTTTCGATGCGCTGGTGTGCGTCGCGCAATTCCGCGCGGAGCTGGCGTGCGCGCGTCTCCTGCTCCGCCGTGAGCTGGCCGCCCTGCCGCTTTTGCCGGAGCAACTGACGGAGTTCCTCACGCTGTGCCTGCGTGCTCTGTTGGGCTTTTTCGTGGACGGCGCGGAGTTGCTGCTTCTGCGCGTCGGTCAGGTTGAGTTCGCGGAACATCTTCATGTGCCCGCGCTCTTTATCCATCTCGCCGTGATGCTTGCCCATGCGCCCCATGCGGCCCATGCGCTCTTGACGCTGCTCGATGGCGGGCGCGCCCGTCTGCTGCGGCTGTTGCGCGAAAGCGGCGACGCCCAGAGAAGCCGCGAGTCCGAGAATCATGCCTGTGCCGGTTAAAAACTTCTTCATCTTTAATCTCCTTGCTGAAACTTACCTTCAATATTGCGCCGGCACAAGCCCTGGCTGGCCTCCTGTGCCGGAAGTTACAGCCCGCGAAACGACCAACGTGTGTTTGCCGGGTGCGGGCGGCTGAAGCCTACGAACATTTTAGACGCGCCGGTCGTTACTTTGGTTGGGAAACTTTTGAAAGGAGAAGGCAGGAGGCAGGACGATAGCGATTAGCGACCAGCGTGCGACTCCCGCTCTAAAATGGCTAAACCGCGCTTCCCGCGTTACAATACGCGACCGATGAATCTTTTACATCAACTCAACTCGCCGGAAGATTTGCGACGGCTGCGCCCCGAACAGTTGCAGGAAGTGGCGGGCGACATTCGGCAGTACATTCTTGAGACGATGTCGCGCGTGGGCGGCCACACGGGCGCGAGCCTCGGCGCGGTCGAACTCGCCGTCGCGCTCCACTACGCCTTCGACACGCCGCGCGACCGCCTCGTCTGGGACGTAGGCCATCAGGCTTACGCGCACAAGATTCTGACCGGAAGGCGCGAAGGGCTTCCGACCATCAAACAGTACGGCGGACTCTCCGGCTTCCTGCGCCGCGACGAATCCGAGTTCGACACCTTCGGCGCGGGCCACGCTTCGACCTCTCTGTCGGCGGCACTGGGGATGGCGATAGCGCGCGACGAGAAGGGCGAGCAGCACCACGTCGTCGCCGTCATCGGCGACTCGTCTCTGGCGGGCGGGATGGCGATGGAGGCGATCAATCAGGCCGGCCACTTGAAGACGCGCCTGATCGTCCTCTTGAACGACAACGAAATGTCCATCGCCCCGGCGGTCGGCGCACTCACCGGCTACCTCAATCGCATCCGCGAGGCGCAGGGCTATCATCGCTTCAAGGACGAGGTGGGCGAGACGCTGCGCGAGATACCGTCCATCGGCGGGCGGCTCTATCAGGCTGCGAAGACGGTCAAGGACGCCATCGCGGCTGCGGTCTTGCCGGGCGCGCTCGTCAACGAACTCGGTTTCAAGTACATCGGCTACGTGGATGGCCACAACCCGCGCGCCCTCGTCCACGCGCTCGAAGAGGCGAAGCAGATCAAGGACAGCCCCGTCATCGTCCACGCCATCACGCAAAAGGGGAAAGGCTTCCCTTCGCGCGAGCGCAACTATTACGCGTGGCACGCGACCGGCCCGTTCGATCTCGCGACGGGCGCGGCCATCAAGCCCTCGAAGTCCGCCGCGCCGGGCTACACCGCCGTCTTCGGAGAGACGCTCTGCGAACTGATGGCGCGCGACGAGCAGATCGTCGCCCTCACCGCAGCCATGCCGGACGGGACGGGCATAGACAAGGTGTTGGAGAAGTTTCCCGAACGCTCCTTCGATGTCGGCATCGCCGAGCAGCATTGCGTGACGTTCGCCGCCGGGATGTCCTGCGAAGGACTGAAACCCGTCTGCGCCATCTATTCAACTTTTCTGCAACGCGCCTACGACCAGATCGTCCACGACGTTTGCATCCAGAATCTCAACGTCAAGTTCTGCATGGACAGGGCGGGCATCGTCGGCGGCGACGGCCCCACGCATCACGGCCTCCTCGACATCGCCTACCTGCGCGCCGTCCCCAACGTGATCCTGTTGGCCCCGAAGGACGAAGGCGAGATGCGCGACATGCTCCACACCATGCTCGAACACGAGGGGCCGGCGGCGATGCGCTACCCGCGCGGCAACGGCGTCGGCGTGGACATCAAGCGTGAGCCGCGACTGCTGGAGATCGGCAAAGCGGAACTGCTGCGAGACGGCGGCGAAGCGGCGATCATCGCTTACGGCTCGATGGTGCATCCGTCGTTGCATGCCGCCGAAGCGTTGGCGAAAGACGGCATCGAGGCGACGGTCGTCAACGCGCGCTTCGTCAAGCCGCTCGACGCCGGATTGATCCTCGCGCTGGCGCGCACGAAGCGTCTCATCGTGACGGTTGAGGAAGCGTATCTCGCGGGCGGCTTCGGCTCCGCCGTCATGGAACTGCTCGAAGAAAACGGCCTCGCCGACACGGTGCGCCTCGTCCGCATGGGCGTGCCCGACCGCATCGTCACGCACGGCGACCCGAAACTCCTGCTCGCAAAATACGGCCTCGACGCCGACGGCATCTACACGCGCGTCAAAGAGAGCATGGAGATTCTCGAAGACCGGCGCGCGGGCCGCGAACGGCGCAACAGCACGCAGTTCAAGAACGGCTGACGCCCGACCCGCTGTAAAACCCCCGACCCCGTTGAGGCGGCCATTTTCCGCCGCCTCATCCGGGGCTGGAATCAGCCCCCGCCTCTCTTCCCACGCGCCTCCGCCCCTGTAACCGTTTTGCAATTGAATATAAGGACAGCCCGGCGAGAGCCGCCTGCATCAAACATTGCGGCGATTTCCAGCCGAAGAGTTGATACTTGAAATACGTGCGACGCGAACACAGGATTTGGAGCAGAGATGGAAGAAACAACACAGCCGTTTTTAACCGGGGATGACCCGGACGCAACGATGATTGCGCCGCGCTTCGACGAGGGAGAAGCAGATACGGCGCGACCCGTCGTGCCGCTCGGCGTCGTCGCGTCCGGCGCTCCCGAAGCATTCAACGGGGCCGCGCCCTACGCCGCCCGAAGGAATGTGCCTCGTCGTTCCTGGCCGCTCTCTCTCGTCTTGATATCCGCGCTGGCGGGCAGTGTGCTGGGTGGAGTCGGGTTGTATTTTTACCAGAGCCGCGATAACACCAACACCCCGTCGGTTGAGACGCAGGAGAGCGCGACTTCGCCGGTCGAAGTCGCGCAGCCTTCTCCGACGAACGCGCCGGAGAGAGAGGTCGAGCACGTCGCGCTTCCTCCGCAGCCTTCCGTCTCCTCCGAGCAGCCCGCGCCCGCCTCGTCTTCGAGTGACGACGAGCGCGCAGGGGATTTGAGGAAGCATCGTGATGAGGACGAGAGAAAAACTGCCGCCGAAACGCGCAGGGCTGCCGAGACGGACGAGCGCGACGGCACCGTCAAGCGGGGTAAAAAAGGCGAGCGCGACGACGAGGCCGCGCAACGTCAGGAGCGGCCACGGCGTATTGGCGACAATCCTACTTCCTCGCCCGACCCTAACAAAGACGCAAGCGATGAGGCGATAGCGCGTCGCGTCGGCACTATTTTCGACCCCGAAGGCAGGAGAGTGCGAAGACCACGTCCCCGCCGCGAGGATGTTCAGCGCGCCGTGGATCGCGTCAGAGGCATCTTTGAAGGCCAGCCGCCGCAGTAAATGATGAATGCGAAATGATGAGTGATGAATGAAGACAAGCATGCTGTTCATCATTCATCATTTCGCATTCATCATTTTTCATCCTTTCCCTTTTCTCACATTTCCCAATAATATTTCCACGCATGAAGCGTGAGCGCATTGACAGGATTCTGGTGGAGCGCGGGCTGGCTCCGTCGCGGACACGCGCGCAGGCGCTGGTGATGGCGGGCGTGGTGCTCGTCGGCGAACAGCGTGTGGAGAAATCGTCGGAGACTTTCCCGCCGGACGCGGAGGTGCGCGTGCGCGGGGGCGATGATCCTGCGTCGCGCTACGTCGGGCGCGGCGCATTGAAACTGGACAAGGCGCTTGACGAGTTTGCCGTGGACGCGCGCGGCCTCGTCTGTCTCGACGTGGGCGCTTCGACGGGCGGCTTTACGGACTGCCTTTTACAGCGCGGCGCGCGTCGCGTCGTTGCAGTGGATGTCGGCCACAACCAGATTGATTGGAGCCTGCGTACAGACCCGCGCGTCGAGGTGAGGGAAGGCGTCAACGCGCGCTATCTCGCGCCGGAGGAGTTCGACGAAAAATTTGACCTCGCCGTGATGGACGTGTCGTTCATCTCCGCGACGAAAGTGCTGCCCGCGCTCGTGCCGCTGCTCAAAGAGGGCGGGCGCGTGATAGTTTTAATCAAGCCGCAGTTCGAGGTCGGGCGCGGCGAGGTCGGCAAGGGCGGCGTCGTCAGCGACACGGCGCAGCACGCGCGCGTGATTGAGGAAGTCAACGCGTCGGCGCGCGAACTGTGTCTGCAAGTGCGCGGCATAATCGAGTCGCCGATTCGCGGCGCGGACGGCAACCGCGAATTTCTGGCCCTCTACGAGAAGGCGTGAACGAGCGATGAGGAAACTTTCAGAGGCGGCGGGGCTGGCCGTGTTGCAGCGGGGCAAGGCCGCTTTTCAAACTCACGTCAAGCTCAACTTCGAGCCGGCGGCGCGCGACTGTCGCATGTGCCCGACGCCGGGCGTCTGTTGCACGGACGCGCACTTCGTCAACGTACACATCACGCGCCTCGAAGCCGTGGCGATTCGCGAGACGCTTCGGCGGACGCCGCGACTGACGCGCGACGAGCGGCGTGCGGTCTACGCGCGTGCGCGGGCGGCGGTCGAGCGCTACGGCCTGCGCGCGGGCGGCGGCGATGACACCTACGCGCGAACTTACTCGTGCCCGCTTTTCGAGCCAGGCGTCGGGTGTCTTGTGCACGCCCGCTCCAAGCCCGCGCCGTGCATCCAGCACGCGTGCTACGACAATTGGGAGGACGTGCCGCCGCTCGACTTTCAGCGGCAGACCGAGCGCCGCGTCGAGCAACTTAACGCGCAAGTCTACGGCGCGGCGTGGGCGTGGCTGCCGACACCGCTCTGGCTCACGCTCGTTGACCCGGACGCAGGCGGCGCGGAACTCTCGCGCCTCGCGCGTGTCTGGGCGGCGCGTCGCACACCCGGCGCGCACCCCGGCCCGGATAGTCGCGCGCAACGACAACGCCGCTCGCTGCCAGTCCTCCGCATTTGAGAATCTTCGGCGTCATCGTCAAACAAGACCGAACTCGGCCACACGCGCGTCAGCGTCCTCCCAGACCCTTCCATCCGTCTTTTCGTTCCGCGTTTCGTTGACACTCCCGCGCGGGCGCGGCTATCATCCGCGACAGTTTTCCAGCAACAATTTCAAGAACTCGTATTGGCCGGAAGTTTTTCAGTCAGCGCGTCTTTGACGAGTGTAGCGCACTCGCCAGACTGCCCGGCGTTAATCCCCTTTCAAACTCTCGTCGCACATGGTGAAGCCTGCTATCCGACGTGTCGGGGTTCTCGTCAAGCCGCATCAGCCCGAAGCGGTCAGGACTATCTGCGGCCTCGTCGAGTGGTGCGCCGCGCACGGCATCACGGTCGTCGGCGGGCCGAGCCTTGATCGCGAGCGGATCGAGGCACAGACCGGCTGCGCCATAGAGACGTTGGAGCACGACGAATTAGTTAAGAGCGTTGAACTCATCGTCGTGCTTGGCGGCGACGGCACGATGATTTCCACGGCGCGCATGATGGGCGACCATGCCGTGCCTGTGCTCGGCGTCAACTACGGGACTTTCGGCTACCTCGCTGAGTTCAGCAGCGACGAGTTGATCCCGGCGCTCGAATCCATCCTCGGCGGAGCCTTCAATGTTGACCGCCGCCTGATGCTCGCCGCCGAAGTACATCGCGGCGGCGCGAGGCTGATGCACGAGCGCGTGCTCAACGACGTGGTCATCAGCAAGTCTGCGCTCTCGCGCATCATCGAAATTGAAACGTGGATTGACAAACAGTTCGTCAACATCTTTCGCGCCGACGGCCTGATTATCTCGACGCCGACCGGCTCGACCGCTTACAACCTCTCGGCGGGCGGCCCCGTCATTTATCCCTCGATGAATGCGGTCGTGATTACGCCCATCTGCCCGCACACGCTCTCGAACCGCCCCATCGTCGTCCCGGACGACGTGGAGTTTGAATTCATACTGAAGACCAGAGAGGACGTGGCGCTGACACTGGACGGACAGGTCGGCGTGCCCCTCGAAGTCGAAGACCGCGTGCTCGTCCGCAAGAGCCGCACGACCTTCAACCTGATTCAAGCCAGCACGCGAAACTACTTCGACGTGCTGCGTAACAAACTACGATGGGGGAGGTGAGAAGGGATGAGGGATGAGGGATGAGGGATGAATAAGAAAACTTCTGTCTTTTATTCATCCCTCATCCCTCATCCCTCATCCCTCATTTGTGATGGCTGACAAAAAGGACAACGAATCGTCGAAAGGGTGGCTGCCTTCGGACGCCTACGAGCGCGAGGAGACGACCGACTTGAAGGATACGACTCCCGATCCGCCGAAGGGGATGGCGCTGCACACACGCATCCTGCTGGGGTTGCTGGTCGGCGTCGTGGCGGGCGTGGCGGTGAACATGTCGCTCGGCGGCGACGACTCGCGTGTCGTCTGGATCGTGGACAACATCACGCAGCCGGTCGGGACGCTCTTCCTGCGTTTGCTGCTGATGATCGTCGTGCCGCTCGTCTTCTCGTCGCTCGTCGTAGGAGTTGCGGGCATCGGCGACATACGCAAACTGGGGCGCGTCGGTCTCAAGTCGTTCGCCTATTGCCTCATCATCTCGGCCATCTCGGTCGTCATCGGGCTGACGCTGGCGAACACGATTCGCCCCGGCAAACGGATTGACCCGGCGACGGCGGAGGCTTTGAAGCAGCGTTACGGCTCGGACGCCACGAAACAGGTCGAGTCGGCGAAGGCGACGGCCAACAAAGACAGCCCGCTGATGACGGTCGTCAAATCCATCGTGCCGTCGAACCCTGTGGCGGCGGTCGCCGGCATCGTGGCGGGCGAGGAGCGGCAGACCGACACGCCGAACATGCTGCACCTGATGTTCTTCGCGCTGATTATCGGCATCGCCATTACGCTCATCCCGGTTGAGGCCACCGCGCCGCTCCTGCGCGGACTCGAAGGCCTCTACCAGATCACGGCGAAGATCATAGACATCATTATGAAGTTCGCGCCTTACGCCGTCGCGTGCCTGCTCTTCAACAACACTGCGCGCTTCGGCCTCGACCTCTTGCAGGCGCTGGCGTGGTTCGTCATCACCGTGCTGCTCGGCCTTAGCTTGCACATGTTCGGCGTCTATTCGCTCTCCGTCTGGTTCCTTTCGCGCATCCCTCCGCTCGAATTTTTCCGTCGCATCAAGACCGTCATCCTGACGGCGTTCTCGACCTCTTCGTCGAACGCGACGCTCCCGACGGCGCTGCGCGTCTCGGAGGAAAATCTGGGCGTGCCGAAGGAGATCAACAGCTTCGTGCTGACGGTCGGCGCGACCGCCAACCAGAACGGCACGGCGCTCTACGAGGGCGTGACCGTGCTCTTTCTCGCGCAACTGGCGGGCGTTGACCTGACGCTCGGACAGCAGTTGATGGTCGTCTATCTCGCCATCCTCGGCGGCATCGGGACGGCGGGCGTGCCTTCGGGTTCGATCCCGTTCATCATCGGCGTGCTGGCGACCATCGGCGTCAATCCCGCGCTGATCGCCATCATCCTCGGCGTGGATCGCATCCTCGACATGTGCCGCACGACCTTGAACGTCGCGGGCGACATCACGGCGGCGACCTTCGTGGCGAGAAGCGAAGGCTACGAACTCCTGAAGCCGCACACGCACGCGCTGGCCGCCGCCGGCATCGTCCCGGCGACGCCGGGCAGCCGTGACATTATTGAGTGAGAAGACAGACGGGCAGGCACGCTGTCGCGGGCGACGTAAAAGCGTGCGCCGCGCGTCTGTGCCGTATGAGAACAAGTCTTGAGATTGCTGCGAAACTTCCGCCGGACAATTGGCCGGGACTGCGGCAATGCGTGAAAAGACGGCGCGTGCGTCCTGTTGCGACGTGTTCGGCGCGACGCGGAACGGGAGATGCAAGACATTCTCCCCTTGAAGTTTTACCGGGCGATATTTTCTCACAGGCGGGTTAGCACAGCCGAAGCCGCGCTGAAGTGAGCGATGAAATCGGCGGCGGGCGAAACCCGATTGCAAAGCGAAAAGGAAAAGCACAATGATTTTTCCCATCGGTGACGACAACTCCGACCGCACCACAGCGCCCATCGTCAACTACGTCATCATCGCCATCAACATTCTCGTCTTCGTCTTCCTGCAAGGCATGGGCGGCAACGACAAATTCACTTACGCCTACTCGACCGTGCCGCAGGAGATCGTCACCGGGCGCGACGTGACCTCGCCGGATCGAGTGGCCGTCGTCCCCGGCACAGAGCAGCGCGTCGAAGTGCCCGGACTGCAACCGACGCCCGGCTCCGTCTACCTGACGCTGCTGACCTCGATGTTCATGCACGGCGGTCTCGCGCACATTTTCGGCAACATGCTCTTCCTCTGGATATTCGGCGACAACCTCGAAGACCGGCTCGGCCACATGAAGTACGCGATCTTTTATCTCGTGTGCGGGGTACTCGCGTCGCTGGCGCACGTCTTCTCGACCGTCGCGCTCAGTAGCGACGCGAGCAGCCTGCTCGTGCCGAGCCTCGGCGCGTCGGGCGCAATCTCAGGCGTGCTCGGCGGCTACAT
>JAIVJG010000222.1 GCA_020200155.1 Acidobacteriota bacterium | reverse complement strand
GCGGTCAACGCGCTGCGCGGGCAAGGGGCGCGCGAATCTACGCCCGCTCGTCCAGAGCACGGCAAGGACGATCAGAGCCACTTGCGCGAACATCCAGAGTATCGGCGTGCCCGCGAAGTAGGCGAGCGCGTGGTGCTGCGTCGCGCCGTAGCCCTGATGGTATTCGTCGAAGGCGATGAGTCCGCCCGCGCCCGCGACGAGGTTGGTCGCGAGCATCAGATTGTCGGCGAGGTTGATGCCGCCGTTCGAGACGATGAAAGGGTCGCTCAAAATCACGATCCGCCCACGACCGTAGACGTAATCAACAAGGAGCGAACCTTCGCCCTGGCGACCGTCGGAGAGGTGACGGACGGGCGCGGACGGGCCGACGGGTTCCACGCCGGCTCGTCCGATGGCGACGACGGGGCCTTTGACGGTCGGCGCGGGTTTCGGCGCTGGCGGGGTCTGCTGCTCAGTCTCGTCCGACCGGCTATGTTCCTCTCCGTTCTTCTCCCGTGGGGCGGGAGGCGCTTTGACAGGCGGCGGCGCGTGGCCGATGCCGTTGGCCGCAGGTTTTTCGCCGGTGGGATAAATGTGTATGCGACCGGCGAAGCGCGAGCGCTTGACCTGCGCCACGTCTCGCGTGAGGAGCGTCGGCTGCGCGGGCGCGATCAGGGGGACGCCTTCGGTCATGCTCTCCGTGCTGTCGGGGCGCGAGTTGGAGCGCGGGTACTCGAAAATCTCCGACGCTACGTGCCAGCCTCTTGAGACGGGGAGCAGCCTCGTATCCGGCATCCGATCAATGATGACGAGCCGCCCGCCCTGCTCGACCCAGCGCAGCAAAGCGGCTGCTTCCTCCTTCTCGATCTCGCGTCGCATTCGTCCAATCAACACGAACGTCGAGAACCGCGCCTCGTCCTTGTTCGAGAGCGCGGCGGGCGACTGTCCCCAGCGCACGACCTTTTGACCGGACTGTTGCAGGAACTCGTAGAAGGCGCGCGTGCCCGTCGCGCCCGCGTTCTGCGTCGAACGGTCGGGCGCGAATTCCGAATCGGCCTCCTGCTCGACGCGCACGTAAGACGCAGCATTGAGCGCCGCGAGCACGACGAGCATCAGCACGATGGTCAGGAAAATGGCGAGACGGCTTTTCATTCTCAAGTTTGAAGTCCGAAGTCTGAAGTCTCTGGCCGGAATCAACATTTGATTCACGCCGCCGGACTTCAGGCTCCGAACTCATCTGACGTTGAGCGCCTGACGACAGCGCGTGCGGAAGTCCGTCCAGTCGGTCTCCGTCGCGTCCTCCGAGCCGTACCAGTGGCGCTCGAAATTAGAGGTGAGCGGCTGCATCTCTTGAAAGAGTTGCGGCGGCGCGGACTGGCGCACGGCCCTGAGATAGTCGCGGTTCGTCTTGTGCTGCGCGAGGCGAATGACCTTGCGGTCGCCGAGTTCGCAGAGCAGTGCGATGTAGGCTTTGCGTATCGCGCCCCGGAGGTCGCCGCCGCGCGCCAGCCGTTCGGCTTCGGAGAGCAGGTCTGAGGCCGTCTGGTCGGGCGCGAGACGCTCGCCGAGCACGACACGCGCTTCTCGCAGAGAGAGTTTTTCAGTTGAAGTGCCAAGGCGCAGCCAGTAGCGCCGCGTGACGTAGGCGATGACGGCGAGCGCCAGCGCGAAGACGAAAATCTGCGCGGCTCTTGAGACGGTCGGAGTCGTGCCCGGTTGAATCGGCCTGATGTGTGGGAAGAGGCTGCGAATCCATTCGACGAACTGCTCGATAAGACGACCGAGCGCACCGCCCTGCGAAGCTTTCTGGTTGTAATCCGGGTCGCGCAGGATGGCGGAGAGCCGTCCCTTCTCCGCGTCCTTGTCTCTCGCACGCGCGTCGCTGCTCAACGCAACTTCGTCGAGGCGCGCTTCCAGCGCACGCAGCCGCTCGACGATGTCGCGTATCGTCTTGGCGCGCTCACGGTTGTCCGACCCCTTCGCGGACTTCCGCTCGTAGTCTTGCAGCGCCGC
The DNA here is from genome assembly GCA_020200155.1 of Acidobacteriota bacterium. Taxonomy (GTDB): domain Bacteria; phylum Acidobacteriota; class Blastocatellia; order Pyrinomonadales; family Pyrinomonadaceae; genus JAIVJG01. The sequence goes on along the minus strand of JAIVJG010000222.1, from coordinate 6,875 downwards.
ATGAAGCCATGCGTTGTCCACGTCTGCCGTGCCGCCGCCCCACTCGATTTTCTCCTTCGGCGGCAGGAGGAGGCGCACTTTGTTCAGCGTTTTGGTTTCCGCGTCGAGGAACATGAGCGGCAGGTCTTTGTCCGCTTCGCCGCGCGACCAGACTTCGTAGCGCTCGCCTTTGGCGATGCGTTCGCAGAGCGTGGCGAGTTCGTCGAGCGGCTTGATCGCGTCGTGCACGCGTGCGCGATACTGCGTGAAGGTGGCCGTCGCCGTCGTTGCTGCGGCTGGCAGTCCCGCGCAGAAAACGACGAACAGCGCGGCGCACGCTATTCGTCGTAAAATACTTTTCAGACGCAGCTTCATCATCTATCCAACAATCCGAGCACGGAGCCTGTGGTCTTTGCTTCCCGTCTCGTCTCTCCACTCGTCGTCGGAGCGTCGGCGGCGACGGCGGGCGTGAGCGGCGTCATCGTGCCGTAGGGCAGCGCAGGCATCTCGCCGAGCCTCTGCGCGGCCAGCAGTTCGATGTCGTAACCCTCGTGCCGCACGCGCTCGTCCACGTAGAGCAGCGAGAGGCCGAGCGTCCAGACCGGCGCGAGCAGGATCGTGCTGACCTGTACGACGACCTGATAACTGACGGCGTACCACACGGGCACGCGGCTGTAGTCGAGTTGGAGCAGGTCAACGCCGTAGAGGTAGCCGACCCAGCCGAGAGGAATTAGCAGGAGCATCAGCGCCGCGTAGGTGGCGAAACTCGTGAAAAGAAACATCGCCAGCAAACGCCGCACGTTGCCGCGCGCCAGCACCACGCTGCGCCCGATGGAATCGAACACGCCTTTGCCTTCGACCATTAACACCTGCGGCACGTAGGCCGCGCGCCCCGCCAGAAAAAAGAACACGAACAGCACGCCGACGACGCCCGCCAGGTAAATGATGATGCCGATGATCGCCGCCAGCCACGGCACAGCCTCTATCAGAGATGCCATGAGCGCCGCAAAGACGACGATGATTAACGCAACGATGAACAAGACGATTGACGCGATCCCGGCGGAGATCGAGACCCACAGAACGACCAGCAGAGTCGCGCCGAGCAGTCCCCAGAAACGCGCTCGCACGTTCCTGTAAATGGCGCGCGCCGTGACCGGCTCGTCGCGCAGCAGGTGCGTGACGAGGTTGCGCGACGAGCCGCCCATCACGATCAGTTGCAGCAGGAAGCCGACGAAGGCGAGCGCCAGGCCCGTGATGGAAAGCAGAATGTAGAAGACCAGCTTGACCTCGCTATCGGTCGAGCCGATGGCGCGGGTCATCACCGTGTAAAGGACTGAGCCGATGGCCGAGACGACGACGGGCGGCGCGGACGCGCGGATGAGCGCCACGAAGTGACGGCGGTAGAGTCTGATCGTGCGGTCAATGAGGTCGCCCGCGCCGAGCGGCGCGAGTTGGAGTTGGTTGATCGCGAGCGTCGCCACGAATTCGTACTCGATGTCTGAGGATTCAAATCACAGTGCGGTTGCCGACGGGCCGGATTGTAGCACACGGGCGAAAGAGCGAAGACAAAAGGCAAAGGGTTGAAGGCAAAAGGCGAGGAATTCCCTTCCACTTTCGCCTTTGGCCCTTTGCCTTTCTCCTGACGAACGGGCCGCGTGTTTATTTCTTCTTCGCGGCGATGGCGTCCTTGATCTTCTGTGAAACCTGTCGCGCCTGCTCGGCGAACTCGCCCTTCGGCGCAAGCCGCAGATACTCTTGAAATTCCGTGAGGGCTTCCTCGGCGTGGCGTGCGCGCAGCAGGATGTTGCCGGCAAGCAGGTGCGCCTCGGCGTAGTCGGGCTTGAGTTGGAGCGCTGTGCCGACCTGTTTGCCTGCGTTCGGGATGTCGTTCTTCTCCCAGTAAACCTCGCCGAGCGTGAAGTGGCCCCGCGCCGACTTGTCGTCGAGCTTCAGCCCTTCACTTAATACCTTCTCGGCCTCGTCGTACTTCTTCTCACGGCGCAACACCTCGCCCAAAGCGAACGTGGCTGTCGTCGCCTTCGGATTGATCTCGATGGCGCGGCGCAGAGTCTTCTCGGCCTTGTCCCACTGCTGCACGTCCATGTAAGTCGTGCCCAGCATCAACTGAGCCTGAAGATAATTCGGGTAGAGGCTGACGGCTCGCTCAAGGTGGGCAATGCCCTCTTGAACCTTCTCCTTCCCGGCTTCTCCGATGGCGGCAGCGCCCTTGTCAAACTCCGCGCGGGCATTGGCAGGCACGTTTGCGTCCCCCGCCTCCGTCGTGCCGGGGGATGTGGTTATCTTTGCTCTCGCCGGCACGTCCTCCCTCAGACGGAAGTCCATGTACTCGCTTGATCGCGTGTCGAGCAGGTCAATGGATTGCCGTTCCTCTCTGTAGCCGGGAACGCGCACATGGACATCGTAGTGGCCCGGCGAGACACGGAAGAAAAACCTGCCGTTAGGATCGCTTAACTGCTCGCTGATGCCGCCTGTGCCGGAACATTGAACGATTGCGCCGATGACCGGGCGCTGTGACGCGGCGTAGCGCACTTGTCCCTGAATTTGCTGGGCCAGCGCGGGACACGCAGCAAAAGCAAGCACAGCGATGATGAATAGCAGACGTAATATTGTGCGAGGCACGTTGATCTTCCTCCTGCTTAAAATGTTGGGACGAGATTGAACGGCGTCACTTTGAAATTCCTGCCCGGAGACACACTATTTTCGCGTGGGCGACTGCTTCAATTTCTGCACCGCTTCCCTGGCCTGCGCGGCGTACTCGCCCTTCGGCGCGAGACGTAAATACTCTTGAAACTCCGTGAGCGCGTTTTGCCTCTGGCGTGCGCGCAGCAGGATGTTGCCGGCGAGCAGGTGCGCCTCGGCGTAATCAGGCTTGAGTTGGAGAGAGCGCCCGACCTGCGGGCCGGCCTTGACGTAATCGCCCCTGTCCCAGTAGACGCGCCCCAACTCCAGATAGCCGCGATACGATCTGGCGTCGAGTTTGAGTCCCTGCCTCAATTCTGTTTCCGCCTCGTCGTACCTCTTTTGCAGACGATAGAGTTCGCCGAGCGCGAAGAGCGCGGTGGTCGCTTTGGGATTAATCTCAAGCGCGCGACGGAGCGCGGCTTCGGCCCTGTCCCACTGCTGCACGTCCATGTAGACGATGCCGAGCATCAACTGCGCCTCAAGGAACTTCGGATAAATGGCCGTCGCCTTCTCCAGCGAGCGCAGGCCCTGCTCGAACTTGTCTCTCTTCTTCGGGCCGTCGGAGAGGGCAACACGCGCCTTCTCGAATTCCGTCCGCGCCTCTGCGGGCACGTTCGCGTCAACCAACCCGACGGGCAGGAGGCGAGACGAGGAACTGCGGGAGGCTGATAAGTTTTCCGTCAAAGAGATGTTGACGTAATCGTTGGTGGCGGTCAGGAGGTCTATCGTCTGCTGCACGTCAAAGTAACCCAGAGCGTGAACCGTGAGGACGTACTGTGCCTGAACGAGGCCGGAGAACTGAAACTTCCCAAGCCGGTCTGTCGTCATCTGCCCGACGACACCGCTGCCGAATCTTTCCAGACGGACAAGCACGTTCTCCGCAGGCGTCCTGTTTGACGCATAGCGCACCTGCCCATGCACCTCGACCGAGACAGGATGCATGGGCACTTGTGCGCCTGCCGAAGACGCGACGAGCATAGCGGCAAGGAGCATGAGCGCACGCAGGAGGAAGATTGAGCCGTACATCTTGAACTTCTCCTTCAATTCTCGCGACGCCCCGACGAGGCAGTCAAGGCCCGAATCATCTTTCTTTTTGCCGGAAAAAACAAGAGGAGGGAACGTCGGCGTTCCCTCCTTTCCAAGGGGAGATGACCTTGCAGCCACCTCCCCGTCAAAACTAATCCGCTAACGGATCAGATTAGAATTCCAACCTTGCGCCGAGGCGCATGTTGAACGGCGGATGGAACGAGCGAGGCTGGCCGAAGTCAGGATTAAGCTGGCCGGCGGTGCTCTCGCGGAATTCGTTCACCTGACGAATCGTGCGTTTGTTGAAGACGTTGAAGAAGTCAGCGATGAAGCTGAGTTTCGTCGTCTCGCTGATTCTCCACGGGTAATCGGCGTGGAGGTCTACGCGGTTGTACCAATCGGTGCGGCCCAGTTTGCCGCGACCACCGACCGGAATCTCGCCTGCGTTCAGGTATCCCGGATGCGCGAGGAACTCGCTGATCGGAAGACCCGACTCGGCGTGGAAGCCGAGGCCGAGGTTCAAGCCTTGGAATGCGCGCCCGCCGAAGCCGGTGCGATCCTTGCTGAAGGCGTAGCTGGCGTAGATGTTGATGACGTGGCGGCGATCCGTGTTGAGCGGGCCGACCGCGAACTGGTCGCCGAGGAGGCCGAACTCGCCGGCGGTGAAATCGAACAGCGAGCTGATGCCGGGATCGGTCTGGCCGTTGTCGTTGCGGAGGTGGCCTTCGTAGTTACCACGCAGACGAGCAATGCGCCAGTTCGAGAGCAACTGCCAGTTGTCCGAGAACCGCTTGTTGAGTTCGATCTCGACAGCCTTGTACTTGTGAACCGGGTCGGGGAAGCCGTCGGCAATGCCGTCCGCGCCGAGGTTGCCGGCGTTCGGGTTCGGATTGAAGCAGACAGCGCCGAGGACGGTGCCCGCCGAGTTGGTCACCGAAGGAATGTTGAAAGGCACCGTGCCGTCGCTGGCACGACAAGCGGCGGGAATCGGACCGCCGACCGCGTAGGTGTGCGGGATCGCATTGACCGCCGCATCTAGGCGCGCACTGACGTTGGCGAGGAAGTAGGATTGGCCGAAGAGTGAATTGTTGAACTGCTCGACTGAGACCACCGCCGCGTCTTCGACAATGCGCTTCTGATTGCGGTCAATGTATCGCACCGAGAGAGTGAAGTTGCGGGGCAACTGCTGCTCCAAGCCGATAATGTGCTCGTCAATGAAGCCGAGCTTAGTGCCGGCAAGAATTGGATTCGAGGGGTCGTTGGACGACACCCCGATACCGCCGCCGGTACCGATGATAATTGGATTACCATCCGCATCCAGTTGACATTGACCGTTAGGCAGAAGGAGGCAGGCGCGGTTCAGCAAGTGGGCGGCGTCAATAATCGGGTTGACGGTGCCGAACTGGTTGACCACCGCGCGACGGACGCCGCCGACGGTCACGAACTCAGGCGCGAAACGACCGCTGGTGAAATCCTGCTCGGCTGAGAGCGAACGCTCTGCCAGATCGAGCGGGAGATACTCAAAGAAGCGACCGTAGTTGTAGAACGCCTTCGTCTTGCCGCGTCCGAGCGGGTCAACCGTCACGCCGATGCGCGGCGCCCACTGGTCAGTAAAGGTGTAGCCGACGCGCTCGCCAGCCGCCGAGGGGCTGCCGACGACGCGCTCCTGCTCCCAGCGCAGGCCGACCAGAGCCGTGACGTAGCGATTAAAGCGCCACGTGTCCTGCATGTAAGCGGCGTGGTATTTCGAGAAAGTGTCGAAAACCGGGTTGCCGAATTCGCCGCGATCCTGCCGGAGGAAAACCGGGCGATCACCAACGCCGGGGATCGTCAGAATCGGGCAGAGCGTGCACGATGCGCCGGCAACGCGCAGCGAAAACGCCGCGTTCACCTGCTGGCCGATGGGCAGACTCGTACCCGTGAGGGCTGCGAGCGGCGTGCCCGTGGCATTGGTCGCCGGAATCGTGAACTTCGGACCGCTGCGATCACGAATGCCGGAGTAGAAGGCTTTCTGGAATTGATAGCCTATGCCGAAGGTGTGCGAACCCAGAAAGCTGACGATCTTCGACGTGTCGAAGCCCGTGCGCCACGTCTTGCCCTCGGTGGGTTCGATGAAACCGCGCCCGATGGCGTTGAAGTTTCCGCGCGCGGGCTGCGTGCGGTCGAGGATGGAGTTGAAGTTGGCAAAGCCCGTTTCGTCAAAGTGATTCTTGGCCTGGCTCAAGCTGGCGCTGAGTGTCCAGGTGGAACTGAGCGAGCCGTTGTAGCGCAGGGCCATGTTGCGAGTGCCGAACTCGAGTTTGCTGTTGGCCGTCGTGTTGTCAATGTTCAGCGTGGCGAACGACGAAAGATTCGTCTTGCTCGGGTCGCCGAAGATCGAGAACGCGATGGTGTGGCTCGGATTGATGTTGTAGTCAATCTTGCCCGCGTAGTTCATGGTGCGGTAACGCTGAACGTGCTCGCCGAGGATGTTGCGAATCCCGGAGCCTTTCGCGCCGATGACGAGATCGCGGCGGACTGTCGGGTTGAAGGAGCCGAAGAAGAAGAGATGATCCTTCGCGCCGGGGACGTAGCCGCCGAAGTCAACGCCCGCGTCGTAGTTCTCCTGATGGAGCAACTCGCCGACCTTGTTGACGCTGAAGTTGTCGCGCTGTTTGCGTGTGGCCTCAAACGCCTTCGGACGAGCATAGCCGTAGAGCGCCCCGTGGTACTCGTTGCTGCCCGATTGCGTGATGATGTTGACGATGCCGCCCGTGGCCTGGCCGTACTGCGGCTCGAAGCCGCCGGTCTTCACCTGAACTTCTTTGACGAAGGAGGTGTTGATGCCGGTGCCGAGCGCGCCGTAGGAGCGCGTGAACGTGCCGATGCCGCCGAAGGCCGAGTCGGTAATGTTCACGCCGTCGGCGACGTATAGATTGTCGAGCGCCGAGCCGCCCGAAATTGACGGGTTATCACGACCGCCACCCAGACCGTCCGACGCGCCGGGAGCCAGATAGAACAAGCTCGAGACGCTACGCTGGACGGGGATGTTCTGGAACAACTGGTCGTTCAGGTTTGAACCGACCGCCGTCGTCGAAAGATCAGTCGTAGCCGCATCGGTGACGGTCACGACCTCGGAAACCTGGCCCGGCTCAAGCTTCAAACCGAGGCTGGATTCCTTACCGACG
>JAIVJG010000221.1 GCA_020200155.1 Acidobacteriota bacterium | reverse complement strand
GCGACCATCCGCCTGTTCGATCTGGGCGGCGACAAGGTTGGGGGGGAGTTCAAACTTGAAGCCGAGCGCAACCCTGCGCTGGGCTTGCGCGCGATTCGCTTTTGCCTGCAACGCGAGGACATCCTGCGCACGCAGGTGCGAGCGGTGCTGCGCGCCGCCTCGCGTGTCCGGCTCGACATCGTGCTGCCCATGATCTCCGACATCACGGACGTGCGCCGCGCGCGGCTGATTATTGACGAAGAGCGCGTGCGCCTCGCCGATGAGAAGCAAGAGACAGGAACGGTGCGCGTCGGGGCGATGATCGAAGTCCCTGCGGCGATGCTGGTTGCGGAAAAGCTGGCGCGTGAGGTTGATTTCTTCAGTGTGGGGACAAACGACCTCGTGCAGTACCTGCTGGCCGTTGACAGGGGCAACGACGAAGTGGCCGGCTGGTTTCGCTCGCTCCACCCTGCGGTTTTGCAGAGCGTCGAGCGCACGATCAGCGCGGCGAACGAAGCGTCAATCCCTGCAATCGTCTGCGGCGAGATGGCCGCGACGCCTGCTTACGCGCTGATTCTTGTGGGGCTGGGCGCGCGTGAGTTGAGCATGACGGCGTCCTCGATCCCGCGCGTGCGTCGCGCGCTCGGCGGCGTCGAAGTCGCTGAGGCGGCGCGCCTCGCACGCGAATGCCTCGACTGCGCGACGGCGGACGACGTTGAGGAACTCGTGCGCGTGCGTCTCGGCCAGCGCTGGCCGCTGCTTTTCACGCCGGATACCTTGCCACCAGCGAAAAGCAAAGGGTAGAATCGAAGTCGGGGATTCCGGCGCATTATCCCGCATTTTTGACTCTTTGACACACAACGCCCGCAGGGAGCGGTTTTGCCCCGGCTCACGATCTTCACTGTATAATGACGACTATCTCCGGCTCGCGCGTCGCCGGTCTTCCGCTGACGACGTTTTTTGCCCTCGCTTTGAGAATGAGGCGGGGTTTCGTTGTTTAATCATAGATGTAAGGACGTGCCGGCGAGGCTTCACAGCCGGTCGCGCCATTCAGAGGACGAGAAGGGTTTAGTGAAGCATCGGTGCAAGCTGCTGCAAATGCCCCCGCAGCGCGCGCATCAGGTTTGACGCAAGGAAGAGTGCCGTATGAAAAAGGTTTTATCCGCCGCCTTTATTTCGCTGGCGGTCTGCACGCTTACCGTTTCGCCCGCGCGGTCGCAGACGGGGAACGTGCGCGTCGGGCCGCTCGCCGACGACAAGGCTGCGAGCACGAAAAGCGACGAGAAGAAGTCGCCGCCCAATGAAGCTTCCCGCGCCGAGCGCAAGAGTGCGCCGGCGGGTGCAGCTAAGAACAGTGGCAGCGAACCTTCCAGCCGCCGCGAGCAGGCGAGGAAGGGCGACGCGAAAGACAGAGAAACTTCAACTGCCCTCACCTCTACAGCGGCGACCGTTACGCCCACCGAAACCAATCCGTCTTCCGTCACCAGCGACGCGCCTTCGAGGACGAGCGACGCGCCGGGCGTGCCTCTCCCCGTTTCCGCCAGAGGTGCGTCAAAGGAGCCGGGCGGCTCGCCCGACGACATGAAAGGCGCGCCCGCTCCGACCACAAACGCAAGCACGAATTCAACTAATACGGCGACGCGCACGCCCTCCATGCCAGTCGCGGCATCGCAGCCCCTGACTTCCGTGTATCGCGTCGGCGCGGGCGACGTGCTCGACATACGTTTGCTGAATCATGCCGACCCGCGCCAGTCAACTCTCTACACAGTGATGGCCGGCGGCGTGCTGGAATATCCTGCCATCGCCGACCCGGTCACGGTCGCAGGGATGACGACCGAGGAGCTTGCCGCGCAGTTGGTCGCTGAACTGCGACATCGTGCCGTCTACGACAAGCCGCAGGTGCGCGTCAGCGTGCGCGACTACGCCAGCCACACCGTCCTCGTCAGCGGATTGGTGAGCGACCCCGGCCCGAAGACTTTGCAGCGAGAAGCGGTGCCGCTCTACGTCGTCGTCGCGTGGGCGCAGCCGAAGGCCGAAGCCGGACGCGCCGTCGTCGTCTCGCACGCGTCGGGCAAGAGCGCCACGGTTGATCTCAACGACGCAACGGCCATGAACATGCTCGTGCAGCAGAGCGACGTAGTCACGCTCGTGACGCGTCCGCCGGAGTTTTTCTACACCGGCGGCGAGATTAACTCTCCCGGCCAGAAAGACTTTCATGCAGGCATGACGCTGACGCAGGCCGTGTTGGCTTCAGGCGGCGCGGCTCGCCCGGATTCAATCCGCATCAAGGTTTCGCGGCAGGGCGCGGACGGTCGGCTCGTTTCGACCGAATACAATCTGCGTGAGATCGAAGAAGGAAAGATTCCCGACCCGGCCCTGCAGCCGGGCGACCGCGTCGAGGTCGGACGCTACACGCGAAAATGAGCGCGCGTGCGTTCGGCCTCGCGCCCACGCGTCGAGCATCTTGCCCGCCGCCGACGGACGCTGTATTATCTGCGCGTCGCAAACAGTCCCGCGTTTGAAGCGCGGGCGTGCAGAAGTCTCCCGGCGACCGACACCAAGATTAAGGACAACTCGAATCAACTCGCACGCCTGCCTCTCGGAGGGTTATAACTTTGATTATGCGAAATAAACTTGGCGCAGCCGCGCTCGCGGCAGCGCTCGCCTTCGTCCCGCTCACGACCGCCGCCACGGCACGCACGCTCACCACGCCGGCAACGCGCGCCGCCGCGCAGGATGATGCGCCGAGCGAAGCCGAACAGAAAATCTTTAACAAGGGTCGAGACCTCTTCGCGCAGGGGCACTACGAACAGGCCGCCGCCGTCTTCAAAGATTTTCTTAAAACCTATCCGAACAGCTTTATCGCAGACCTGATGCTGCTCTGGCTCGGACGTTCTTACATCGAACTCGGACAGTTGCAGGATGCCGAGCAGGTGGCGCAACGCCTGCGTACGATCAAGGACACGCCTTTCACGGACATCTACGACAGCGAGCTACAATCCGCCAAACAAGAGGCCGCGAACAGGCCTCCGTCCACAGTACCGGCGACGACGACACGCACGGGAGCGACGCCCACGCAGGCCGTCGCCAAAGCCACTCCGACGCCCGCGCAATCGCGCCAGATAACCGCGCCGCGAACAGTGCCCCCGACCGAAACCGCACGCACTAACACGCCGACGCTTTCCATACGCGGCGGCGGCAGCGAACAGCGCCCGCGCAGGCAGTCAAACCAGTCTCGTTCGACCACCAGAGGCACGCGGACTGTGCCCCCTCCGATTGCCAACCCGAAGCCGCCCGCCACGCGCGAAACTCCGACGCAGGTGGCATCGAATAACAACAACTCGCGCCCGCCCGCCCCCGCACCAGTACGCACTCCCGACACGCGCGAGACGGCAGTCGCGCCAACGTCACCGCCGTCTTCCATTATTCCTGACACGGGTTCCGCGCCGCAGGGTGGTTTCAGCCTGACCGTCAGGCAGGTGCCCGACTTGCAACTCGCGCTCAGGCGCGCGGCCCTCGCCGCTTCGCCCGGCCAGACCATTCAACTGCCCGTTCTCATCACGAACATGGGCAACAAGGAAGACCAGTTCCGACTTGAGACAGACCTGCCCGCCGAGTACCAGCCGACCTTCAGCACAGCGCAGAACGGCTCCGGCGGCGACATGCCGATCCTCGTCACGCAGCAGATGCCGCGCGGCGCAAACCTCGAAGTGCTGCTCAATATACGCGTCCCCGACAACGTCCCCGACAATCAGCAGACGCGCTTTCTCGTCCGCGCCGCCTCGCAGGCCGACAGCACCGTGATGAAGATCGCAGACGCTTCGCTGACAGTCGTCGCCGCCGCGCTCGCCGCGACATCCACCGTCGCGCAGGAGACGGTAATGCCCGGCGAGACGTTCACCCAGCGAATCAACGTCCGCAACCTCGGCAGCGCGACGGCACGACAAGCCCGTGCCGATTTCGTCTTCAACCCTGAGTTTGAACTGGTCAGCGCCAACCCCAGCCCGATTAACTACGACCGCCCGTCGCGCACGGCCATCTGGAGCCTCGGCGAACTCGAATCGCGTGACGCGCGCGAGATCACCGTCACGCTGCGCGCAGTGCCCGACGCGCTGGCGCAGAACAATCGCGGGCTTGGTCGCGGAACGATGCGGACGCAGAGTCTCATCATCCCCTCGAACTTCGACGGCCCGACCATCAGCGTGGGGCGCGTCCCGCGCGCGCAGGTGGACTCCGTCTCGTCCGGCCTGACGGCCACGCCCGGCGACACCATCTACATTCCTTTCATCGTGCGTAATCCGAGCAACTACCCGGAAAGCTATTCGCTGAACATCACCGCGCCGGGCGCTCCGTCGGCGACCGTCTACTCCGACACGAACGGCGACGGCCAGCATCAGGACGGCGAGACGGCTGTCACGCAAACGGCGGCCATAGACCCGCGTGGCGGGCAGTATCCCGTGCTGCTGCGCGTGGACATCCCGCGCTCGACGCCCGACCGACAGCAGTACGCTTACAATCTCGTGACACGCGCCGTCGCCGCGCCCGCCCGCATCGCCAGTGAAGCGAGCACGGTTCTGACGGTCGCGGCCCCGCGCGTCCGCGTCCGCGCCGAACTCGCCAACGTGGAGGTCAAGCCGGGCGACACGATTTTCTATCGCCTCGTCCTCGTCAACGACGGCGCGGGACTCGCCAAGAACCTGACCGTCACGGAACAACTGCCGAGCACGCTGGAGTTCGTCTCGTCCACGCCCGCGCTGAACGTGCGTGACGCTGCGGGCGGCGCGCGAGTCTTCGCGTGGCAGGTTCCGGAACTCGCGCCCGGCGATACCAACGTACTTCAGGTGACGGTGCGCCTGCGTGCCAATATTCAGGCCGGGCAGGAGATCACTCCGCGCCACACGCTCTCGTACCAGGACACCAACGCCAACAGTTATCACGGTCAATGAGCGACGCGGCGACGCTCGAACCAACGGACACGGAGACAGGGAACAATCAGCCCGGTCTCCGTGTTTCCGCGTCCGGCGCACGAAGCGCCCTCCTTCCCGCCGCGCGAAAGACGCTCACGAATCTACTGCTCGCCAAGTCCGTCGCCGAAGCCCTGCTCGTCGCCGCGCTCGCTGTGGGTTTTTACTACCTCGCTTTTAATCCGTTCTTCCGCGGCACGGTTGATGTCGTGGACGCCGAACGCGTGGCCGGCTGGGCCGTTGACGATTCACAGCCCGACGCGCGCGTCGAGGTGCAGCTCTACGTTGACGATCATTTCGTGTCGAGCCGTCTCGCGGACGAGCCGCGCCCCGATGTCCTGAACGCCGGGCGCGCGGCGGACGAGCGCCACGGCTTCGTCTTCGTCCTCCCGACGCAAACGAGCGGCGAGCACGAGGCGCGCATCTACACCGTCCACGCGAGCGGCGGCGGCGTGCGGCGGACGCTGCAAATCCTCGGTCGCCCCATCCGGTTCAACGTCACGCCGCAGGAGGCCGCGCCCGTATCTTCGCCGGAAGGAGAAGAGAAGCCTTGATCTCGACGGACGAATTCGCGGCGCGCTCAAACGTGCCTGAAGACAGAGTGCTGGCGGCGTGGGAGATTGTTTCCGTCGTCTCATCCGTCCTCATCGCGGAGTGGGCAGTCTCGTCGCTGGCCGGCGGCAATAAACTGATCGGCGCAGTCCCCGTCTCGCTCGCGCTGGTCTTGATGGTTCTTTCACACCGCCTGAGAGGCGAATCGGCGCGCGAGATAGGCTGGCGTCTGGACAATTTTCCGCGCGCGGCACGCCTGCTCGCCGTGCCGACAGTCGTGCCCGTCGCCGTGCTCATCGCCTTCGGCTGGTACGCTTCGAGCGTCAACTTCGGCAGGTGGGGCGGCGGGCATCTGGTCTTCGGGCTGCTGCCGTTCGGCGTGCTGTGGGGGCTTTTGCAGCAGTACGTGCTGCAAGGATTCGTCAATCGCCGCGCGCAGTTGATCTGGGGACGCGGGTGGTCGAGCGTCGTGGCAGTCGCGTTAGTCTTCGCCGCGCTTCACCTGCCGAACCCTTGGCTGGCGCTGGCGACCTTCGCCGCCGGTCTGGTCTGGGCGACCGTCTATCAACGCGCGCCCAACCTGTTCGCGCTCGGACTCTCTCACGCATTGATGACGTGGGTGCTGATCTCCACCGTCCCGCCTGCGGCCCTGCATAGCCTGCGCGTCGGCTTCAATTATTTCCGCTGAACACAGTTTGTCGCGCCTCTCTTGGCGGCTGAAGTTTGAACATCAGGCAGTTCAGGTCTGTACGTGTTGAACGATGATTGCTATACTCCCACTCGCCGTGCATGAGAGCAGGTCGGGCGGTCGCCGCCATGCTGTTAAGGCGTGGGGGAGGAAAGTCCGAACACTACAGGGCAGCGAGCCAGCTAACGGCTGGGCGCTCGGCGCGAGAAGCTTGCAACGCAAGCCCTTCACGCGCGGGGTGACGACAAGTGCAACAGAGAACAGGCCAGCCAGCGGGCCTGACCCGAAAGGGTTAGCGCAGCGGGTGATGGGTGAAACGGTGCGGCCCTCCGGGGCTTAATGTAAGAGCGCACCGGCGCGTGTGGTGACATGCGCGGCCAGGCAAACTCCTCGCGGTGCAAGACCAAATAGGGAGACGTCAAACAGGGCTGCCCGTCCGAAGTCGCGCTCGACCAGAGCGCGCAAGCGTCTCCGGGTAGGTCGCTCGATCCATACGGCGACGTATGGGCTAGATGAATGATCGCCACTCCACACCTTCGCGGGTGGGAGTACAGAATTCGGCTTACAGACCTGCTCTCAAACACGCACGGCATTCAATCTCAAGAGACGAGGGCGCGGCCCGCTCGACCCGGCCAACGCCGCACGATTCACCAATCGAAGGAGAAAAAAAGCATGGCTAACCGGAAGGGAGTCTTCATAGGGGCTTACGTCCCGGCGGACTTGAAGAAGTCATTGCAACAGCGCGCGGCCAGCGAGCACCGCACACTCTCGCAGGAAATCACGCGCATCCTTGAGGAATCTGTGAGGGGCGCACGCCTGCCGCCGGGCTTCACAGACCGTCGCGCGCCGAACTCGCCCGCGCGCCGCCGAGATTCCGACCCGCTCCCGCGCAGACGCAAAGACGACTTGCCGTTCGTCGGCGATCAGTCTTCCAAAGACGACTGACGAGACACTCGCGCCTTCAAAGTTTCCGAAAGCTCTGCATGCCCCTGAGATCGTAAACTCGCTTGAGCGAGAGGTCTCAGGGGCACGCGCCTTTAATCCAGAGCCGACGAGTCCGGCGCTGTGTCCGCGTCCGTTGCGCTCGTCGCCTTTCGCCAACCTTTTTGCTAAACTGCTGCGCGTCTCACTGGATTGAAGCTTGTGACCACGCAAAAAATAATTTACCTCCTGATAGGCATCACGCTCGGCTTCGTCGTCGGCTTCGCGTTCGCCAATGGCGTCAACCGCCGCGAGCAGGACACGTTGCGCGCGGAAGTGACGCGGCTGCGTGCGGGCGCAAAGGACGGTGAGACCTTGACCGGAACAGCCGGCGCGTCGTCCAATTCTCGAACGACGAATGCTGATGAGGATTCGATTCCGAACCTCTCCGAAGAACAACTGCGGAACGCCATTGCGAAGGCCGACGCCAGCCCCGACGACGCCTCCTTGCAGCGCATCTCAGGCCAGGGCCTGTACCTCTACGCGATGAAGAGCGGCAACACTTCGATCCTGCCGGACGCCGCGCGCATCCTCAAGCGAGCGCACGAGGCCAATCCGAAGGACTACCAGATTACGGTGCTGGCGGGCAACGCGCTTTTTCTCGTCGGGCGCGAAAGAGGCGACAGCGCGCCACTCGACGAGGCGCGCGGCTACTATCAGAAAGCACTCCTGTCAAAGCCGGATGATGTCATCGTGCGGACGAGCCTGGGCCTCACATACTTTTACGACAAGCCCTCAGACCCGCAACGCGCCATCGCGGAATATCGCAAGTCGCTCATGATTAGCCCGCGCCACGAGGCGACCTTGCAGAATCTCGTCACGGCGCTCGTCGCCAACGGCAATCTGCCCGAAGCGGAGAAGCGTCTGGCCGAACTGGAGAAGGTCAACGCCTCGAATACGGAGCTGCCCAACCTCCGCGCACAGCTTGAGCAGAAGAAAAACGCCGCGAGGGAGAGCAAGTGAAATACCTTTTCGTCCTGCTCATCTTCGCGACCGTCGCCGGACTCGTCTACTGGCGTCTGCGTCCTTACCTGAAAATAGTGAGACAAATGCTGGGCATGGTGCGCGACGCGCGCGGGATGAACAACGGCGGCCCTGCCGACCTTCCGCGACGACAACAAAGCACGCAGTCCGGCGGCGAGAAGCTCGTGCGCTGCGCCGCCTGCGGCACATGGCTCCCGTCTTCGCGCGCAGTCAAGCTTCGTGCTTCCACCAATTCCTACTGCTCGCATGCCTGCCTCGAACGTGCCGCCGACGCCCCGCATGCGACGCGCCGCTCTGCTTCCTGAATCAACTACTTCCGAGAAGAATGGCGTGGAACGGCGCGTTGCTGACGAAGAGCAGCGTCACCGCGAAGAAAACTGCTGGCAGGTAGACGCGCGCGTCGTCCGCGACGAGCACGACGATGGTCGGGATGATGCCGAGAAGCGTGCTGACGGCGCAGACCAGAAAATAAGCGTTGTGCCTGCGCGCGGCGATGCGGTCGGCGAGCCACCCGCCGCCAAAAGTCCCCGTCGCCCCGGCCAGCAATATGACGATGCCAAGCGTCACGGCGGCGCTCGTCTCGCTCATTCCCTTATCACGTACCAGCGTCACGGTGGCCCACGACGCGAACGCGCCGAGCGCGGCGGTGAGTGCCGTATAGCCGATAGTCGAGATGAGCCAGTCGCGAGTCGTTAAGATGCGCCACACAGAGCGCAACGCCGTATCGGAACTGCCGACCTCGCCGGACGCGTGCGAAGTTTTCGCAACGCCTTCGGCGATTTCTTCTAGAGCGGTTTCGTGTCGAGGAACATCCGTCGCGCCGCGCGCAGGCTCGCGCAGCCGCCACACCAGCACGGCGGTGATTAGGCCGGGCACTCCGACGATCATGAAGGCGATGCGCCATCCGAAGAAGTGTGCGAGGATGCCGCCGATGACGAAGCCGAGCGCGAAGCCCATCGGAATCGCCGCCTGAAAAACGCCGAGCGCGGTGGCCCGCTTGTGCGGCGGGAAATAATCGGCAATCAAGCTCGGGGTAATCGTCGAGTAGGCCGATTCGCCCACACCAACCACCGCGCGCACGAGGCAGAGCGACAGCGCCGCCCCTGAAATGTAGAACGTCGCGTGGACGAGCGGGATCGGAAACTGTATCGAGGAAGGCATCAAGGGCAGCCGGTCGGCCACGCCTGTCAAAGCGGTGGCGATGCTCCAGACGACCGCCGCGCACGCCATGATTTTGGCGCGCGGGTGACGGTCGCCGAGTCGCCCGAAGAGCGGGGCGAGCACGGTGAAGGAAAGCAGCAGAGACGCTTCCATGTAGCCGTATTCCGTGTCCGTGATGCCCAGTTGCTTGTCGTTGAGCATCGTCGAGGCGACGGCGGGCAGCACCTGTCGGTCAATGTAGTTGAGGAAGTTGACGAGCGAGAGAATGCCCAGCGCGTAGTAAGAATACCTCGGCACGTTGCTCGCGGCAGTCGCGGCAGGTTTCGAGGTTGTGTCTTGAGAGGGAGCTTGATTGGAAGCGCTCATGCTTGTGGCTCGTCCGAAGTCAGGATTTGAATGATGGTTGGTGTGATGTCGGCGAGCGTGCGGACGCTCCGGCGAACGTGCTCGCGCCCGCGTCCCCACGCGAGTGTGGGGACGCGGTTGAGCGTGTGGTTACGTACCGAAAGGTCTTCGACGTTGCCGTGGTCGCTCGTCAGCACGACTGTCGTGCGTTGCAGGTCAACACGTTCGAGCACGGCGCAAACGAGGCGCGCCAGGCCGGAGAGCACCGAGAGCGCGCCTTCCATATTTTGTTCGTGTCCCATGCGGTCGGTGATGAAATATTCGTAGAGGGTGAAGCGGTGCCCGCGCGCCAGATCGGCGAGCGCCCCGGCTGCCTCTTCAGGCGAGCGCGTGCGGACATCCTCGCCGCGCTCGATCAAGAGTTCGTTGGTAAAGTCGTGATAGACGGCGCAGCCATTTTTCAGATCGTCAAGGTTACGAAAATTCATGCCGGCTGCTTCGACGGCCACGGTCGTCGCCGAGACCCAGCGCGGGCGCGTTTCGTAGAAACGCGGCGTGTAAGCATTGGCGAAGACGTTGGGGCCGACGCCGGCGCGTTTGAGTTGAAGGAAGATCGAGTGCGCGCGAATAATCGCGCGCATCGCCTCGTTGGGGAAGCCCTGTTTGTGGTAGCCGAGCAGTGCGGGCGCGTTGATGCCGGTGAGGATAGTCGTCTGGCCGGAAGCGCTCTGCGGTCTTCCTTCGACACCAAGACAGGCGTCCGTGCGAATGAGCACGCCGTCGTGCTTGAGTCCAGGTTCTTCGTCCTGAAAGACTGCGAGCGGGAGCGCGTCTGCGCCGAGCCGGTCGAGCGGGTTGTGCGTTCCGCGCGTCCCGATGCCCAGCCCGTCCACGAAAATGAGCAGCACCGACATGACGGGATAAGTAACATTCAAACTGCGTGAGAAGCAAGGCGCTGTTTACGCGAAAGGTAGGGCCACATCAGTCAGAATATGAAGTGCATCGTTGAAATGTGTGTGGCGCTCTCATTGCGTGAAGCCTAGCTCCACTGTAACAAGAAAACAATACTTGCATAGACTTTGAGCACCCGTCCGTTCGTAAGCGTAGAGAAGGCCGGCAAGCCTTTTCATTTTTTTCATTGAGACTCTTGAGAATCTTGCGAAACGCCGGGCACGTTTGTCCCTTGTGTCCCGCCTTCTTCCACGTCTTGAAGCAGCCCGCGCTCGCGGTAAGCGCGCAGCTTGTTGTGCAGGGTCTTCAGGCTGATCTGCAAAAGTTCGGCGGCGCGCGTCTTGTTATTGCCCGTCTTCTGGAGAGTACGGAGAATCATCTGCCGCTCGACCTCTTCGATGGGCGTGCCGACGGGCAGCATAATCGTGTCTTCGCTCCGGGCGCGCGCACGCTGGTCAAGCGGGTAGGGCGCAAGGTGATGGCGCTCGATCACCTCGCCGGAGCAGATGATGACAGCGCGCTCGATGACGTTGCGTAGTTCGCGCACGTTGCCGGGCCAGTGGTGCGACCTCAGCGCCTCGATGGCGGCGGGACTCATAAGGCGCGCCGGGCGCTCGTGTCTCTCTGCTAACTGTGCGACGAGATGTTGCGCGAGCAGCGGAAGGTCTTCTTTGCGGCGGCGGAGGGGCGGCAATTCGAGGGTGATAACGTTGAGGCGGTAGAGGAGGTCTTCGCGGAACGTGCCGGCGCGGACGGACTCGTGCGGGTCGCGGTTCGTCGCGGCAAGGACGCGCACGTCAACGGGTGTCTCCTGCGAGCCGCCGAGCCGCCGCACTTTGCGCTCTTCAAGCACGCGCAGCAGCTTAGCCTGAAGCGAGTGGGACATTTCGGCAATCTCGTCGAGCAGGATAGTGCCGCCGTTCGCCAACTCGAAGCAGCCGAGGCGACGCGCAGCCGCGCCGGTGAATGCGCCCTTCTCGTGGCCGAACAACTCCGATTCCATCAGTGTGTCGGGGATCGCCGAGCAATTAATCGCGACGAAAGCGGCGTCGCGTCGAGGGCTAATGCTGTGGATCGTGCGCGCCACGAGTTCCTTGCCCGTGCCCGACTCTCCGGTCAGAAGCACGGAGGCAGAGGAAGGCGCGACCTGCTCGATGAGCGCATAAATCTGTCGCATCGGCTCGGACGCGCCGACGAGTTCGCCGAACGCGCCGCGGTCGCGCAACTGGCGGCGTAAGGTTTCATTATCGCGCCGCGCCTCCGCGAATTCGACGGCGCGTTCGACCATCAGGCGGAGTTTGGCGAAATCAAACGGCTTCTCGAAATAGTGGTACGCTCCTTCTTCCTGAATCGCCCGGACGGCCATCTCGACCGTTCCCCGCCCGGCCAGAAGGATGACGGCGATCTCAGGTTGGCGCTCGCGTATCTCACGCAGCAGTCCGAATCCGTCGAGACGAGGCATGAATACGTCCGTGAGGATGACGGACGGGCGAAACTCTTCCGCGCGCTGGAGGCCGGACAGGCCGTCCGCAGCCAACATCGTGTCGTAGCCCCACCCCTTGAGCAATTCGCTCAAGCCCTCGGCGGTTGTCGGCTCGTCGTCCACAATCAGTATCCGTCGCTTCGCCATAAATGAAGTTTAGCATACAGGGAGGAGGCTTGAGTGCGAAGCACACGGTCGGGCCTCCGTCCGTCATTTCATCTCTTCCGCGAAATAGGCGGCGATAGCACGCGCGAGCGCGGGTGTGGTGAATTCGACGGGCTGGATGTTTGTGCGTAAGCCGAAATCGGCGGCGGTGCGAGACGTAATGTCGCCGATGCAGGCGACGGCGACGCCCTGTAGCAAGTCGCTGAGATCGGTGGTGTCAAAGAGTTGTGCGAAATTCGAGACCGTGGAGGAACTGGTGAAGGTGACGCAGTCCACGCCCCCGCCGACGAGCAGCGCCTCGACCCGCGCGCGGTCGGTGGACTCGGGGCGGACGGTTCGATAAGCCGCGACCACATCCACGCGTGCTCCTGCTTCTTCCAGTGCGCGCGGCAGGAAATCGCGCGCGACGGCTGCGCGTGGGATGAGAAAGTTGAGATTCTCCAAATTCTCGTGCCCGCCGACGTAAGCTTCCAGTGCCGCAAAGACGCCCTCGGCCAGAAATTTTTCGGGGATGACATCAACGTGAACGTGCGCCTCGCCCAGGCGGTCGGCGGTCGCCTCGCCAATGGCGCACACGCGCAATTCGTCCAGTTCGCCGACTTCTTTGCCGCGCGCGTCGAGACGGCGCAGAAAATACTCGACGCCGTTGACGCTCGTAAACACCAACCAGTCGTAGCCGTAAATGTTTTCGATGGCCTCATCAAGTGGCGCGAACGACTCCGGCTCGACGATCTCGATAGTCGGGCATGAGACGACGCGCGCGCCTTGGCGTTCGAGTTCGGCAGCGAACTCGGCGGACTGCGCGAGCGCACGCGTAATCATAATGGTGCGCCCGCTCAACGGCTGGTGGGGTGTGCCGGTCGCTCCCGAAGCGTCTTTCGATGCTTTTGATGTTTGCTCCGTCATTGGTTCAGTGCTTCGGTTCAGGATTCGTCGGGTCGCACGGACATGGCGGCTAGGATGGAGCCGGCTCCTTTTTCGAGAAGGCGTCTGGCTAACGTCTCTCCAATTCGTTCGGCTTCAGATGCGTTACCCATCTCGAAGTCGTCAATGTATGCGTCGCTCGAAGGCGAAACGACTACTGCGCTCAGGTTGAGGATGTCATTGCTCGTGACTGCATGGGCGGCGATGGGAAGCTGACATCCGCCGCCGAGATGTTGGAGTAGAGCGCGTTCGGCGACGATGGCGGCGCGCGTTGGCGGGTGGTCGAGCCGCGCGACGAGTTCGTTTGTTTCATTGTCATCGGCTCGTGTCTCGACGCCGAGCGCGCCCTGCCCGACCGCCGGGCACATCTCGCCGGTTCCGATGGGTGCGGTGATGCGATGCGCCAGACCGAGACGGCGCAAGCCGGCGCAGGCCAGAATCAGCGCATCGTACTGGCCTTCGTCGAGCTTACGCAGTCGCGTGTCCACGTTCCCGCGCAGGTCTTTGACGTTGATGTCATATCGCTTGAACCTCAACTGCGCGCTGCGGCGCAGCAAATCCTTCAGCGAGTGGACGGCGATGTCTATACGCCGGTCGAGCAGCGCCGTCTCCAACTCCTTCGTGAACACGCCCTGCCCGCCGATAATTGCCAGCGGCACGTCGCGCATAACGTCGCCGGAAGTCTTGATGATCTCGATGCGAACTTCCACGCGCGGGTCGAGCGCCGATAGTTGCGCACGCACCCATTCCGCCTGCCACAGTGCGAGTTTCGATCCGCGCGAGCCGATGACCAGATTCTTCATAAAGTGCCGGAGGCCGGAGACTGGCAAAGGCCGTTGGAACCGGCATCCAGTCTCAAGCCTTCAACCTCTGTTTTTCATTCTTCCAGTTTGAAGCTGTCGCGCCACGCTTTCATATTCTCGTCCTCGCCGGTGTCGTAGGAGCGGCGCAGGCGGTGTATGAGCGGGTGCGAAATCTTGTTGACGGCGGAGAGAAGCATCGCTTCGATGGCGCGCTCCTGCTCCGGCGTGATGTCGCCGAGGCGGTGGCGCTGTCGCTCGAACTCTTCCCGCGCGATGCGTTGCAGTTTGACTTTGAGTGCGCCGACCGTCGGGCCGATGTCGAGATTCCTCAAAGCCAGTTGGAACTGCATCACTTCGGATTCGACGATCAACTCGGCGCGCTCGGCCTCGCGCTCGCGCTCGCGGATGTTCGAGGCGACGACGGATTCAAGATCGTCCACGTCGAAAACGAAGAGGTTGTCGAGCTTGCCCACTTCAGGGTCAACGTTGCGGGGCACGCTGATGTCTATGAAGAATGCCGGGCGGTTGCGCCGTGTCTCGCGTGCGCGTGCGGCCATCTCTTTCGTGATGACGTACTGTTGCGCGCCCGTCGAGCAGATGATGATGTCGGCTTCGGCCAGGTGCTTTGCGAGCGAGTTGAAATCCACGGCCTCGCCGCCGAACTTGTCCGCGAGTTTTTGCGCGGACTCCGGCGTGCGATTCGTGACGAGGACGCGGCTCGCGCCGGCGTTCGCGAGGTGTTGCGCGGCGAGTTCCGCCATCTCGCCCGCACCGACGAGCAGCACGGTAGAGCCTTTGAGCGAGCCGAAAATCTTGCGCCCCAGCTCGACCGCCGTGTAGCTGATGGAGACCGCCGATGCGGCGATGCCGGTCTCTGTGCGGACGCGCTTGGCGACGTGCAGTGCGTGATGCACCAGACGATGAAGGACGCGTCCGGCGGTTCCCGCCTCGACTGCGAGCGAGTATGCATGGCGCACCTGTCCGAGAACCTGCGGCTCGCCGACGACCATCGAGTCGAGCGAAGAGGCGACGCGAAAGACGTGGCGCACGGCTGCGTCGTCGGCGTGCGTGTAAAAGTGGCTGCGGAAAAATTCGCCGGGGACGGAGCGGGCGCGGCTCAGAAAGCCTTCGAGTCGTGAGTTAGCCTCCGCGTCATGTTCTCGCGCACTCGTCGCGAGGATTTCCACGCGGTTACACGTCGAGACGATCAACCCTTCGCGCACGATCTCGCCGTCCACGAGCGCGTGCAGGCTTTCGGCGCACGCCTCGTCCGTGAACGCGAGGCGCTCGCGCACCTCCACGGGCGCTGTCTTGTGGTTAAGTCCGACGAGAAGAATGGACATGAGAAAAGTAGTCAGTAGCCGGTAGCCGGTAGGAAAACGTTTAGTCTTAATGCCGGCTACCGAGCTACCGTTTCATCCGAACACGTGATAGCCGCCGAGCAGCATTGCGCCGGCAAATGTGCAGAGCACGAGCACGAAGCCGGCGATGCCGAGCCAAGCTGCTTTTCGTCCGCGCCACTGTGTGCGGTAGTGGAGCAGCGTCAGGTAGAGCACCCATGTCAGGAGCGCGAAAAACTCGATGGGGTCGTTGTGCCACATGCGCCCGCTGCGCGCCGAAGACCAGATGACGCCGGTGATAATGCCGAGCGAGAGCAGCGTAAAGCCGACGCCTGCGGCGGTCGAGCCGATGTCATCCACGGTCGTCAGGCTGGGCAGGCGGTGGAAGATGGCGCTGAAACTTTTCGACTTCAACTCGCGCTCCTGCCAGAGATACATCACGCTCGCGGCGAAAGCGACGAAGAAAGATGCATAGGCCAGAAATAAAATCGTCGTGTGGACGGGGAAAAGCCACGCGGCGCTGCCGTCCGTGACACGGCTCGCGACCAACTCTGTGTTGCCGCGCACGACGTTCGAGGCGAAGACGAGCAGGCAGACGACCGGCAGCAGGAAAACGCCGAGCGCCCTGATCTGGTAGCGGTAAACGGCCAGCCCGTAGGCAATCACCAGCGTCCACGCCAGGAAAGAAATTGTCTCGTGCAGGTCGAACAGAGGATAGTGCCCGTCCTGCGCCCAGTCCGCGATGATCGCCGTCGTGTGCGCGACGAAGCCGAGGATGAGCGAGATGGAAGTCACGCGGTCAGCCCCGCGCCGCTGGTTGACGAACGCGAGGACGGAATGGGACGCGGCCACCACGTAAGCCGCGAGCGTTGCGTATAAAAGAGGTTTCATCGGTACAACGAAGGTGTGAACGGCACGCTGATATTTTAGATGACGGGATAGATACCGGCAAGCCTGCCCCGCGTTTGTCTGTTGAAAGTAAGATGCCGGGCGTGCGAAACTAGCTTCGCGTTCAAGACTCAACGAAGAGCCGATTGTGAAAGGGAACTCGCCCGTCATGCCTGACCGCCGGGACGCCTGGGAACTGCTCTGCGAGTACACGAAAGGGAAAAGCCTGCGCCAGCACGCGCTGGCCGTGGAGGCCGCGATGCGCGCCGCCGCCACGCGCTACGGCGACCCTGCGGATGACTTGGACGAGTGGGGCCTGACCGGCCTGCTGCACGATTTCGACTACGAGATGTTCCCAAGCGCGGATGAGCATCCGTACAAGGGCGCAAACATTCTCTGCGGGCGCGGCTATCCTGACCGCATCATCCGCGCGATCATGGGGCACGCGACTTATACGGGTGTCCCGCGCGATACGCGTATGGCGCAGGCGTTATTCGCGACGGACGAGTTGTGCGGCTTCCTCGTCGCCTGCGCGCTCGTGCGCCCGTCGAAGAGTCTAGACGATCTGGAAGTCTCTTCCGTCAGGAAGAAGCTCAAGGACAAGGCCTTTGCGCGCTCCGTCAACCGCGACGACATACGGCAGGGCGTCGCGGAGCTGGGCGTTGACGCCGACGAGCACTTCCGCTTCGTCATCGAAGCCCTCAAACCTGTGCAGAAAGAGATCGGACTCAAGGGAAATGATGAGTGATGAATGCGGAATGATGAATGAAAGGCGGAGGATTGTTATTGATTCATCATTGATCGCTTCTCATTGCGAATGTTCCATGCTGGCTTGCTTGCGAGAGAGAAGGTATTCTTGTCTATCCGATGTTATTTGCGGGTGTGGGAGTCGGCGTCGGGGTGGGTGCGCGCCTGGCGAGATAGATTGAGCCGGCGGTCAGCGCGGCGAGCGTGAGGAGCGCGGCGAGCAGTGCCGTCGCCATCGCTTGCAGGGGGCGGCGGCGCGCCGTGTGGCGATAGACGAAGATGCCGGCGGCGGCAACGGCGGCCAGAGGGATCAGGAGTGTGGCGAGAGCGGCATAAACGGGCGCGTTCGTGCGACCGTTCAGGCTTAACAGCCACTGCGACGCCGCGAGGCTGAGTCCTGCGCCGACGAGCGTGGCAAGCAGGGAGGTGAAAATGAGTAGCTTCCAGCGCATGCTGCTTTGGTCTTTCAGTCGCTTCAGGTGTGGGCTTTAGCTTGAACTGCGAGGGGCTACAAAAACAGGCCAAGAATACCACACGCGCAAAAGACAGGCTTCAACAAATCTGTCCGTGAAAGTTGAAACCAGAGTCAACGAATAATGGTCGCCAGAAACGCACTACTGTATCTCTCGCGCCGGGAGGGGCTGAAGGACTTCGCGACGCGCTTTGCGCCCTTCAAGAAGATGACGACGCGCTTCGTCGCGGGCGAAGACCTCGAAGAGACCATCGCCGCCATCCGCGAACTGAACGCCATCGGCTGCTCGGCTTCCTTCGATCATCTCAACGAGTCGGTCTCGCAAGTCTCCGAGACGGAAGGAGAGGTGCGCGAATATCTTAGTATCCTCTCGCGTATTGACGAGACCGGCATCAATTCCAACGTCTCGATTAAACTCACGCAGTTCGGGCTGGAGATTGACCCGGAGCTGACCTACAGGAACGCGCGAACGATTGTCGTGGAGGCGGCGCGTCGTGGCAACTTCGTCCGCGTAGACATGGAGGCGTCCGCCGTCACGCAAATCACGCTCGACATTTTCAAACGTCTGCGCGGAGAGTTCGGCCTCGACGATGTGGGGATAGTCTTGCAGTCGTATCTCCGCCGGACTTACGACGACATGCAGGACATACTGAAAATTCCCGCGCGCATACGCCTCTGCAAAGGCGCTTACAACGAGGGGGCGGAGGTCGCTTTCCCCGACAAGAAGGATGTGGACGAAAACTACGTTCGCTGCATGCGCGTGCTGCTGTCAAGCGGCGTCTATCACGGCATCGCGACACACGACCCGAAGATGATCGAGGCGACAATCAACCACGCGCAGCGCGAAGGCATCGGCAAGGAGGCCTTCGAGTTCCAGATGCTCTACGGCGTGCGCCGCGACCTGCAAGAGCAACTGGCGCGCGAAGGATACCGCATGCGCGTCTACGTGCCTTACGGAAAGCACTGGTATCCGTACTTCATGCGGAGGCTGGCGGAGCGGCCCGCGAACGTCTGGTTCGTGTTGAAGAACATGCTGAAGGGCTGACCGTGAGGGACGCGATGTTTTTGGATGCGACCCGCCTGTCAGAACCGCCTGCGGTAGCGGGCGGGCCTGCGCCTGTGTCAGCACCCGCCCGCTACCGCAGGCGGTTCTGACAAAAAACTCTGTGCCGGAGGCTCCTGTGTGATTGCAAACACCTATAAAGGGATGGAGCAGGAGGATAGGGAACTACGATGAGTGAAGGACTGGCGTGGATTCTCTGGACGATACTCGGAGTGATCCTTATCATCGCCGAAGTCTACACGCCCGGCTTCGTGCTGCTGTGGTTCGGCATCGGCGCTCTGTGCGCGGCCCTCGGCGGCTTCCTCGGCCTCGCCTACCCGCTCCAGTTTCTCATCTTCTTCGTCGTCTCCATCGCTCTCACCGCCGCCTCGCGCACGAT
>JAIVJG010000055.1 GCA_020200155.1 Acidobacteriota bacterium | reverse complement strand
CGCGCTTCTTGAACGCCTCGGCGCGCACGTCGTCGCCATCAATCATGCGCCCGACGGGCGCAATATCAACCGCGATGGCGGCTCGCTCCACATGGAAGGCTTGCGGCGGAGGGTGGTCGAAGACGGCGCAGACATGGGCGTCGCCTTCGACGGCGACGCAGACCGCGCGCTCTTCGTGGACGCGCACGGTCGCATAGTGGATGGCGACGCGACACTCTGGGTGCTGGCGAAGCTCATGCAGGCGCGTGGCGAACTGCCAGGCGATTCTGTGGTCGCCACCGTGATGAGTAACATCGGCCTGGAACTGGCGCTCCGCTCGCGCGGCATCAAACTGCTGCGCACGGATGTCGGCGACAAGTACGTGTTGGAGGAACTCCTCCGCACAGGCGCAAGTCTCGGTGGCGAGCAGTCGGGCCACGTCATCTTCCCGCGCGTCAGCCTCGCGGGCGACGGCATGATTACCGCCATCAGCCTGCTGCGCGCGGTGCGCGAGACCGGCAACCCTCTGCACGAATTGACCGAAGGCTTCGTGCAATTTCCGCAGGTGTTGACCAACGTGCGCGTGCGCGAAAAACTGCCCTTCGATGAGGTGGAAGAGATCGCGCGTTGCGCGCGAGAGACGGAAGCCAGGCTCGGCGCGAGCGGTCGTCTCCTGCTGCGCTATTCCGGCACGGAGTCGCTGGCGCGCGTGATGATCGAGGGCCAGCACCAGAAGGAAATCGAGCAGTTGGCGAACGAACTCGCTTCCGTCATCAGGACGAATCTCGGCGCGGCTTGAATCGGGGTTTGGGGAAAATTTACGCGCGGCAGGTGGTAAGACTTACATCTTGCCGGCGATGGCTCAGGGGCGACAGTCTGTTCCTCGTCAGAAAGTCCAGCAAATCAGGGATTTTCAATCCAGTAAAATTTATTCCTGCATGGCATAAACATTGCAACCTACATTGCGGGGCAAGAGAGACGGTTGGTGTATCCTCCGTCTCAAGTGGTTGCTGGGGTGAGGACAGTGACCACAAATCAGGACGGGCGCGGCATTCTCCAAAGTTTGCCGCGCCCGTTCTTTTTTTCGACTCTCCATCAAGCCCCGGCTGTGTGTTCGATGTGCTCCTGCCTGCGTTAGTGCCCATCGTCGTCGTGCTACAATCGAATCGTTTTTCAACGCTTTCATTGATACGTTGCTCCGGGTCGCGAATCTACAGGGCCGGGGATAAAGAATTTAAATGGCTGACGAAAAAGACGTGCGACGCGTGCATGTCAGGCTCGGTGGGCGCGAAAGCTACGAGATCGAAATCGGGGCGGGCTTGCTGTCCGGTGTGGGCGTCGTCGCGCGCAAGGCGCTATCGCCGCACGCACGTCGCGTCGCGCTGATTTCCAACCGGCGCGTCTTTGAACTTTACGGCGAGACCTGTGTGCGGAGCCTTCGCGCCGCCGGCTTCAAAGTCTCGCATTGGTTGATGGGCGAGGGCGAGCGCTACAAGTCTCTGCGAACGGCGGAGAGCGCGTTGCGCTTCCTTGCGGAAGCGGGGTTGGAGCGGAGCGACGCGGTGATGGCGCTCGGCGGCGGGGTCGTCGGCGATCTGGCGGGCTTCGCGGCAGCACTGTACCTGCGAGGCGTCGCTTTCCTGCAAGCGCCGACCACGCTGCTCGCGCAGATAGACTCGTCCGTCGGCGGCAAAACCGGCGTCAACACACGCACGGGCAAAAACCTCGTCGGGACTTTCCACCAGCCGCGCGCCGTCCTCGTTGACACCGAAACGCTGCGGACGCTGCCCGCCAGAGAGTTGACCGCCGGGTGGTGCGAAGCCATCAAGCAAGGCGCGGTGGGTGATCGCAGACTGTTTGAGCGGACAAAAAAATTTCTCGCCGGAGTCCAGCCGGACGCGGCGGAGCGGAAGGACGAAAGCGCCGCCGTTGAAAGAATCGCGCGCGAGGCGAGGCTCGCCGGCCTGATCGCCGCGCAGTGCTCCTTCAAGGCGAAGATCGTCGCGGGCGACGAGCGCGAATCCGTCGGGCGCACGGACTCGCGCTCGCGCCGTATACTGAATTTCGGTCACACGGTCGCGCACGCGCTCGAATCCGTCACCGGCTACAGACGTTTTCGCCACGGCGAGGCAGTCGGCTACGGAATGCTGGCGGCGGCGGAAATCTCCTTCAGGCTAGGCTTGCTCGAAGCCGCAGGGTTAGAATCTCTGCGCGAAGCGGTGCGGCTCGCGGGCCGCCTGCCGCGCGCCGACGATCTGGATACGGAACTGATCCGGCGTGCCCTTCGCGCGGACAAGAAGTCAGTCGGTGGAGAAATTCAGTGGGTGCTTCTGGAAGAACTTGGGCGGGCGCGTATCGTGGGTGGGAGGGACATCCCCGTGCGTGTTGTGAACGAGTCGGTCAACGGCGCGCTACGGCTGCGGCGGGGCGACTCCTGAAAATCTTCGCGAGGAAAAACTGAAGATGAAAAGGACAAGCAGACGACGTTGGAGGCAGGGCATCTCCGACGAGCGAGGCGGCGCACGCTTCAACTTCATCATCATCGTCCTTTTGATCGCGGTGGGCGGCTACTCGCTCTACCAGTACGCGCCAATCGCATATCAGGCCTATCGGTATAAGGACTACATGCAGGAGATCGTCAACAAGGCGGCCTTCCCGCCGGGGCAGAGCGCGTCCTGGGTCGAGACTCAACTACGCGCCGGTACGGGCGACTCTCCCTTGCCTCCGAACACAATCGTTCAGGCGCAAAACGTCAACGGGCACATCGAGGCACGCGTGCAGTGGACGCGCCCCGTCACCCTGCCCGGCTACGTCTACCAGTACCGGTTCGACCACACGGCCAGAAGCAGCGGATTCATCAACCCTTAGCGAGAGCGGGGATGGAAACTGGGAGGATGGCGTATGAAAGCGGCGCTGATGAGCCAAACGCCGCGCCTTCATCGCTCCGCCCTTCCACTTCGACGACGCATCCTTGCCCCGCCGAACAAACAGCACGCACGTTAAAAACAAAGGGCGACGAAGAGTCTTGCCTCCTTCGTCGCCGCTTTTTATTTTCCCTTGAATTTTTAGCTCAAGCCGTTGCCGACACAGACACCTTTCCAGTTAACTGCACGAGGCCGGCGGGCGCGGCGGCGAGCCACGTCGTCGGGCAGACGCCGCAGCGCGTGCACGTGTCAACGGACGGGCACGGCGCGGTCGAACGCGCGACGTGTGCGCGTGCGTGTTCCTGCTGCATGAAGGCGCGAGTCTGTCCGGCGTCCACAATCTCCCACGGCAGCGTCTCGGTATAGGGCCGCGTGTGGCGCGTGTGAAAGTCTGCGTCCACGCCTGTCTCGCGCAGGGCGGCTTGCAGGTCGCCGCGCGTGCGTACCATCGCCTCGATGACATGCGAGATGGTTCGGTCGCCCGAAGAAAAGAGCGCCTGCTCGTGCGCGATGCGCGCAGACATCACACGCACCTCGACGTTCGGGATGCGCGCGAGATTCTTGCTCAACCACTTCAAGCGCCGCTTCAACTCTCGCTCTTCGCAAATCGGCTCCCACTGGAAAGGCGTGTTGGGCTTCGGCACGAAACCGTTTAAGGCCGGGATGATTTTCCCGACGCGGCCAAAACGCCTGCCCGCTTCGAGCATCCTGTCTTTAATGCGCTCGACGAGCGCGACCATCTCCGAGAGGTCTTCCTCGGTCTCGGTCGGGAGACCGGCCATCAGGTAGAGCTTCACCGTCAACATTCCACGGTCGAAGATCGCGCCGCAGATGTCAACGATCTCGTCGTTCGTCAGATTCTTGTTGATGACTTTACGCAGGCGGTCGGAACCCGTCTCCGGCGCGACGGCAATCTGCTGGTCGCCGGACGCGACGAGCGCGTCCAGCAGTTCGTCCTCAATCTGGTCGAGCCGCAGGGAAGAGACGGAGATGCGGTAATCCATCTCGCGCAGCCCGCGCAGGATTTCGCTGATCTCCGGATGGTCGCAGACGGCAGTGGAGACGAGGCCGATCTTGTCCGTGCGCCCGCGCCACTCGGCGGCCTTGGCGAGAATGTCGCGCGCGGGCACGACGCGCGGCGGCCAGTAGTTGAAGCCGGCCCAGCAGAAGCGACACCCCTGCGAGCAACCGCGAGAAATCTCGACGAGAAAGCGCTCGCCCATCTCTGCCTCCGGCGCGCGGATGACGGTCGAGGGCGCGAACACCTCTGCACTCTTCAGCCGCTCGACGATGTCCGCGTCGCCCCGGCGCATCGCGCGCCGGAGGCTTCCTTCCTTCGGATTCTCCGCCGCGAGCATTCGCCCGACGCGCGCAGGGACGCCCGTCTCCTTCGGCGTGTAAGCCTCGACTATGCCGTCCGCCTTGTACGTCACTTCGTAGAGCGACGGCACGTAGAAGCCGCGCCCGACGCGTGCGAGCTTGAGCAGCAAGTCTTCTTTCGCCCCGCCCTCATCCGAGTTCTCGAAGACGAGATCAATCAACTTCGGCGCGAGGATTTCGCCTTCGCCGACCGCCACGACATCCGTGAAGTCCGCAATCGGTTCGGGGTTGAGGAATGAAGCCGCGCCGCCCATCACGATGAGCGGGTCGTGATGCGTGCGTTCGCGCGACCAGAGGGGCACGCGCGCCAGCTTCATCACGCGCGCCATGTTGTAGTAATCGGTCTCGAACGAGATGGAGAAGGCGACGATGTCGAAGTCGCGCAGAGGCGTCTGCGACTCGAAGGAGAGAAGGGGAGTGCCGCTCTTTTCGTACTCGCGCAGCTCCTCTTCGTCGGGTAGAAAGGCGCGCTCGCACGACACCTCCGGGATGTTATTGAACATCTCGTAGACGGATTGGAAGCCGAGGTTCGCCATCCCCACGCCGTACACGTTCGGGTAGCAGAGGGCGACGCGGAGCCGCGCGCCGCGCTTTAAGACCCATCCTTCTTCGGTGGCGAGCTTTCGCCTGTAACTATCTACAATTTTTTTCGACATGCGTTAAAGCTAAAAGCAAAACGGCAAGTTTGATGTCTCAAACTTGCCGCCATTTTACCACTCATTCCGGTGGAACCCTATTGACGGGTGGCGTCTATGAACGCCTTCAGCTTGCGCGAGCGCGACGGGTGGCGGAGCTTCCTCAGCGCTTTGGCTTCAATCTGGCGAATGCGCTCGCGCGTCACGGCGAAGTGCTGCCCGACCTCTTCAAGCGTGTGCTCGGAGCCGGAAGTGCCGAGGCCGAAGCGCATCTTGATGACCTTCTCCTCGCGCGGCGTCAGCGTCGACAGCACCTCGTCGGTGATCGCACGCAGATTCGAGGCGACGACGGCGTCCGCCGGGTTCAGGATAGACTTGTCCTCAAGGAAGTCGCCGAGGTGCGAGTCCTCTTCTTCACCAATCGGCGTCTCAAGCGAGATCGGTTCCTGCGCGATCTTGAGCACCTTTCGCACCTTCGAGACGTGAATGTCCATCTTGCGCGCGATCTCTTCGCTCGTCGGCTCGCGTCCAAGCTCCTGCACGAGCGCGCGTGAGGTGCGAATCAGCTTGTTGATCGTCTCGATCATGTGGACGGGAATGCGAATGGTGCGCGCCTGATCGGCGATGGCGCGCGTGATGGCCTGTCGAATCCACCACGTCGCGTAGGTCGAAAATTTATAACCGCGCCGCCACTCGAACTTATCAACCGCCTTCATCAGGCCGATGTTCCCCTCTTGAATCAGGTCGAGAAACTGTAGGCCGCGATTCGTGTACTTCTTCGCGATGGAGACGACGAGGCGCAGGTTGGCTTCGATCAGTTCACGCTTGGCCTGCGCCGTCTCGTGCTCGCCGATGACGATTGATTGGAGCGAGCGCTTGATCTCGACGGGCGAGACGTTGTGCTCGGCCTCAATCTGCTGAAGCCGGCGACGCGCGCCGCTGGTGTGCTTCTTGTAATCCTTCTCCTCGTCGGGCCGGATGCGCTTCCTGCCGAGCTTCTCCGTGTAGCTCTCGATCTCGCGCTCGGCGACGCGAATCTCTTTGTGGACTTTACGGATCGAGTCAATGAGCCGCTGGCGCGCACGCTCCGTCAGGTTGAGGAGCTTCATCTCCTGCGCGATCTCAAGGCGCGTGCGCGCGACCTTGCGCTTGAGGCGCAGGAGCTTCTTCGACTTCTTGCCGCGCAAAAGTTTCTGCTCGGCGCGCAGCTTCTCCCACTCCTTGAGGCCGGCTCGAAAATGCTTGCGGATGTTCTCAATGCCCTCTGTCGTCCAGCGCAGATACTCGTCGGCCTTGTCCTCCTGTCCCGTCAGTTCGGCTTGCTCCGAGAAGGTCACGGTCTCGCGGATGTTGTGGGAGCCGGCTTCGAGTTCGTCGCCGATCTTGAGGAGTTCTTTGACGGCGATGGGCGAGCGGGAGATGGCCTTGCGTGTCTTGATCTGGCCGCGCTCGATGCGCTTGGCGATGGAGACTTCGCCCTCGCGCGTCAGGAGCGACACGATGCCCATCTCGCGCAGGTAGAGCCGGACGGGATCGTTCGTCTTATCAAGCGTGCCCGCCGAGAGATCGAGTTCCACGTCCTCCTCGAACACCACATCGCTCTCATCGGTCGGGGCGGTGGCGGCGGCCTGCTCGATGAGGCGCTCGTCGGAGTCGGAGACGGTGATGTTCGACCCTTCGAGCTTTTGCAGCACGTCCTCGATGTCGTCGGGCGAGACGACGTTGTCGGGCAGTTCGCGGTTGAGGTCGTCAAACGTCAGGTACTTCTTGTCGCCGCCCAACTCAAGCAGGCGCTGCATGACTTCGTCCCTGTCTTTCTCTTCCATGCTCAATGCGAATTCACCTCAAGTGCTTCAAGCGTACATCCGGCGCGCACGAGTGTCCATTCCATCTTTACCCCGGAGGCGAGATGCCGCCGGTAACGCTCGTCGCGCGAGGCATCAGAGAGGTGCGGTATCTTTTCCATTCCAAATCTTCCATGATGAGCCGGTCGCGCCGCTCTGCATCGCCGGCGCGGTCGGCAGCCACGATTTCTGCGGCGAGTTCGCGGAGCTTTCGATCAACCATCATCAGCCGGAGCGCCACGAGGCAGCTTTCGGCCTCGGCCAGCACGTCGTCCGTCGCCTCGCCTTCGGCGCGCTCGGACTCACCCATCAAAAGAAGCGGCACGAGGTCTGTCGCGATCACGTCGCCCTCCGTCAACTCGCCGAGCGTCGAGAAGTCAACGGGCGCGCCCCGCGCGTCCAACTCTTTCAACGCGCGAAACACGCCCGCCGTCGGCAGAGCATCGTAGTCGCCCTCTTCCATCTGCGGGAGAATCGTGCGCCGCAACTCTTCGTCCTGCACGAGCAGTTCCAGCAGCCTGTGCTCGGCTTTCGTCGGCTTCGGAGTTTCGGCGCGGGCGACCGTCTGCCTCACATCTGCGATAGGCACTCCCGCCTTTGATGTATCCACTGTCTTCCGCAACTCATCTCGTAGCTTTTTGTCATATATATGCAGCGCGTCCATTGCTATGTCAAAGTAAAGTCTTCTTTGAATTCTATCGGGTACAAAACGGACAAAAGGGAGTAGCTCTTCCACTGCCTTTGCTTTCTCTGTCGGATCATTAAGGTTGCAATCTTGTAGAGTTTGATGCAAGACGAATTCTATGTAAGGAAGCGCCGCACCGCGCTGCTTTTTATATTCTTCAGCTCCATAAGACCTGACGAACTCGTCCGGGTCAGCATTGTTTGGAAGCACCATTACCTTTAATTCAAAACCATATTTTACTAGCGGTTCAAAGACTTCGCGTGCTCGTTTAGCCGCTTTAATGCCCGCTTTATCGCCATCGTAATTGACAACTATCTTACGCGCAAATCGCCCCAGCAGTGTCGCCTGCTCCGGCGTCAGCGCCGTTCCCAGACTCGCCACCACGTTGCGCACGCCGGCCTGAAACGGGATGATTAAATCAAGATAGCCCTCAACTAAAATCGCGAACTTCTTCTTCCTTATCTCGTCGCGCGAGGCGTGCAGCCCGTACAGGTGACGGCCCTTCGTGTAGGCCGGCGTTTCCGGCGAGTTGAGGTACTTCGGCTCCTCATCAGGCCGCATCGCCCGACCGCCGAAGGCGACGGGACGCCCTTGCGAGTCCATCACGGGAAAGATCAGGCGGCCACGAAAGCGGTCATAAAAGCCGCCGGTGTCTTTCCTGACGACGAGGCCGCTCCGCTCGATCTGCGCCACGCTCGCCCCCTTGCGCTTGAGGTAATTGCCGAGACCGTCCCATGTGTTCGGCGCAAAGCCCAGACGAAAAGTTTTCCGCGTCTCTTCAAGCACGCCACGACCCTCGACGTACTCGCGCGCCGCCTGCGCGTCGTCGCTGCCCTCCTGAAGCTGCTGCTCCCACCATTTGAGCGCCCACGCGTTGAGTTCGACGACCTCGTCCGCTTCTTTCCGCCGCGACTCGAAACGCTTGTCCTCTTCCAAAGCGGGCAGCGGCACGCCGGCCTTCTCCGACACGATCCTGACGGCTTCGGGAAAAGAGACGCGCTCCATCTCCATCACGAAGTTGAAGACGCTCCCGCCCTTCGCGCAGCCAAAGCAGTAGAAAATATCCTTCGACGGGTTGACGGAAAAGCTCGGCGTCTTCTCCTGATGAAAAGGGCAGCACGCCATCCAGTTCGCGCCCTTCTTCTTCAAGGTCACGTAGTCGTTGATGACGCGCACGATGTCGGCCTGCCGCCGGAGGTCGTCAATGAATGTCTGCGGATAGCGCATCGGTGTTACTGGGTGATGATTACTGCTTCAGTTCAACGACAGTCGCGCCCGCGCCGCCCTGATCGGGCGGGGCTGGCGCGAAGCGTTCGACGTGTGGGTGATTTTTGAGAAGTTCGGCGACGGCGCGACGGAGCGCGCCCGTGCCGTGGCCGTGGACGATGCGTATGTGCTTGAGGTCGTTCATGTACGCTGCGTCGAGGAATTTGTCGGCCTCGTCCGTCGCCACGTCCGTGGTTTTGCCGATGAGATTGAGTTCGGCGTCGGGCGCTTCGCGCGACTGGCGCAGGCGCACTT
>JAIVJG010000295.1 GCA_020200155.1 Acidobacteriota bacterium | reverse complement strand
AATTTCAACGGCGTGACGGCGGAGCTTGACCGGCTGAAGAAGCTGGGCGTCAACATTCTGTGGCTGATGCCGATTCACCCTATCGGGCAGGAGCGGAAGAAGGGGAGCATCGGCAGCCCTTATGCCGTGCGCGATTACTACGCGATCAACTCCGACTATGGGACGAAGGAAGATTTGAAGCGGCTGATTGCGGAAGCGCACCGGCGCGGGATGAAGGTCATCATTGACATCGTGGCGAACCACACGGCGTGGGACAGTGTGTTGATGAAGACGCCGGAGTTTTACACACACGACGCGAGCGGCAAAATCATCCCGCCGAACCCGGACTGGGCGGACGTGGCCGACCTCAACTACGACAACCCTGCGCTCCGGCGTTACATGACAGACGTGCTGAAGTTCTGGTTGAAAGACTACGACCTCGACGGCTTTCGTTGCGACGTGGCGGCGGAAGTGCCGACCGATTTCTGGGAAGGGGCGCGCGTCGAACTCGAAAAAATCAAGCCGGACATCATCATGCTGGCTGAATCCGACAAGCCTGAAATGCTCGTCAAAGCTTTCGACCTCGATTACTCATGGTCGCTACATGGGACGTTGACGGACGTGCTGCAAGGCAGGCGTCC
Source organism: Acidobacteriota bacterium (assembly GCA_020200155.1). Classification (GTDB taxonomy): domain Bacteria; phylum Acidobacteriota; class Blastocatellia; order Pyrinomonadales; family Pyrinomonadaceae; genus JAIVJG01. Next base: position 2,722 of record JAIVJG010000295.1, on the reverse strand, counting down.
GGCGACGGCTCTGCGCGAAGCTTGGGAGAATGACCGCGCGAAGTATCCGCAGGGCGCGTTGCGTATGCGCTTCTCCGATAATCACGACGAGCGGCGGGCTATCGCGCGCTTCGGCGAACCGGCGGCGCTCGCCGCCTCCACGTTGATGTTCACGCTCGACGGCGTGCCGATGCTTTACAACGGCATGGAGGTCGGCGACACGACCGAGTCCGGCTCGCCCGCTCTCTTCGAGCGCCTCCCCGTCTTCTGGCAGACCGCCGAGCGCCGTCCGCAGTTTCCGCGCTTCTACGAACAGTTCATCGCGCTCAGGATGGCGCACGCGGCGTTACGGCGCGGCGAGTTGACGTGGCTGAGGAATTCAGACGAGTCGCGCATCGTCACATTCGCGCGCCGCGACGCGGAAGAGGAAGTGATCGTGGCGATAAACTTCTCGACCCGCCCGTTTGTGGGAACCGTCGAAGTTGGTAGTGGGGCGTTCGCGGATGTCACGCCCGACATCGCTCCGCCGCTCCCGCCGGACGCGCCGACGCCGGAACACATCGCACGCGCGCGCAACGTCGGGCTGCCCGTCGTCGCGCTCGACGCATGGGGCTATCGAATTTACCGCCGCGCGGTGCGTTGATGCTCCGGCAGAGCCACTTGTGAGCTGCGTCTCTTCGGGGTCAGGCCAACCAGACGCATCGCTCTCGGAATCTCCGCATTACGCATGAACCAGCGCCACACGTTGCCGGTGCGTAGATTCTCTGCGCTCAGGAGCGTGATGCCGAGGTCAATGCCGATCACGTCCGCGTCCACCCAGCCTGTGTTCGGGTTGAAGGCATCGGCGAAGCCGTAGTGGTTGTAGACCTGCGCGCCGTACTTCTCGCGCATCGCTCGCAACGCACGCACGGAGATGTCCGGCGTGAACATCAGCGAGCCGCCCGCCGCGCAGGGCACGACCGTCCCGTCAATCGCGGGGTCGCGCGGCGGCCCACCCCACGCGACGTAACCCTTGACACTGTCCGAGGCGCTCACTCCCCACACATTTTCCGTGTAACCGGGAAACTCGCCGGAGAGGTCGAGACAGAACTGCCTGTGTGCGCGCGTCGCGGCGACGGAGTTTTCAAAGTAGTTCGTGTATGGATACCAGCTTTCGCGCCGGTCGCGAAAATCTACCCACGCTTGCGAGTACTGGTGCGTGAAGAGCGGCCCGGCGGTCAGATATGTATAGCCGGCGTAGGTGATGCGGCGACGTTCCCACGCGAGCCACGCGCGAGGCGTGATCGGGTGCGTCGGCGAGCCGATGGCGAGCAGTTGAAGGATGAGGTGTTCGCTGTACGTATCCCAGCGGGGCTTGAGGAATCCTGTCTCCGGCCTCCAACCGTGAGAGAGAAGCGTCGGATGCCCGTTGAGCATCCATTGAAAATCAACGCGCTCGTAAATCTTCGTGGCGAGACTGACGACCTCCGGGTCGTCGCGAAAATACTGCCGTGCGGTCAGCGCCCCGGCAAGCAGCAGCGAAGTATCAATCGAAGAGTATTCGCTGTTCCAACGACGCGCGCCCGTGCGTTTGTCCATCCAGTGCAGGAACCAGCCGTGCTCCTGCGGCGCGCGTTCGGCGTAGAAACGCAGGGCGTTCAGGACGCGCGCCCTCGCTTCATCGCGCATCAGACGAGGGTGCGCGGGCGGGGCATCAATTACTTCTCTGTGACTTCAAAGCCCGCCTCGATCAAGTCCGCAGAGTTGGGGCCGACGAAGACCTTGAACGCGCCCGGCTCGACGACGAAGCGCATCTCGCGATTGTAGAAGCCGAGCAGTTCGGGTGTGAGCGTGAACGAGACACGGCGATGCTCGCCCGGCTTGAGCGTCACACGCTCGAAGCCTTTCAACTCCTTGACGGGTCGCGTGACGCTCGACGCCACGTCGCGTATGTAGAGTTGCACCACCTCGTCGCCCGCGCGCCGTCCAGTGTTTTCGACCTCGACGCTCGCCGTCAGACGCCCGTTCGGTAAAATGCTACGCGCGCTCAGTTGTAGATTCGTGAAGCGGAATTGCGTGTAGCTCAGGCCGTAGCCGAAAGGGTAGAGCGGTGTCCAGAGCACGTCCAGATATTTCGACGAATACTTGTTGTTCACGTCGGGCGGCCTGCCTGTGTTCTTCTGGTTGTAGAAGAGCGGTTCCTGCCCGGCGGCGCGCGGGAACGTGACGGGGAGTTTGCCGCCGGGATTCACGTCGCCGAAGAGCACGTCGGCAATCGCGTTGCCCGCTTGCGTGCCCGCGAACCACGTCTCGAGAATCGCGGGCGAATTCTCGGCCAGCCAGTTGATCGTCAACGGTCGCCCGTTCATCAGGACGACGGCGTAGGGCTTGCCCGTCTCGTGAATCGCGCGCACCAACTCCAACTGGCGGCCCGGCAGATCGAGCGAGCTGCGCGAAGCGGCCTCGCCGCTCATGTCCGCCGTCTCGCCGACGACGATGACGACTGCGTCCGACTCGCGCGCCGCGCGCACGGCCTCCGCGAATCCTTCTGTCTTGTCGCAGTTGAGTTCGCAGCCTTTCGCATAATTGATTTTCGTCTGCGGAGAAAGTTTGGCGCGCAGTCCGGCGAGCAGCGTGACGGCGTCCTCCCTGCGCCCGTCGCCCGACCATGAGCCGAGCATGTTGAGTTGGTCGTCGGCGAGCGCGCCGATGACGGCGATGGATTTGAGATTCCTGCTGAGCGGCAGCGTCTCGCGCTCGTTCT
>JAIVJG010000054.1 GCA_020200155.1 Acidobacteriota bacterium | reverse complement strand
GGAATTGCGCGACGCACACCAGCGCATCGAAAGCGAAGTTATCGCCATCCTGACACCGGAGCAGCGCAAGCAGCTTGAGCAGAAGAGAGACGAGTTCAAGCAGCATCACCGTGAGATGCGCGAGCATCGCAAGGGCGAGCAGAACGACGAGCGGCCCTAACGCACGCGGCAGGCATCGAAGATGAAAAACGCAAGCGGCCTCAGCTTCCATTGGGAAGCGAGGCCGCTTTGATTTTCGTGCGGCGCAAATTATTTCCGGCGGGGCCGCGCCGCGCTTCCATCCTCCGTCAAGCCGCTCTCCGCAAACGCAGCACGGCGATCTCCGGTCGTGCGCCGAGTCGCAGGGGCAGACCGATCATCCCCGTCCCGCGCGAGACGTAAAGCCGCGTGCCCTCGCGCTCGTACAGCCCGCCCAGATAACGAAATTCCCCGGACAGGTATCCGACCGGCGCGCCGACGAAAGGCAGGCACACCTGCCCGCCGTGCGTGTGCCCGCTCAGGATCAGGGAGATGCCGCGCGTCTCCGGCAGGTCGAGCACGGCAGGCTCGTGCGACAACAGCAGCGACGGGCGCGTCAGGTCAACGCCGTAAAGTGCGCGCGACCAGTCCGACTTTCCCCAGCCCCAATCGTCAACGCCCGCCAGTTGCAGCGTCTCGACGCCACGGCGCAGCAAGGCGTTCGCGTTACTGAGCGCGTTAATGCCGCGCTTCGACAGCGCACGCGTCGTCAACTCCGCGTCCGTGTAATGGTCGTGGTTGCCAAGCACAGCCCACACGCCTTCCGGCGCTTTCAACTCGCCGAGTGCTTCCGCGCACGGCTCGATGTAGCGCCGCCGGGCCGTAGTGTAATCGCCCGCCAACATGAAGGCGTCCGGCTTCGTCGCGTTCGCCAGTCCGACCACGCGCCGCACTTCCTTAATCGAAACGAGACGGCTGTGATGCACGTCCGACAACAGCCCTATCCGGAAGCCGTCGAAACTCTCACGCAGGCCGCTGAGGGGGATGTCCGTCTCCGTCAACTCGTAATCGAACGGCTCGACCAGACTCCCGTAAGCGCCGGCCCCCGACAGGCCGAACAGCCCCGCCGCCGCCAGCCCTTTCAGGAATCGCCTGCGCGTCAGATTTATTTCCGGCATAGCCGCCAGCCCGCCGTTTGTCGAATCGCCTTTCGAGGCGTCCGGGGAGATTACTGCTGCGAACAGCCCTGATTTTCGTCGCGCGGGAAACAATTTACACTCGCACGGAGCAACTTTCACACCGCCGAGAGCATTTCAACAACTGCGTCACGTAAGTTTAAAAGAACGGCGGTCTGAAACACGCCGGGCTTATGCACGGCGTCGGCCCGCATCAAAGACTGAAGCGGAAGTTGTCAGCAGCGCCATGCGCGTTCTACACTCGACGAGAAGTTATCGGGCGTTCCTGGAGGTCTTCAAGTGAGAAATAGATTTTCATTCGTGTTCGTCTGGACGCTGGCCGCCGTCCTTGCGTGTCCGGGTTTTGTTTTCGCGCAACAGGGCGGCGCGGCGAAGTTGCCGCCGGGCGGAGCGCCCGGACGCGCGGCGGAGACTGCACGAAGCGCACGCATCGCGTCCCCGACGCGGGAGAGCATCAGGGACGACGTGGCCGAAGCACTGGCCGTCATCCGCGAGCAGCACGCAGACGGCCTCAACCTCAAATACGACGACGCCTTCAAATCGTCCATCAGCGGCGCGCTGCACTCGCTCGACCCTCATTCGACCTACCTCGACCGCGCAGACCTCGAAAAGTTTATGACCGAGCAACGCTCCGAGTATTACGGCATCGGCGCGACCATCGGCGACCTGCGCGACGGCGGAAGCGTCAACACTTTCATCCGCGCGACGTTCGATAATTCGCCCGCGCAGCGCGCCGGCCTGCGCTACGGCGACCGCGTCGTCGAAGTGGACGGGCAGTCCATGCGCGGCAAGCCCTACGGAGAGGTGCGTGAGAAGTTGATCGGGCCGCGCGGCACGAAGGTCAGGGTGACGGTCGAGCACGCCGCGACGGGGCAGTCCGAGACGGTCGAGATCACACGCGCGGCGGTTCCCCTGCCCTCCATCCCGGAGGTCTACATGCTCAGGCCGGGCGTCGGCTACATCGCGATGACAGGGGGATTCAACACCACCACGGCGGACGAGTTCAACGCCGCGCTGGAGTACCTGCACGGCAAGGGCATGAACCAGCTTGTGCTCGACCTGCGCGGCAACGGCGGAGGTTTGCTCGTGCAGGCCGTCCGCATCGCCGACATCTTCCTGCACAAAGGCCAGATGATCCTGACGCAACGCGGGCGCATTCGTGGCAGCTCACAGCAGTACATCGCCGACAATACCGAGACCGACCGCACGCCCCTCGTGATACTCGTCAACCGTGGCACTGCGTCGGCCTCCGAAATTCTCGCCGGTGCGCTACAGGATCACGACCGCGCGCTCGTCGTCGGCGAGACGACTTTCGGCAAAGGACTCGTGCAGCTTCCCTTTGAACTCGAATACGGCTCGGCCATGCTGCTCACGATTGCGAAGTACTACACGCCGTCGGGCCGTCTGATTCAACGCGACTATTCCAACGGCGCGCTCTATGATTACTACACGCAGGGCGGCACGGCGCGTCTGGATAAGCAGGCCGCGCCGCCACAGCGCCCCGCCGGCCCCGAAAAGCGCACCGACACGGGCCGCGTCGTCTACGGCGGCGGCGGCATCACTCCCGACGAGACCGTCCCGGCGGCCATCGTCTCCGCCGCGCAGGCGCGTCTACTCGACCCGGTCTTCGACTTCGCCGTCCAACTCGCCGCCGGGCACATCGCCGGCTTCGAGCCGTACAAGGTTTCGACACCGATTGACTTCAAGCACGACTTGCTGGCCGGAGATATTCCCGTCACCGACGCGCTCTTCAAGAAGTTCAGGGAGTTCGCCGCAAGCAAGCCTGCGTACAAAGTCTCACCGGCGCTGCTCGACCGCGAGCGCGCCTTCGTCGTGCGGCAGTTACGCTACGAACTCGCCACGGCCTCCTACGGCTCGATCATGGCGCTCCGCGTCTTCAACGAAGACGACCCGCAGCTCGCACGCGCCATCACCGTCCTGCCCCGCGCACGCGACCTCGCGCAGGCGGCGATGCGCGCTCGCCAACCCTAGAAACTCAAGCATCGAACAACGAACAGGGCCGCGACGTTTCGAGGAAGATGACGAAACGCCCCGGCCCTTTCCGCGTCGCCTTGACAATCAAACGACATGGACTAGAATAATTTTCCGCGTCGCCTGAAAGGGGGCGTGTGCGGAGATGTGGCCGAGTGGCTGAAGGCGGCGGTTTGCTAAACCGTTATAGGTCAAAAGCCTATCGCAGGTTCGAATCCTGTCATCTCCGCCATTACTTTCGTGACGAGTGACAAGTGACAGGTGACAAGTGGATTACTTGTCCCGTCAGGTCACTCGTTTTAGTTTGTGGAGGCAAGTTGAGAATAAAGCTCTGACTTGTCACCTGTTACCTGTCACGCTTCTTTATGACTGTTCGCGTTCGTTTTGCACCATCACCGACCGGCTACCTGCACATCGGCGCGGCTCGCTCCGCGCTTTTTAACTGGCTGTTCGCGCGCCAGACGGGCGGCAAGTTTTTGCTGCGCGTCGAGGACACGGACGCGCAGCGCTCGACAGACGAATCTCTGCGCTCGATTATCGCGGGGCTGGAATGGCTCGGCATCAGCGATTACGACGAGGAGGTCGTCTTCCAGTCCGCCAATGCGGAGAAGCACCGCGCCGCCGCGCTGCGTCTCGTCGAAGCGGACAAGGCTTACAGGGATTTCACGCCGAAGGCGGAGCGTGCGGACACAAACGTCAAGCAGGAAATTGCCGACCGCGCGCGCAAAGGCGCAAACGAGGGCGCGGATCACCGCAGCAATTCGTTCCGCGACCTCTCGCTCGAAGAGTCGAACCGTCGCGCGGGCGCGGGCGAGCCTTTCGCGGTGCGGCTGAAGGTGGCGCGCGAGGGCAAGTCGTCTTTCGAGGACATCGTCTACGGCCCGCAGGAGCGCGACTATTCCGAGATCGAAGACCTCGTGCTGTTGCGCTCCGGCGATGTGAGTCCGCTCTACAACCTCTCGGTTGTCGTGGACGACATAGAGATGGGCATCACGCACGTCATACGCGGCCAGGATCACCTGACGAACACGCACAAGCAGATACTCATTTACGACGCGCTCGGCGCGGGCGTGCCGCGTTTCGCGCACCTGCCGCTCATTCTCGCGCCGAACAAGGCGAAGCTCTCGAAGCGCAAGCACGGCGAGGTCGTCAGCTTGACGACATACCGCGACCGGGGCTTCGTGCCCGCCGCGTTTCGCAACTACCTCGCGCTCCTCGGCTGGGCACCACCGGACGATCAGGAGATCATGTCGCTCGAAGAGATGATCCGGAAGTTTTCGCTCGAAGGCGTCCACCGGTCGAACGCCATCTTCAACTTCAGCGAACTGGACGCGCGCCAGTGGACTGACCAGAAGGCGCTCTGGATGAATGCGGAGTATATTCGCACGATGCCGCTCGCGGAGTTGCTGCCAATGGTGCGCGCCGAGTTGGAGGCTGAGGGGCTGTGGAAGGCCGAGTATGAAACGGACGCGCGCCCGTGGCTTGAGAAGACGATTGACTTGATCCGCCAGCGTTTTATGACGCTCAAGGATTTCAGCGGGCAGGGCCGCGCGTACTTTTCCGACGAGTTCGAGTACGACGACGCGGCGGTCGCGAAGAATCTCAAAAAGGAAACGCGCCTGAAAGAATTGCTGCCCGGTCTGGCGGCGAGCATCGAAGCGGTCGAGCCGTTCAATGCCGAGACGAGCGAGGGAGCGTTGCGCGCGTTTTCGGAAAGTGCGGGCGTCAAGGCCGGTCTTTTAATCAACGCCTCGCGCACGGCGCTGACGGGGCAGGCCGTCGGCCCGTCCATGTTTGAAATCTTCGAGATCATCGGGCGCGAGCGCAGCGCCCGGCGACTGCGCGCGGCGGCGCAACTCGTCTGAGCAAGGGGTTCATCTCACGGCGTGCCCCGCAAGAGTCTTCTCTTTGAGCGCGCCGTCAATTTTGAGAAGAGGTGTTTTTGCAATGCTTAAAAAATCATTCTTCATTGTGGCTGCCGTGCTTTCGCTGTCCGCCGTCGGACTGGCACAGGACACCAACTCCGGCACGACTCAGATCAATCCGGCGGCACGCAGGTCGAGAACGACGACGACGAAGCCTGCGGCGACCACCGCCACGCCGTCAACTCCCGCAAGCGGACAGCAGGGCGCGACTGCTCCCGCCGCGTCGCCCGTGAAGCGAGCCGGTACGGCGCGCGGCGGGGTGGAGTCTGCGGCCTCGCGCGCCGTCCGCGATGCCTTCGACACGCTCATCAACGGCATCCGTCGAGGCGACGTGGGTGAGGTGATGGGCGTCTACTGGAACTCGCCGAGGCTCGTCCTCTTTAACAACAACGGGACGGTCACGAAAAGCTGGGAACAGGTACGCAGCAATCGCCAGAGCCTCTACGCGAAGGTGAAGGACATCAAGCTGGACATCAGCGACGACCGCGTGTTGATGACGGGGCGCGACGCGGCGTTGGTGACGGCGCGTTGGAAGCAGTCGCAAACTTACGAAGGCAAGCCTGAGAGTTCGTCGGGCCGCATGACGGTCGTCTTCCAGAACGTCGGCGGGCAGTGGAAGGCTGTGCACGCGCACACCTCGCCCGACCGGCCAGACCCTTCTCTGCTTATGCCCTCCGAGCGCACGGCTGAGCCAAACGATGCGGCCAACCCGCCCGTCAAGCCTTAGCGCCAGCGCGTCGGCTCATGTAAACTGCGACCGCCGTTTGTTTCCCCTGCGTCGCCCCTTTGCAATGCGTGCTGCCGCGCCCGTCCAAGCGGGACGACGCTTCCGCCGCATTCGTCACAGATATTTTTCAACAGAGGAGAATAGAGATGGATTGGATGAATCAGATTGGCGGTCTCTTACAGCAATATAACGGCGCGCAGGCGAACCAAGCGCCCGACACGGTGCATGACGACTTCGATCAATTCGCGCAGGCCGCGCCGCAGTCCGCCATCGCCGACGGGCTGAGCGCGGCCTTCCGCTCCGACCAGACGCCGCCCTTCGGGCAGATGCTCGGCCAACTCTTCGGCCAGTCCAACGGACAGCAGCGCGCCAGCATCCTCAACACTTTGATCGCCACGCTTGGGCCGACCATCATGTCGCAGGTGCTCGCGCGCGGCGGCGCGTCCGGGTTGGCCGGCATCCTCGGCGGCGGTCAGCAGGAAGTTACGCCGGAGCAGGCCGAGCGCATCTCGCCCGAAGCGGTGCAACAGGTCGCGCAGGAGGCCGAGCAGAAAGACCCCTCCGTCGTTGACATGATCAGCAACGTCTACGCGCAGCACCCTACGCTCATCAAGACCCTCGGCGGCGCGGCCCTGACCATCGCGCTCGCCAAAATCGCCGACCGGCAATACAAAGCTTAGAGCGATTTTTTGACTTGCTCACGCGGGCGATTTGTCCGTCTCTTGCAGCCCGGCGAAGCTTCGCATGAAAAAGAGAAAAGCCGACGACGATTGCTCGCCGCCGGCTTTTTTTTGCGCACTGTTCAAGCTGCCCGCCCTGATTAACGTCAGACCGTTGACTGACTTGAGCCGCGCGCCGCCGTCTCGCCCAGCGTCTCGTACCAGTTGAAGAAGGGCAGGCCGGTCTGCGCCGATGCTTCGTCAAAGACGCGACGGCAGAGTCCGCGAAATTGATTCAGACGTTCGAGACGCCAGCGTTTCATCAGTTCGCCGAGAGACGCCTCTTGCAAGTCGCCAAGCCCGTACTCGCGCGCGAACCCGTAGTGAATAGGCACGACCGCGCCGTCCGGTTCGATCACCAGCGGCGAGACCAGTTCCGAGAACGGGCAGGATTGCGCGTCCTCTCTCAACTCGTCGGCGAAGAGTCTGGAGGCGTTCACCTCCAGACTTTCCCTGTCGAGCAAATCTATCTGCACGGTCATGCGCCCGCCCGCGAGTTCCTGCGTGCGTAGCGCCTCGATGTAAGCGTAAGCGGACTCGACGGCGTCGGGCCGCTCGCCCGGCATCTTTCTCTGCGCTCGCCCGACATCTTCGAGCGGGTGAATCTGTAATAGCCGCGCGCCCTGCTCCAAAGCGAAGTCCGCGACCCACTCCAACTCGTCGAGGTTGTATTGCGTCAGCGTAAAGATGAAACCGAACGGAATGCCGGTCGCGCGGAGCGCGTCGAGGTGCGATGCCATCGCGTCGAAGGCACGCTTCGAGGCGCGAATAGTATTGTGTGATTCAGGCTTGCCGTCGAGACTGACGGCAACGAGGTCGGCTCCGCCGTCGAGCATCCGCAGGCGGCGACGGTCGAGCAGCATTCCGTTCGTCGTCACCGTCGTCAGCATACCGCAGACGTGCGCGTGGTCGAGCACTTCGCGCAGGTGTGTGTAAAGCAGCGGCTCGCCGCCGGAGAAGCTGGCGACGTTGTAGCCGGCCTCTGCGGCGTCGGTCAAAGCGGCGCGGAGGAGCGCGGGCGCGAGTTCGTCGCGCTCCTCCGGCCCCGAAGACGAATAGCAGTGCAGGCAGCGCAGGTTGCACCGCCTCGTCGGGTGAATCTGAATGATTCTTGAGCAGCCCGTCGGTGAAGCCATCCGCTTTGAACCCTACTTGTTGCGGAGCTTGCCGTCTATCTGCATCCGGATGGCATCAATAATCGGGACGCCGATGGGAAACAGCCTGACGGGCTTAAGCTCAATCCCCTTGATAGCCAGAAGCGGAGCGAGGGCCGTGTTGATCTGGCTCGGCTTCACCGTCACCGAGCCGCGAATCACGTTGGGAATGGGGATGCCCCTGATGAGAATGTCGTGATTTAACTTTCTCCTGTCAATCGCGGCGACCGCTTTCTCCAGAGCACCTGTGCCCGCTTTCTTCGAGCCGCGCTTGGCGCTCAGCTTCTGTGAACCTGTAGACCTTTTCTTTGCAACCATGAATTTGTGTCTCCTGTTGATTAAGATTGAAGGGCACGGGAGCGGATGTCAGACCTCCCGCATCTCGTTTACAACAAACGGTGACGTTGTGCCGTGGCGCGGTCGGGGCGAGGTGTGCGCGCCTGTTTCTGATGCGCCGTGAGAGAAGCTATTGAACTTCAGGCTCTCGGCGGTAGGCACTCATTCCTGAATGCGAGCAAGATATTCTCGCGCTCCGCGGATGTCAATGGAAAAGGTGACAAGAGAAAAGCCGCTCGCGAGAAATTGCGAGCGGCTTTCCGGTGAACTGTTTGGATTGCCCTGCGCCTGGTGTGCCTGTGGTGTGCCGCTTACTTGAAAAGCGCACGAAGCAGAGTCACGTCTGGACGGAACATCCCAACGAATTCGGGCTATCAGTCCAGTGGCCTCAGGACTCAGCCACCTCACTGTGATAAGAACTCATACTTTGTTTTGATCACCTCCTTTCCAGTGTTGCGGCGATGATAAAAGACAACACAACTTGCGTCAACAATTATTTTCGCTCGATATGTTGTGGTCGCGAGAGCGGTTCTTAAATGAATGCGGCTGCTTTGTCAGAACCGCCTGCGGACGCGGGCGGGCCTCTGGCGACGTGAGTGCCCGCCCGCTACCGCAGGCGGTTCTGACAAGAGGGCTTTGTCGGTAGTCGCACTCAATCGCAAATCGCTATAGCGTCGCCGCGCTCGTAAACTAAACACCCCTCGACGTAGACGGCGTGCGCGTGTTCGACGCCGAAGAAGTACGCGAGTTCGCGATAGTCCTCCGCGTCGTGCAGGACGAAATCCGCGCGCTTCCCCGCTTCGAGCGATCCCGTCTCACTGCCGAGGTTCAGGCTGTACGCGGCGTTGACGGTCGCCGCCGTCACGCTTTCGGCGGGCGTCATTTTCATGTGCGTCGCGGCGAGCGAGAGAATCATCGTCATCGAAGGCGTGGGCGATGAGCCGGGGTTAAAATCCGTCGCGAGGACGACGGCGA
>JAIVJG010000294.1 GCA_020200155.1 Acidobacteriota bacterium | reverse complement strand
ATCCAACATGATACCTTGCTCAAAGGGTTGGCCGCGAGCAGTGACGGCGATCACGTTATGCTCGGTATCAGTGCCCGCATCGGATTCAGCCCAGTGGAGCTCGATCGTTTTCAGCTTCTGCGCGTCGAGGCGTTGAAGTAACTCCGTTGCGAACTGATAACAATAACCGCCTTTCCTCAATCCCATGTTGATCAGAAAACAGTGAAAGGTTGGCGATGAGCCCATGTGCCACTTTTGGGCGAGCTCCAGTCCCGTTGTGTAGGCGATGTAGGCTACGCGATGAGCCTCCTGTGGGCTCACCGTCCGCGAGAGTTGAACCAGCCGCGCAGTTAAAGCCGGATCCTCTGGTGATTTCGCGAGCTCGAGTTCGTCACGCTTCCGTGCGTCAGCGGAAGGCGCAAAAGCTATAAATGTGATCGTCGTAACAGCGAGAATGAGCTGGGTGAAGTAGAGACGCCGCGGCGAAGACATAATCAGACGAACTTAATATAAAAGCCGACGCGAAACCGAAGAAAATAATCGGGCGGTCACGTCGACAAATTACCAGGGAGGGGACTCGAACCCCTAATCCTTTCGGAACCAGATCCTAAGTCTGGCGCGTCTGCCAATTTCGCCACCCTGGCATAGCTGATTTACAGTTACTATGATTAAATAAACGCCCCTGCGCTTGCCTGTAAAGCGGCGCCGGTCGCACGAGACTGACACTCGGGTGTTGCCTTTTCAGGGTGCTTCGGGAGTGATTCTAAACCCACTTCGACAGCTGCACTTCGCCGCGCATCGGTCGGGTTCCCTCCGAGCCCAGATTTCGCACGGGCGAATGCTAGTGATCGTTATCGCACGCTTTCAGTTTCTCGATTTTCAATACTTCCAGCATCGTCGGCGTACTGGGTCAGGCGACCTGCGCTTCGCGGAAGCGGCCGTAGTTGTAGTAAGCGGCGCACGCGCCTTCGGAGGAAACCATTGTTGCGCCAAGGGGCATTTCCGGTGTGCAGCGTTTGCCAAATTGCGGGCACTCGTGCGGTTTCATCAAGCCCTGCAGGATTAAACCGCTCATGCAAAGAGCGGATTCGGGAACTTCTATAGCGGCGACGCCGAAGCGCTGCTCTGCGTCATAGTGCGCATACGCTGGTGTGAGTCGATAGCCGCTCTTGGGGATGTTTCCGATGCCGCGCCATTTGCGGTCGCCGATGTCGAAAACTTCGCTGAGCAACCGGAGTGCTGACTTGTTGCCGGCGCGTTGCACGGCGCGCGAATATTGATTTTCCACGCCGACGCGCCCCTCTTCGAGCATGCGGATGCAATCGAAAATTCCTTCCATCAGATCGACCGGCTCGAAGCCAGTGACGACAATCGGGATGTTGAACTCCGCGGCGAGCGGCTCGTATTCCTCATAGCCCATAACGGTGCAAACATGGCCGGCAGCGAGAAACCCCTGCACGCGATTTTTCGGCGACGACATGATGGCGCGGATCGCCGGCGGCACGAGCACGTGCGAGACGAGCACCGCGAAATTCTCGATGCCGCGCCGCTTCGCCTGCCACACTGCCATGGCGTTCGGCGGCGCAGTTGTTTCAAATCCAACCGCGAAAAAGACGATGACTTTCTGCGGGTTCTGCTCCGCGATATTAAGGCAGTCGAGCGGCGAATAGACAATGCGCACGTCGGCACCGGCGGCTTTGACGGTAAGCAAATCACTCTTGCTCCCGGGCACGCGCAGCATGTCGCCAAACGAGCAGAAGATCACATCAGGACGCGCTGCGATCTCAAGCGCCTTGTCGATGAGCTCGAGTGGCGTGACGCAGACCGGACAGCCCGGCCCGTGCACCAGCTCGACGTTCTGGGGCAGGAGGCCGTCGATGCCGTAGCGGACGATCGTGTGCGTCTGTCCACCGCAGACTTCCATGATGGTCCACGGCCGGGTGGTGACCCGCCGAATCGCCTGCGCGAGCCGATCAGTCGCCGCGCGATCGCGATATTCTTCGAGATACTTCATGAGGTGTTCCCCACGTATGTGAACGGCAGATTTGTTGGCGTCTCACGCACTTCGGAGAGCTCACCCATCTGGTCGAGCACCTCGAAGACGCGCTTCGCCTCCTCTTCATCAATCTTAGCGAGCGCGAAGCCGACATGCACCAGCACGTAGTCGCCGATCTGCGCGTCCGCTACGTGCTCGAGACAGACGGATTTAAACACGCCGCCGAAATCGACCTTTCCCATTCGCACGTCGTGCTCGTGTCGGATCTCGATGACTTTGCCTGGAATTCCGAGACACATAATCAGCTCACAGCGGGTTCGATAATATTCGTATTGAGACCGGCGGCTGCAATGGCCGCCTGACCCAGGCTCAATCCTGCGTCATTTGCCGGAACAAGTCGATGCCGATAAACGCGCACCTCCGCGCTCTCGAGACGAGCGAGCACTTCAGCGACGAGTAACGCGTTCATGAAAACACCGCCGCTCAAAACGACTGAGTTGATACCTCGCTCCCGGCTGATGCGCTGACATACGTCAGTGATCATAGAAGCCAAAGTGGAATGAAAACGACGCGCGATCGTTCGCTTGTCACTCTTGTTCTGCACGTCAGAAACGACCGCGCGGATGATCGGACCAGCATTTGCTCAATGACTCGCCGCTCTGTGTCCGCAATGCGGCAATCGAACTCCGCGCATTCTGTGTCGGCGTCCCGGAGATGCGCCCGCGCCATACGCCACGGTTCGCGCGTCGCCTGGTCACCGCCCGGCATGCCGACATACCGAAGATGCGCAACCCGTTCGAAACCGGCGTAGTCGCCGATCAGGAATTCACCGCCCCAGACAGCTCCGTCAGTTCCGTAGCCGAGGCCGTCGAACGTCACCCCGATCACCTGTTCGGTGAGACAATTTTCAGCCATGCAACTTGCCATGTGCGCATGATGATGTTGCGCTGCGATGAGTGGCAGCCTCGTCGCTTGCGCATAGTGGGTGGAGGCGTAATCCGGGTGCAGATCATGCGCGATGCACGCGGGGTCGAATTTAAATAGTTGCCGGTAAAGGGCGATGTCGTTCTCGAAGGCGAGGTAAGCCTGATGATGATCAAGGTCGCCAAGATGATGGCTGAGGAAGACATGATTCTGCCGCGCGAGCGCGAACGTTCCCTTCAATTGGCCACCTACTGCGAGGATCGGGGCCGGTGCGTTGAACGGCACCTTAATGGCGTGCGGTGCATATCCACGTGAGCGTCTGATGGGCAGTTCCTGTCCGGCAACGATCCGCGTCACGGAATCATCGCAACGCACATGAATCGGCCGGTCGTGAACGAGGAACACGTTGGCGATCCCGCGTAATCGTTCGACTGCTTCATCGTTCTCGCGCGCGATCGGTTCGTCGGAACGATTGCCGGAAGTCATCACGAGCGGCACGTGAGTCACCGCTTCCACGAGCAGATGGTGGATGGGCGTGTAGGGAAGCATTACGCCCAAATGTGGATTGCCGGGAGCCACCGCGTTTGCGACACCGGAACGTTCCTTTCGCGCCAGCAGGACGATCGGAGCGGCACGAGACCGCAGCAGGTCTTCCTCAACGGCGGTGATGTGACAATGCGCCGCGGCGGTCGCCGCATCGCGGAACATGGCGGCGAACGGCTTCTCTTCGCGGTGCTTGCGCGATCGAAGTCGTTGGACGGCATGTTCGTTCGTTGCGTCGCAGACGAGATGGAATCCACCGAGTCCTTTCAGCGCACCGATCTGGCCGCTGAGCACCGCGCTCGCGAAGTCCCGCAGCGGGTCGTCAGCCTCAAGCAGCTCCCCGTGCTCACCGAGCAGCCGGAGTTGTGGACCGCAGAGCGCGCACGCAATCGGCTGAGCATGGAATCGTCGATCGAACGGGTTCCCGTATTCGGCCCGACACGCGTCGCACATCGAGAACGACGCCATCGTCGTGCTCGCGCGGTCGTAGGGTGCGCCGGTAACAATCGTTAGGCGCGGACCGCAGTTTGTGCAGTTGATGAACGGGTAGCCGTAACGGCAGTCCGCGGGATCGAAGAGTTCGCGTAGGCAATCGCCGCAGGTTGCGACATCGGGCGAGATAAACACATCTGCGTTGCCCGCCGAATCGCTCTCGCGGATTTCGAACCCCGCGCTGTCTTGAGGCGCGACTACGCGCGACGAGATAGTCTCAATCCGCGCAAGCGCGGGAGCCTCTCGCGTCAGCGTGGCGAGAAATTCATCGACGATGTGACGCGTGCCCTGAACCTCGATGCTGACACCGGCCGCATCGTTGCGCGCGAATCCGGTGAGCTGCAAGCGCGTGGCAAGGCCGAAGACGAAAGGCCGAAATCCGACTCCTTGTACGATCCCCGAAACGGTGATCGCACGCCGTTGCACGCGAGCGGCGATGTTACGCGACGGGACTGCCTAACGGCGCGGCAGACTTTGTTTCCAGCAATTTGCGCTGTCTCGCAACGACGACTCCGAGAATTGCGGCCAGCGCGAGCGCGGCAAACAAACCCTGATGCGCAGACAATGAGCCCATCAGGTTCTCGACGGTTGTCGGAGCGGG
>JAIVJG010000131.1 GCA_020200155.1 Acidobacteriota bacterium | reverse complement strand
ACGTTGATGTGGCCGGCGAGCGCCGCGCCGTTGGCGAAGACGTTGTCGTCGCCGACCTCGCAGTTGTGCGCGACGTGAACGCCGACCATCAGAAAATTGCGCGAGCCGACGCGCGTCACCTCGCCCTCGCCGCTGGCGCGGTGAATCGTCACGTACTCGCGGATCAGGTTGTCGTCGCCGATACGCAGCGTGCTCGACTCGCCCTTGAACTTTACGTCCTGCGGCTCGCCGCCTAAGCAGGCATGCTCAAAGACGCGGTTGCGCCGCCCCAGACTCGTGAAACGCTTGATGACAGCGTGCGCGCCGATCTCGCAGCCCGCTTCGATGTTGACCTCTTCTTCGATAACGGCGTAAGGGCCGACGCGAACGTCCGCTGCAATCGCGGCGCGCGGACTGATGACGGCTGTCGAGTGTGCTTCCATAAGTTTCGAGACGCGGGCGATGGTACATCCTTCGCTCGCGCCCCCGCAACGGCATGCAGTGCGGACATCAAGCGGGAATTCCGCTACGCGCTCTCAAGTCACACACAACGGCAAACGGCTATAGTTGGCCGCGAATTGACGCTGCCCGCCGCGTTGCATCGTCAAAGCAGCTTAACGTCTTGTCTTTACACGCCAATACCCTGTATTATGTCGCGTTAACATAGCCTGCTCATGCCCGACCGGGGTAAATGCAGGCTATCGTCTTAAAGGCAATTATCAATGCAGTGGCCGGCGCACTAAATCTTCCGCGCGCCGTCTTCCCTGATAAGGAGAGAGAGTCTTGTTCAGCGATCAATTCCGCCGTGGAGAAATGGAGAAGCCGAGATTCAGCGGCGTCAAAACTTCGACGCTCATCTCGAATCTTTCGGACGTGGCGTGGAAGGCTTTTCAGTCGGTCAACCAGCGTCTGCCCGAAGGCGAGGCCATCCGCCCGACGTGGGCACCGGGGCCGCTCCTGAAATCCTACGACCGCACCGCGCCGCCGCTCGGTTTCCCGCGCGAGACGGATTCACTGTGCCCGCGCTGCGTCAAGGAAGTCCGCGATGCCGTCATCACCGGCGAGGCGACGCTTGAGAGCCTGATGCACCAGCATCCGGGCGAAATCAAGGCGCAGATTTTCGAGGAAGACGGGCAGGTCTTCATGCAGAAGACCTGCGCTAAGCACGGCGAGTTCAAAGATTTGATGGCGACCGACGCGCGCTTTCTCGAACGCATCGAATCGCTCTTCTACGGGCGCGACTTCCGCACCTCCGAAGACAAGCACGTCCATCATCACGGCACTTCCGACATCAAGTTCGGTCGCGGCGCAGTGCTCACGGTTGATCTGACGAACCGCTGCAACATGATGTGCAACCCCTGCTTCATGGACGCCAATCAGGTCGGCTACGTCCACGAGCCGACCTACGAGGACACGAAGGCGATCTTAGACCGCGCCGTCTCGTTCAAGCCCAGGCGACAGGTCATCATCCTCTTCTCCGGCGGCGAGCCTACTTTATCGCCCTACTTCCTCGAAGCCGTCGCTTACGCCAAGAAGGTCGGCTTCTATCGCATTCTCGCCGCCACGAACGGCATTCGCTATGCCGAAGACATCGAGTTCTGCAAGGCCGCGAAGGCCGCCGGCCAGCACGGCGTCTATCTACAGTTCGACGGCGTCAGCGAAGAGAAAAACAAGCATCGCGGCGTCGGCAACTTGTTCGACGTGAAGCTGCGCGCGATTGAAAATCTCGCGAGCGTCGGCATCAAGGTCACACTCGTCACGACCATCGTCAACACCATCAACAACGACGCCATCGGCCAGATCGTCGAGTTTGCGGCGAAGAACATTGACAAGGTGCAGACCATCGCCTTCCAGCCCGTCTCCTTCACGGGACGCGACGAAGACGTGCCCGACGACATTCGTCACAAGCAGCGTTACACGCTCGCCGGCATGGCGTCAGACCTCGAAACGCAACTGGAGGGACGCCTCCGCGCACTCAACGATTGGTTCCCGCTCTCTTCTTATTCGGCTTTCACATCCGTCATGGACATGCTGCAAGGCGCGGACGCGCCGTGGGGCTGGTCTTCGTGTAACTGCCACCCGAACTGCGGCATCTTCACGCTGATGGTCGTCAACAGTCAGACGGGCGAATTCAAGTCGCTCTTCGATTTCTTCGACTACGAACAGTTTATGAAGGACGTGGCCGTCATCACCGACACGGCGCGCGGCAAGAAACTCTCTTACGCGCAACTCGGCATGGCGATCATGCGTAACTTCGACGCCACACGCGCGCCCGAAGGTTTTCCTATCTCGCAGATACTCAATCTCTTCAAGCCGTCTTCGACCAACTCGAACTCGGATCGCAACGACCGCATGAAGGCGCAAACTATGGCAGGCGCGGCGGCTGGAGACCCGAACGACATCTGGCGCGTGCTCTGCGTCGAGGGCATGTGGTTTCAGGATTTATTCAACTACGACTTCCGCCGCACGGAGATGTGCGTCATCCCTTACGGCACGCAGGAAGGTGAGATTTCCTTCTGCGCTTACAACACAGGCGTCGGCTGGCGGCAGATTATTGAAGAGATGCACAAGACGGCGAGCCTCGCCGAGTGGTATCAGGAGCACGGGCGGCACGCCGTCTACGCCAAAGGCAAGGCCGTCCCCGGCATCTCTAAAAAGCACACGCTTTCGCTCCCCATCGTGCAGGCCATCCTCGCGGAAGACCGAGGTGAACCGATCAAGCAGGTCTCGCC
>JAIVJG010000220.1 GCA_020200155.1 Acidobacteriota bacterium | reverse complement strand
GGCTTACGTCTGCCACGCGCAACTGGCGGACGAGCGCCCAGACGCGCAGCACCTCGCGGAATTTTATTTCTGGCTGGCCCTCGGCGGCGCGCTCGGCGGAGTCTTCAACGCGCTCGTCGCGCCTCTGATCTTCAGCGTCGTGCTCGAATACCCGCTTGTGATCGTGCTCGCGTGCCTGCTGCGCCCGTCGCCCGAACCGCGCGTCGCCGCCGGCGAAAAAACCGGCGACGAAAAGAAAGGACTCTTTCGCTTCCTTACACTCAAAACTCCTGCCGCCGCACAGATGCCGGCGGCGGAAGAGACGGCGCGCGAGCGTCAATTAGACTATCTACTGCCGCTCGGCGTCGGCGCGCTGACCGCCGCGCTGGCTCTCGCCGTCGCGCCGTTGGAGATCAGGATGGTTGAGAAGATCGCCGTCGTCATCGGCCTGCCGCTCTTTCTGCTCAACCACTTCTTCACGAAGCGGCGCGTGCGCTTTGCGCTCGGCCTCGGCGCGATTATGCTCGGCAGTCTCGTCTTCACGGAGTCGAGCTGGAAGACGCTCCACGCAGAGAGAAATTTTTACGGCACGCTGCGCGTTAGCCTCAACTCCACGGAAACGCTGCACGCGCTCCGCTACGGCAGCACGCTCCACGGTCGGCAACTCCTCGACCCTGCGCGGCGCTGCGAGCCGCTTTCTTATTATCATCGAGACGGGCCGCTCGGCTCTGTCTTCGAGGCGTTCAAAGGCCGTGGCGTTTCTTCAAACGTCGCCGTCGTCGGACTCGGCACAGGCGCGAGCGTGGCTTACTCGACGCCGGGACAACGCTGGACGTTCTACGAGATCAACCCCGCCGTCGAACGCATCGCCCGCGACCCGAACTATTTTACTTACCTGCAAACCTGCGCCGCCGCGCCCGTCGCCGTCGTGCTCGGCGACGCACGGCTGAAACTGCGCGAAGCTCCTGACGCCCAGTACGGCCTCATCATCCTCGACGCCTTCAGCTCCGACGCTATCCCTGCGCACCTCCTGACGCGCGAGGCGCTCGAACTCTATCTCTCGAAACTCGCGCCGGGCGGCCTCGTCGCCTTCCACCTCTCGAACCGCACGCTGAATCTGGATACGGTCGTCGGCGGACTCGCGCACGCCGCGAGCCTGCCCGCGCTCGTCTTCGACGATTCAACATACGACCCCGCGAGCGGCAGAGACGCCTCGCGCTGGGCCGTCGTCGCGCGCCGTCCCGAAGACCTCCGCCCGCTCGACGCCGACGCGCGCTGGCGTCCGCCCGATGAGCGCGAGCACAAATTCGTCGTCTGGACGGACGACTTCTCCAACATCGCCGGCGTCTTTCGCCGGCTCTGAGAAAGGCCGTCAAACGCGAATCGAAAGACGTGAAGGGTGGCGGCTATTTCTCTATTCACGTTTGAAGATTTACTATTCACGAGCGTATGCGTTCCATCATCGTCGGCACAGCCGGACACATTGACCACGGAAAGACTTCGCTCGTGCGCGCGCTGACGGGCGTGGACGCCGACCGCCTGCCGGAAGAAAAACAGCGCGGCATCACGATTGACCTCGGCTTCGCCGAACTCGACCTCGGCGACGTGCGCGTCGGCTTCGTGGACGTGCCCGGCCACGAGCGCTTCGTCAAGAACATGCTGGCGGGTGCGCACGGCATAGACCTCGTCGCGCTCGTCATCGCCGCCGACGAGGGCGTCATGCCGCAGACGCGCGAGCACTTCGACATCTGCCGTTTGCTCGAAATCAAGTCCGGCCTCGTCGTCCTCACGAAGATTGACGCGGTCGAGGAAGAACTGCTCGAACTCGTGCGCGCGGAGGCGGAAGAACTCGTCGCAGGTTCATTCCTCGAAAGCGCGCCCGTCGTCGCCGCCAGCGCGCGGACGGGCGCGGGGCTGGACGAGTTGAAGGCGACGCTACGCGCACTCGCATTGAATGTGCCCGCGCGCTCGTCCGAGACCATCGCGCGCCTTCCAGTTGACCGCGCGTTTACGATGCGCGGCTTCGGCGCGGTCGTGACGGGCACGCTCGTCGCGGGAAGCATCTCGGAAGGCGAGGAGTTGGAGTTGCTGCCGCCGGGCCAGCGCGTGCGCGTGCGCGGCGTGCAGGTTCACGGCGCGCACGTCGAAAGAGCGAGCGCGGGGCAGCGGACGGCGCTCAATCTCGGCGGTGTCGAGGTCTCGGCGATTGAGCGCGGGATGCTGCTCGCGCCTGCGGGTCGCCTGCTGCCGGCGCAGATCATTGACGCGCGCATTGAGGTTCTGAAAAGCGCGCCGCGCTCTCTGCGCTCGCGCCAGCGTGTGCGCGTGCATCTCGGCACGGCGGAGGTGCTGGGACGCGTGCAGGTTTTGGAAGAGAAGGGCGAGATCGAACCGGGCGCGAGCGGCTTCGCGCAACTGCGCCTCGAATCTCCGGTCGCGGCTTTGCCGGGCGAGCGCTTCATCCTTCGTTCTTATTCACCGCAGCACACAGTCGCGGGCGGGCGCGTGCTCGACGCGCACGCGTCGAAGCATCGCGGGCGTGACCGGCTGAACGCACGCGCGCGTCTCGCATCGCTCGCAGAGGCGGACGCAGGCGAGCGCGTCGCCTTTTTCGTCGAGTCGGCGGGCGAGCAGGGCTTGAGGCGCGCGGGGCTGTCTGCGCGCACGGGCTGGCGCGACGAAGTGATGGACGACGCCCTCGGCGAAGCCATGCGGCGCGGTTCGGTCGTCGAGGCGGATAGCGTGTTCGTCGCGCGCGAAGTCTTCGACACGCTTTTGCGGCGCACAGCCGAAGAGGTCGAGGCGCACCACGCACGCGAACCGCTCGCGCGCGGCATGCCGCGCGAAACTCTGCGCGAGCGCGTCTTCACGCACGCCGCGCCGGAAGTCTTTCGCGCCGTGCTCAACCGCGCCGGAGCAGCCGGCGCGCTCGTCTCGGAGCGCGACGTGGTGCGCTCAAGCAAACACAGTCTCGAACTCTCTCCCGCCGACGCTGAACTGCGCGACCGCCTGGAAGGGCTTTACCGCGATGCCGCTCTCGAAGCGCCCGCGCTCGAAGAGGCGCTCGCGCGTGCCGCCGGCAGCCGCCGCGAACACGCCCGCAAAATTTTTCAACTGCTGATTGACGCGGGCGCGCTCGTCCGCGTCCGCGAAGACCTGTTCTTCCATCGAGAGGCGCTCGACCGCCTGATCGCCGCGCTGCGCGCATACGCCGCGCGCCACGAGCCGGAGAGGCTGATTGATGTCGCCGCCTTCAAGGAAATCTCCGGCGTCTCGCGCAAGTACGCCATCCCGCTCCTCGAATACTTCGACCGCGAGCGCATCACACGCCGGGCCGGGGACAGGCGCATAATCTTGTAAGCAGTCGGCGGTCAGCAGACAGCCATCAGCTCACGGCTCGGCCAGACAGATTCGCGGCAGTGGCTAGAGATGATTCCCCGCCCAAGCACTCGGATGCGTCGAGTTCTACACCACGTGGAAGGTCGCTGGTGAGGGACAGCCACACAAAGCGAAAGACCCTGATTGTAAAGATAAAAGGGGTGTTCTTGTTGATTCTCTTGAGTAAGGCTGGTGTTGCAAGATACCGGCAAAATAATCATTGCTTTATCTGATAGCAGTGAGCTATAAGGGTACTCATCGCATCGGTTCTGTTGACGAAGACCTCAATTTCGTCAGCCTGCGGTTGACGAAATACTCGCAAGGTTCCGTCAATCTCATTCGCACTGGCACTCACGATCATATTAAATATGAGAATGCCCCGCTCAACTTCAAAATCGCATGCGGCGTGGCTTACTCTCATTAGCTATGGAATTCCAATCATTGGAGTTCTTGCATTTGCATTGTTCCTGATCGTGAGATGGCTCGAAAACCAATGATCAATTAGTTTTCGCCTCCACAGCCAGTTGCTCAAATTAGAAACTCACCCTACATGGAAGGAGACTCACCAATGAATACTCGCGCCAGAATACTAATAGCGCTTACCTCATTAACCATATTACTTGGCGTGGCCGTCGGTACGCGACAGAACAACGCACAACGTGGACGCGCACCCCTCACCATCCTCCAGACATCCGAAAGCCTCCTCGATGATGTCCTCGCGAAGAAGGCTATGGCTACCGCTCCCCATGACGGGCAATCTCTATACGCCCTCACGCAGTCGGGAGATGTGATAGCTTACAATCGGGAACGGAGGGCCCTTAAGAGGATTGCCTTATCCGTGCCCGATGTTGAGACCTTCGCTGTCGCCCCGCAAGGCGACGTTTACTTGGCTGGTTCAGATTCAAAAGTGCGGGTCGTTGACCCGGAGGGGCATAGGCTCAAAATCTTTCCCGTCTTTCAGCCCACTTCACTCGCCGTGCTCGACGACGGCAACCTTGTGGTCGCCTCGCCCGCCAACGATAAACTCCTGCACCTCTACAGCCCCTCGGGGGAATTACTGAAAAGCTTCGGCGAGATGAAGCCTTTCGATAACGATCCCGGAGAGAACAAGTTTTTAAACAGGGGCAAAGTCGCAGTCGGGCCGGCAGGTGAAATCTACTACGTCACAATGTACGCCCCGTTAACCTACACAGCGATATTCTCCAAGAAGGGACAACTCGTTAAAGAATTTCCCATCGCAGGGGAGGCGATTGATTTCCAGCGCGAGAAGGCAAATGGCTTCTTGCGTGACAGAAAAGCAGACCTCACGGGTGGGATTACGATTATTAACTCCGCTGTCGTTGATCCCGTCACGGGAAATCTGTGGGTCGGGATGAACGGGTTATCTACGACGGCGACCGTTTATGAGTACGACCCCAGCGGTGTAAAAATCCAGGAGTACGCTTTCCTCTACAACTCACCGTCAGGACGGCAGAACGTTACTCATGTGAAAGACATCGTCGTCCGCAACTCGTCCATCACCATCCTGTCCTGGGGCAAACTCCACGACTTCAAGTTTATTGACACGGTCGCGCCGGAAACTTCGGCACAGAAAGCCGACAAGAAAGCCCGCCCGACGGTCTGCTTGGTTCGCTGATAAACAGGTATTGGGCACCCGCGAAGGCTGCCATCCCGCAGTCAGGTTGCCCGCCCGAGCAGCGTTACGACTGTACCTCCGATTGCCCGCAAGGTTCCAAACCGAGTACCGTAGATTGCAAGGCACAGATTGATTCGAGAAAGTCTCAGCGATTTCCTAGAATGTTGCCCGTTCGATGACGTAACTTGCAGCTGCAATTGTAGTCCAGTCCTGATAGACGTGCGTGGGAACGGCTTCGCCCTCACGAGCGCCGCCGCGGGCGTCAACTTCGACCTCAACAGTGACGGCTACGCTGGCGGCGTGGCCTGGACATCTGCCAACACAGATGACGCATGGCTCGCCCTCGACCGCAGCGGTAACGGCACGATTGATGACGGCTCTGAGTTATTCGGCGGCGCTTCGCCGCAGCCTACGTCGGCGCATCCCAACGGCTTTGCCGCGCTTGCTGAGTTCGACAAACCGGCGCAGGGTGGCAACGGTGATGGTGTGATTGACAGCCGAGATCACGTATTCACCAGCTTGCGGCTGTGGCAGGACACGAATCATAACGGGGTCTCAGAGCCGGAAGAGTTGCACACGCTGCCCGGCCTCGGCGTGCTGACGATTGAGCTTGACTACAAGGAGTCGAAGCGCGTTGACCAGTATGGTAACCAGTTCCGCTACCGTGCGAAGGTCAGGGACGCGCACGGGCAGCAGGTTGGCAGGTGGGCGTGGGACGTGTTTCTGCAACATGGTCAATAGCCGGTAGACCGATCAGACGAGACGACCGCCCGGAAGTCGTCACAGACTTATCTGCGGGATGAGAAAGCCCTCTGAGTCGGAGGGCTTTCTGCTATCGCCTGCACCGGCTGCGCGTATGAGGCTGGCTTAAAAACTTTCTTGCTTCTCGCGTGGGAGGGCGGTAACATAAGCGCGAATCCGAAGCCGTACCGGGATACGACCGGAGCGCCAGACCCGACGCATTCTACGAACTCATTAAAAAGCGTTGCCGGGCTTTATCCGTTAAGCCGTTACTTTTCGACAGACGAACGCCGGAGGTTCAAGATGAAAAGCATGCTGGACGTTTTGCTTGGGATTGTTGGATTGGCCGCGCTCGTGTTTGCGGGCTACGAGTTCTACCTGTTTGCGGCGACCAAAGACCCGAACGGGAATACGCCGCACCTGTGGATGGCGATTGCCGGGGCCGTCGTTCTGTGCGTCTGCGCGCTCGGCATCTTCCTGCGTCATTCAGGCGCGGAAGAGGAAATCCACATCACGCAGTAAAGACCAGGGAACTCGCCGACCCGTGAGGTCACAACATTGCGACGGAGCGGCTCTCGCACGGCGTTGACGGCAGCGCCGGAGAGCCGACTCGTCTCGCACGTGCCACGCGGGTGTGAGCTTGCCGCCGTTTGCGTTCGGCCATCGGGATCAGCCTGACCGTACAGCAGACGGCGCTTTATTTTGCCCGACATCAGCCACGAGGAGAAACCCCTTCGATGCTCACTACTTCAATGCTCGCGTTTCAGGAAGCGGCGGATCAGATTTACCGCGCGCCGAAATTTTTTGCGCCGGTCTTTCTTCTGTTGCTGGTGTGCGGCGCGCTGGGCTGGCTGGTAGCCGCCGTCCTCGGCTTCGCACGCGCCCGCGCCTTCGGAGCTTCGACTCGCTGGTTCGCGCTGGCCTGCGTCTGCCTCCTGCTGTTTCACCTGCATTTCCTGCTGCTCGGTCTCGGCCTTCTCAGCAACGACTCAGAACTCGTGCTCAGCATCGGCGCTTTCATTGATCTCTTCCCACTGTTCGGGGCCGTCTGCGCCATCCTCGGCTTCACGCGCCTGACCAATCCACGACCATAAAAACTGATGAATGCGGCAGTGATGAATGATGAATTAAGACAGCTTGTCTTTCATTCATCATTCATCACTGCCGCATTCATCAGTTTAGTTCTCTCGCGGCCTCTCGCGCGTAGTACGTGATGATGATGTCGGCCCCTGCGCGCTTGATACTCGTCAAAGTTTCCATCATTCGTCGAGCGCCTCGCGAATCGCGCCGACCTGCCCGTCCATCATCGCCGAAGGCGCGACGATGTCTGCGCCCGCTTCGGCCTGACTGACGGCGGTGCGCGCCAGAAGCTCCAGCGATTCGTCGTTCAAGACCTCGCCCTCGCGCACCACTCCGCAATGCCCGTGCGAAGTGTATTCACACAGGCATGTGTCGGCGATAATCACCAACTCCGGCGCGTCTCGTCTCAACGCGCGAATCGCTTCCTGCACGACGCCCTGCCGCGCATATGCGCCCGACCCCGTCTCGTCCTTCGACTCCGGCAGTCCGAACAGGATCACCGCCGGGACGCCCACGTCAAAAGCGCCCGTCGCCTCGCGCGCCACCTCGTCCACGGAGAGGTTGAAAACGCCCGGCATGGACGCCACTTCGCGCCGCACACCCGCGCCCGTGCAGGCGAAAAAGGGAAGCACCAGATTCTCGCGCGACAGTCGCGACTCGCGCACCATCGCACGCAAACCCGCGCGCCGCCTGAGTCGTCTCGGACGGTGAATGAGACTCGTCATAAGCACACCGCTCTTTCTTAATTCCAGCTTAAAAACGAAAGCGATGATACCCGTCCCGCACCCCCCGCGCAAACCGGAGCCGCGCGCACGCGACCCTGCTTGACCTTTCAACTCTCATCCCTATAATCACTACTTCAACCCAACCCGTGGCGGGGTAGCTCAGCCGGTTAGAGCGCGGGATTCATAACCCCGAGGTCGGGAGTTCAAGTCTCCCCCCCGCTATCACATTTTCAACGGCTTAGCGGTGGACAGCGTCCGCCGTTTTTCACTTTTGGACACTTCTGAAAACACATTCCCATCCGGGCATCCGGCAAATCCTGCCGGCGCTCAGGTAGCGTTGACGAAGCAAAAGTGTTTGACGGGTGGCGGCCTGAATTCGATTGATTGTCGCGCGCACGGATTTTATTTATACGCCTAATAACTCAAGCCGGGTCGGAGAGAGAATGAGCTACACAATCAACCGCGTCGTGGTCGTGGGGTCTGGGACGATGGGCGGCGGTATCGCGGCGCACGTGGCGAACGCCGGAATCCCCGTCTACCTGCTCGACATCGCGCCGGAAGAGTTAACGCCCGAAGAAGAGAAGCGCGGCTTCACGCTCGATAGACCGCAGGTGCGTAACCGGATTGTCGCCGCTTCGCTCGAACGACTGAAGAAGTCGAAGCCCCCGGCCTTCTTCACACCCGAAGCAGCGCAGCTAGTCACCGTCGGCAATCTGGAAGACAACTTCGAGTGGATCGGCGAAGCGGACTGGATCATTGAAGCCATCGTCGAGCAGTTACAGCCGAAGCGCGAGTTGATCGCGCGCATTGAGCGTGCGAGGAAGTCGAACAGCATCGTCTCAAGTAACACGTCGGGGCTGCCGATTGCCTCTATCTCGGCGGAAGCTTCAGCGGATTTCAAGGCTCACTTTCTCGGCACGCACTTCTTCAACCCGCCGCGCTACATGAAGCTGCTTGAAGTGATTCCGACGCGTGAGACGAAGCCTGAGATTATCGAGTTTATGACCGGCTTCGCCGAGCGGCGTCTGGGCAAAGGCGTCGTCGTCTGCAAGGACACGCCGAACTTTATCGCCAATCGCTTCGGCTCCGTCAACGGCGCGACGGCGCTCGCCTTCGTGCTTGAGAACAGGTACACGGTCGAGGAAGCGGACGCGATTCTCGGCCCGCTCATCGGTCGCCCCAAGACCGGCCTCTTCCGCCTACAGGATTTGGTCGGCCTCGACGTGTCCGGTTCGGTCGGCGACAACCTCTACGAACTGATCGCGCAGGACGAATCACGCGAAGTCCTGCGCGACCAGAACCTCGGCACGCTGCGGGCGACGCAGTTGGAGCGCGGGCGGCTCGGCGACAAGACGGGGCAGGGGTTTTACAGGAAGCCGCCCAAGGGCGCGGCGGGCGACATCCTCACGCTCGATCTTGAGACGTTGGAATACCGTGAACGGCGCGAACCCGACATTCCATCCATCAAAGAGGCTTTGAAGATCAAGCCGCTCGGCAAGCGACTCGAATTCGTGCTGGCGCAGGACGACAGGGCGGGCGCGCTTGCGCGTCACGTCGTCTATCACACGCTGGCCTACGCCGCGCGGCGCGTGCCCGAAATCACGGATCAAATCATCAACGTGGACAAGGCGATGCGCTGGGGCTACTCGCACGAGTTGGGGCCGTTCGAGTTGTGGGACGCGCTCGGCGTGCGGAAGACTGTCGAAGCGATGGAGGCGAGCGGCATCGCGGTCGCGCCGTGGGTCAGAGAGATGCTCGACGCAGGGAACGAAACTTTTTATCGTTCCGACAACGACCTGTTGAGCTACTACGACCCGGCTCGACGGGCTTACATCGCAGAGGCTTTGGACGAGCGCAAAGTAGAGTTGCGTAGTTTGAAAACAGCCGGTCGCGTGGTGCTTGAGAACAATGGCGCGAGCCTCGTTGACATCGGCGACGGCGTGGCCTGTCTTGAGTTTCACACTAAGATGAACACGCTCGACGAAGACATCCTTGAAATGCTGCGCGCGGCAATCGAAGAAGTCGAGACGAAAGACTGGCGCGGGATGGTTATCGGCAACGATGGCGTGGACTTCTCTGTCGGCGCGAACCTCGCCGCAGTGATGGGCGCGGGAGACTTCGACGCGATTGAGCGCGCCGTGCGTGAGATGCAGGACGCGCTGATGGCCGTGCGCTTCTGTTCCAGGCCCGTCGTGGTCGCGCCTGCGGGCCGCACGCTCGGCGGAGGCTGTGAAGTCACGTTGGCGGGGGCGCGCACGGTCGCGGCGGCGGAAACTTACATGGGGCTGGTCGAGGTCGGCGTCGGGCTTGTTCCCGGCGCGGGCGGTTGTAAGGAGTTGGTGCGCCGCATCGTCTCGCCCGTGATGCGGGTAACGAATGCCGACCCGCTGCCGTTTCTACAGCAGGCGCTTCAGACCGTCGCCACGGCGAAAGTATCTTCGAGCGCCGCCGAAGCGCGTCTCTCCGGTTTTCTCAATCAGGGCGACCCCGTAGTGATGAACCGGGATTATCAAATCGGTGAAGCCAAACGACTCGTGCTCGAACTCGCCGAAGGCGGGTACTGTGCGCCCGCGCGCGGCAAGACAATTTACGCGGCGGGGCGCGACGCGCTGGCGGCACTGCGCGCGGGGCTTTTCATCATGCAGCAGGGCGGTTATATGAGCGAGTACGATTTGCACGTCAGCCTGAAGGTCGCGCACGTCCTGACGGGCGGCGAACTCTCCGCAGGGCAGTGGGTGGACGAGCAGTATTTCCTCGACCTCGAACGCGAGGCGTTCGTCTCCCTGTGCGGCGAGCCGAAGACGTTAGAGCGCATCACACACATGCTGGCGACGGGCAAGCCTCTACGAAATTAAACGCATGCCGGAAGAAAGGATTTTATGAGAGAAGCTGTCATCGTCGCGTGCGTGCGTACCGCCGTCGGCAAAGCGCCGAGGGGCACGCTACGCACCACGCGGCCTGACGATATGGCCGCGACCGTGATAGAGGATTTGCTCCGGCGCGTTCCCGCGCTGCCGCCTGAGACAATCGAGGATGTGATTATCGGCTGCGCTACGCCCGAAGGCGAGTCGGGCACGAACGTCGCGCGCATCGCGGCGTTGCGCGCAGGTCTGCCGCACGAAGTCCCTGCGGTGACGGTTAACCGCTTCTGCTCTTCGGGGTCGCAGACCATCGCGATGGCGGCGGAGCGCATCATGGCGGGGATGGCCGAGTGCATCATCGCGGGCGGCACGGAATCCATGAGCATGCTGCGCGGCAACACGAAGTTTCGCCCGAATCCGTATCTCGTGGAAAACAATCCGAACGTCTATTTGAGTATGGGTTTGACCGCCGAAAATGTGGCGCGCAAGTACGGCATCTCACGCGAGGTGTCGGACGCCTTCTCTTATCGCAGCCATCAACGCGCGCTCGCGGCGCAGGCAGCGGGGCGTTTCAAAGACGACGGCATCGTGCCGCTCGAAATCGTCATCAACGAGGTCGGGGATGACGGGCAGAAGAAGCAAAGGAAACTGACGTTTGAGACGGACGAGGGGCCGCGCCCCGACACGACGCCGGAGGGTCTGGCGAAACTGCGCCCTGTCTTCCACGTCAGAGGCTCTGTCACGGCGGGCAATTCCAGCCAGACATCGGACGGCGCGGCGGGCGTCGTCGTCATGTCGCGCGAGCGCGCAGAGGAGTTGGGGCTGAAGCCTCTGGCGCGCTTCGTCTCGTACGCAGTGGGCGGCGTGCCGCCGGAGATTATGGGAATGGGGCCAATCGTGGCCGTTCCCAAAGCGTTGAAACTCGCGGGACTCAAGCTTGAAGAGATTGACCTGATCGAACTCAACGAGGCGTTCGCGTGTCAGGCGTTGGCGGTGATGCGCGAACTCGGCATGGACGACGAGCGCACGAACGTCAACGGCGGGGCCGTCGCGCTCGGCCACCCGCTCGGCGCGTCGGGCGCGAAACTGACCGTGCAGCTTTTGGGTGAGATGCGTCGTCGCCGGAGTCGTTACGGACTGGTGACGATGTGCGTCGGCGGCGGGCAGGGCGCGGCGACCGTCTTCGAGAATCTTCAAAATTGAAGCGCCCGGTCAGTGCTGCCTGCGGTACTTAACTCGTCCCCGCTCGCGCGTGAAAGCAGAAGGAACATTAACCAATGCAAAGAGACGATCCCTATTTCGGCTTTCACGTCTCGCCGCGTGCGAAAGAGATTTATCAAAGACTTCGTGCTTTCATGCAGGAGCACGTCTACCCGAACGAAAAACTGTTTCAAGAGCAGATTGACGACGGCGACCGCTGGCAGCCCGTTCCCCTGATGAAAGAGTTGAAGGCCAGAGCGCGGGCCGAGGGGTTGTGGAATTTGTTTCTGCCTGAGAGCGAGTACGGCGCAGGGCTGACTAATCTCGAATACGCGCCGATGGCGGAACTGATGGGACGCTCGGCGGAGTTCGCGCCGGAGATTTTTAACTGTAGCGCGCCGGACACAGGCAACATGGAGGTGCTCGTCCGTTACGGCACGCCCGAACAGAAAGAGCGTTGGCTAAAGCCTCTGCTCGACGGCGAAATACGCTCGTGCTTCGCCATGACAGAGC
The DNA here is from genome assembly GCA_020200155.1 of Acidobacteriota bacterium. Lineage (GTDB taxonomy): Bacteria > Acidobacteriota > Blastocatellia > Pyrinomonadales > Pyrinomonadaceae > JAIVJG01. The sequence goes on along the minus strand of JAIVJG010000220.1, from coordinate 12,012 downwards.
CTGACGTGGCTTCGTCCGACGCGTCGAACATTCGCTCGACCATCACGCGCGACGGCGAAGAGTACGTCGTCAACGGTCGCAAGTGGTGGACGAGCGGAGCGGGCGACCCGCGCTGCAAGGTCAGTATCTTCATGGGCAAGACCGACGCGGACGCGCCCATGCACGGGCAGCAGTCAATGATACTCGTGCCGTTGGACGCGGCTGGCGTGAAGGTCGAGCGAATGCTGTCGGTTTACGGCTACGACCACGCGCCGCACGGCCACGCGGAAGTCGTCTTTGAAGACGTGCGCGTGCCTGCCTCGAACATGCTTCTGGGCGAGGGTCGCGGTTTCGAGATCGCGCAGGGGCGTCTAGGGCCGGGGCGCGTACACCACTGCATGCGCCTGATAGGAATGAGCGAACGCGCGCTCGAAGCGATGTGCCGGCGCGTGATGGAGCGCGTGGCTTTCGGTAAACCCATCTCCGAGCAGGGAACCATTCGCGCGGACATCGCAAACTCAAGGATGGAGATCGAACAGGCGCGGCTGTTGACGTTGAAAGCCGCGCTGATGATGGACACGGTCGGCAACAAGGCGTCCCGTGCGGAGATCGCGATGATAAAAGTCGTGGCTCCGCGCGTGGCGTCGCGCGTCATTGACCGCGCCGTGCAGGCTCACGGCGGGGCGGGCGTCTCCGATGATTTCATGCTCGCCTCCGCATGGGCTAACGCGCGCATGCTGAGACTCGCGGACGGCCCCGACGAAGTTCACATCGAATCAGTCGCCCGGATGGAGTTGAGTAAGTACAAGGACTGACATTGAAAAGTGGAAGACGCAAAAGACGCAGCGTAATTTTGAAGATGCAAGATTCGACGGATACAAAGCCTGTGCGTGCGAGTGAGCAGCTTGATTGGGATGCGCTCTCAAGGTACGTGCGCGAGAGGTTGTCCGCCGTGCTGGGCGAACGGTTCGACGCCGGAGCGCCCTTGACGGTCGAGCAGTTTCACGGCGGCCACTCGAACCTGACCTACCTGCTGCGCTTCGGGAGCCAGGAGTTCGTGATGCGCCGCCCGCCTTTCGGGCCTGTGCCTCCGAAGGCGCACGACATGGCGCGCGAGTATCGCGTGCTCGTTGCCGTGCATCCGGTCTACACGCTCGCGCCGCGTCCCTTCGTGCTCTGCGAAGACGAGAGCGTTGCCGGCTCGACATTTTACGTGATGGAGCGTCGGCATGGCCTCGTGGTGCGCTCGGACGAGCCGCCGGAGTTGGCCGATCAACCCGCCGAACGTCGCCGTGCGAGCGCTGCTCTGGTAGACGCGCTCGCCGATTTGCACGCGGTTGACATCGAAGCGCACGGACTGGCCGCACTCGGCAAACCAGCCGGATTCGTCGGGCGACAGGTGCGCGGTTGGAGCGAGCGCTGGCGAGCTTCGCGGACGACGGAGTTGCCGGAGATGGACGCGCTCGCCGCGTGGCTGGCCGAACGGCTGCCGCACGACCCGCAGAGGCCGACGCTGGTTCATGGCGACTTCAAGCTCGACAACGTGATGCTGGACGCGCTCGATGTGGGGCGCATCGTCGGCGTGTTCGATTGGGAGATGAGCGCCGTCGGCGACCCGCTCGTGGATTTAGGCATCTTACTCTGCTACTGGGTGCATGCTTCGACCGCTTCGCAGCGCGACACCGTCGCCTCCGTCACGCATCGCGAAGGTTGGTACACACGCGCCCAGATTCTCGAACGCTACGGCGCGCGAACCGGATTCGACCTGACGAACATCGCTTTCTACGAAGTGTTCGCCGTCTTCAAACTCGCCATCGTGCTGCAACAGATTTTTTATCGCTACACCTGCGGCCAGACCGACGACCCACGCTTTGCCACGCTCGACGAGCGCGTCGCGTGGCTGGCGCGCATCGGCGCGACGTTCACCGAAAAGGCTTAACCGACCGGCAATCTTCGATGAACGTCAACGCGGCCATTTTGTGGGAGTGTCTAGAGTTGCTTTACGGCAATCCAGGATGCAACAACGCCACTTGGCTTTCCATCGTGTGGAACAGTGCGAATGACGGAACCCACGATGGCCGGAACTTGATTGATTCCATCGGGCCAGAGTGGTTCTAAATACCCGACATAGTCGTAGATTTGTCCCTTTGAATCAGCAGCATTGCCCACGCCCTGAAAACGCACTGTGAATGGGTTTCCGAAGCTTGATGATCCGTTCAATTTAAATCGTGAGGTTTTACTGAAAGTTAATTGGCCGCTAAAACTACCCAGGGGGGAATCATCAATTGCGAGCATGCCGATTGCAAATTTAAGCTCGTTTAAATCGGTAGCCATGTCAGCAATATGCTTGAAGCTTCTATACGTCCACTTACCTACGAAAGGATTGCCCGGCAAGCTGACCAATCTTTTTCTCTGTTGAGTCATGCTATTCTCCTGAGAAATTACTTTGGAAAGGTAATTAAACGAAACCGGGCCACAGTTAGCGCCACCTGCGCCTGCCGCGACGGGTTCCCTGTTAACGAGAGTGAAGCTTGAAGCCAACTTTGCAGGCAAATATGCACAGCCCAGGCATGGTATCCAGTATTCAAAAGATGTCAAATCAAAATATCAAGGGACACTGATAAGAAGCGAAGGCAAATTTCGAGATACATGTAAGGAGCTACAAAACGTGGTAAGGAATCTCCACCAGAGGCCAATAATCAAATAAGAGTTGACATCTATTTCCGTCAGGAATAATGTTCCACCATCTTGCCCGCTTGCTCTCAGGTAAGACGCACTTTGACTTTTGCCAAGCCTTCCCTTTCAGGACATTGATGCCTTACTCACTACTTACATGTCGCAAACATGGACGCAGCCTTTTAAGCTAATTATTAATCGCCGTATGATTGGTTATGTCCTCAAAAATCAGTTTGACCTTGGATAGATGAGCCGCAACTCCGCAAAAACTTCACCGAGAACCATGCCGTCGTAAGCTGCCGATACCAGGAGATAAAGGATTACAGAACTTCACAAATGATTTCCTGACAGAAGGCTCCCCCACAGCAACCCGTCTAGCCAGTGCTTCGGTTGCGGCTGGGGGTGAAGCTGAAAAAAGCACGCTGGGATTCTCGCCCTTTATTCCCGGTCATGTGAAGCGTGCCGGTAAACTTGTCAATAAGTTGATGGCAATAGCCGAATCGGTGGGAGGAGAGGCTGGCCTGAAAGCCGTCCAGAAGGAAGTCGAGGCGGCGGCACAAACGGAGAACCTGGACTTGGTGAGATTCGCCCTGAGGGTGTTCATTACACACAACCACGCTGCATCGAAGATTTCGATATTGCCGTTTGAGCAAAGAGCGCCGGAAAAAGTTGTTGCGGCCAGACAACAACCTGATCTTGAGATGGCGGCTGCGCTTAGTACTGATCCTGAATCAGCCCTGAATTGGTTCAGGGAAGACCCCGATGCCAATGAACACCATGCTCACTGGCATGTCGTCTATCCCGGCTGGGATCGCAAGAAGGACGTTAAGGATAGGCAGGGTGAGTTGTTCTTTTACATGCACCAGCAAATGATCGCACGCTACGACACGGAGCGGATGGCACTGGGGATGGCTACGGTTAAGCCCTTGAGCGACTATAGAAAGAAAATCCCCGAAGGATATGATCCCGGTCGGCCAACAGAGTATGCCTCTCGAAAGCCGGGGTTGAAGATGGTGGACATTAACCGGCCCGATGATGAGACTGTAGTTACAGTAGGTGAACTGGAGAAAAGCCGTGATCGCGTGCTTGCCGCCGTAAAGCACGGGTATCTCAAAACGCCCAAGGGTAAAAAACTCCCGATTAATCCTCATTCACTCGGTGGCATAGAAGAGCCGAATGCCCACTCCGCGAACGGTGATTTCTATGGTTATCATCATGGAACGGGTCATAATCTTATCTGTTTCATCCACGATCCGGACGGCAAGCTGAAGCAACCAGCCGGTATCATGGCCGATTTCCATCAATCTATCTGTGACCCCGTATTCTATCGCTGGCACAAGCATGTGGATGATGTCTCCTTCAATTGGCAGCAGAAACAACCTCCTCATAACCTGTCGGATGCTCCGAAGGTACTGATGCGTAGAGGACTCAAGGACTCGACCACAAAACATCAAAGCCCAGACATCATCCTTTGCTTTAAAGATGAGATTCCCGGTTCGGAGCAACCGGAATTCGATGGTCAGGCCTTTGGAGAAAAAACATTCGGCGGCCAGAATTGGGATAAAGACCCTGCATCCGCCGGTAAGACCACCGCCGAGTTGCAGACGATGATGCGTAGGCGAAGCCTCTTGAGATATAACTCTTCGACAGGCAAGGGCGAGGAGGTACGAGATAGCAATGGCAATCCATTGTCAATTGAATATCTTAATCACAGAGAGTTCTGTTACTTCCTACGCGTTAAGAATCTTATCAACGAGACCAACAAGGTGACGGTACGCATCTTTCTCGTAGCGAAGAAGGCGGCGAAAGACAGACGAATGTGGGTCGAGATGGATAAGTTTCAACATATCCTGAAGCCACTTCAATCCGCAGTCATCTTTCGATCTGCGGAATTGGCATCGGTGATCAGAAAGCCGGTAGTGAAGTATTCCAAGGATGGTATCAGATCAACCTCGGGGAAAGGGCCGGAGGCCGGAGATGATTACTGTAAGTGTGGATGGCCCTACACCATGTTGCTGCCACGGGGCACGCGCGAGGGAATGGAATTTCGCATGATGGTGATGGTCACGGATTGGAATAAGGATAACGTCGGCCACGATACGAAATGCAGCTCTATGAGTTTCTGTGGCGCGAAGGATATCTATCCGGATAAGCGAGGTATGGGCTATCCCTTTGACAGGCCATTTCCCAAAAACCAATCCATAGAGCAAACGTTTGCCAAGCAGGACAACATAGCTACGCGAGACATCTCTATTAAATGGATTGAAGGTTAGATAGAGAACAGGGAACAATGTTTCAAAAGAACTATGTCAGGGGCCTGATAAGTTAACGGCCTTTTTAACCGGACGGCGAGGTTAAGCTAATCCGAGCTTTGTATTGTCGGGATTGAGTACGTCAAACCGCTTCGGACATAGGCCATTGATAGCTGCTCCCGTTGCGCGATACATCATATACAGATAGTCAGCCTGTCTTTCCGGCGCATCCGCAGGGAGCGGATTGGTTTCCCAGCTACCGTCTGGCAGTTGGCTGCTGAGAAGACGATGCACGACGAGTCCCAAACTGGGATCCTGGCTATAGCTCAACCCCAGTCCTTTGTAAACCGCCGCCGCGAACTCCGCAATAATTTTACAGTCGCGATTCGAGCCTCCCGTTTCCTCCGCCCAGTTAAATAGGCGTAACCCGTATGCGGCAAGCCGATCCGCTGAATCCCTGTACGTCATCTGCTGATACGGGATTCGATTATAAAGAGTCATGCTGCGGGCAAGGTTCTTCACAATATTATAAAGGTCTTTGCCATAGCTCTTTCGTAGTGGGAGGCTCTCTAAGATTTCTACAGACTGCCGGTAGAACTTCGGCAGATCAATTCCCTTAAAGCCTGCGATGGCAGCGTGGCGCATTCCCATCGCCTGATCGCTCCAAGTATTCCAAGCCCCTTTGGCGTTTAGACGCTTCCCCGCAATCCACCGCGCTCTGACAGGATTATCGTGCGCTACGTAGAGGTCGAGATTATCTTTCCGCAGCTTTTCTTCGATGGTCTCGATGATGCCGTTGACACGCGCTCGGAACTCAGGTGTCAGCGTTTGCGCCACCATTTGCACTACGCGCAGCGACTTTAAGATACCGAACAATTCTTTGGAAGAAGTTGCGGATGCGAATTCGTTCTCCATTATTTTCAGCGTGACCTGCGCCATGTGATTCTTGACGGGCTGTATGTATGGGTTGAGCGCAATGTAAGGATTGAGGCTGGTCTCGAAGTCGGCGATTATCGAGAGCATCTCAAACTCGAACAGCCCCGGCACCTCATATTCGAGTATGCCGTCTATTGCCACGATGTGGCTCGCAAGGCGAATGAGATGGTTATAGCCCTTGAGCACAGAAGCATACACGTCGTGTAGAGCTATACTTCGCACCTCGGACGAGTCGTGGGTCGGGAAGAGCCATACCGATGGAATGCCATCAAGAAATGCTTTTATCTCCGTATCGGGAATGACGCTGAAGACTTCGGCATGCTTAACGCCGGGAATCATCGCACGAATGCCGATATCGTGCGGGTAGTCGCCTAATGCGTACAGGCCGGTCGAGGGTGGTGTGCGTAACATTGTCAGGATGCGCTGATACTCAGGGGAATTGACAAAGCTCATCCCTGCTGTGTAAGGCATCAATTGCTCGTCGTGCGGTATTGGCCCGAACGTCTCCTCGAAGCGCAGATTCTTCTTTGAGAGCAAGCGATTCAATTTCTCATCAATAGGGTCCTGGAAGTCAGCTATATCATATGAGTTTGCGCCCTCGATATTAGCTTCCTCCATTTTGATGACACGCTTCATCTCCACCCAAAAGCTGTATTCCATGCTTGATGCGAGCGGAGCGGTTCCAAAGTCGTGAGTCCCTAACCTGGCTAATTCAGCATCTGTCATCGCTTCGGTAACCTCGCCGTCGCGTACCTTCTCGAAACCTTCAGCAAATACTGACGCTGACTCAACAGTTCCACGCAACTTGCAAGCATCGTAGTAAAACTCTCGACAGGCGAGCGGTCGGCCCTCATGCACACTACACACACGACGCGGTGTGCCGTCGGACTCGCGAATATACTTATGGAAAATGCAGGGGCTCTTAAGAGAGTTCGCGCGCCGCCGCAGATAAGTCACTACGCTACAATCAGGATCGTCAATGAGCGGGCGCAGCACATTGCCATCTTTGCCGTCGAATCTATCCTGCGTGAAGTTGAGCATGAACTCCGCCGGCGTCATGTTGAAGAACACAGCCAAACGTAAGACATCAAAGTTGGATAGGTGTATAGGATAGTCGTTCGCGCAACAAGCACCCGATATGCAGTCGTTGCATACCTGAAGATCGTTGGAATACTCCTGCTTGTCTTGTTTGGTTGGATACTTTCGGAACGGAGCAAAATTAAGGACGGGAAGAACTCTTTCACCCATGTGTTACCTCACCCTGGTAATAACGCTGAAACGCTGCATAGACTTTAAAGTACGAAACCAGCCGACGAGCTAAAAAAATTCCATAGTCAGCACAACCGTAACGATAGCATCTCAATAGGAAGAATCCGCAGCTAATCCACAGTGGACTGCGCCACACGAACCCTCCCCGGCGATTCATGTTGACAGGGGTCTTACGGAGTTAAGAACTACGTCCGCGTTTATACTCTCAATACCCGGAGAGGTCAAATGTGATGATCTGCTGATGAAATCCCGAAAAACGCCCTGTTTTTCTGAGCAGTCCGCAATCGCTGCCGGGGGCTTAAACGCGGGGCTGTATTGACTCAACATCTTCCCACCATATCAATTGACATTCATCCTCTTGCGGCATATCGTACCCGCGTTTCGTCCTCGCCGAGCTGCCTGACTCTTACCAAACTAGTGAGGATAATTATGAGAAGACGAAGCTCATCACTCATCACTTGGACACGTATGATGGTCGCGCTTGCTTTGGCGCTTGTTCCCACAAGCCAGGGCCTCGCCGAAACAATTCGCTTTGCCGTCATCGGTGATTATGGCAGCACCGCCCAAAGCCAGAGTGATGGGCAGGATGAGAAGCAGGTTGCCGAGATGGTCAAGGGTTGGAAGCCCTCTTTCATCATCACCGTCGGCGATAATAACTACGAGTGCGGGGATGCCTCGACCATCGTCGAGAACATCGGCAATTATTACTGCGATTTTATCTTCAATCCGGGAGCACCAGCGGGACAGCTTTGCACTGGGCGGGCTGCTGACGATAAGACCAACTACTTTTTCCCGTCTCTGGGTAATCACGACTGGTACACCCCGGACGCCAAGCCCTATCTGGCCTACTTCACACAACTGCCCGGCAATAAGCGTTACTACGACTTCGTCCAGGGGCCGATTCATATTTTCGCTCTTGACAGCGAATCGAAGGAGACGTGCAATAGTGCGGCGGACGAGGAAGAAGGCAAGCCGAACAAGTGTAATCAGCCGTGCACCTACGAGCCAGACGGCGGCGACAAAAATTCAAAACAGGCACAATGGTTAAAGGATAAGCTGACCGGCTCGCAATCGCCCTGGAAACTCGCGTTCTTCCACCGGCCTCCATATTCGTGTAAAGCGAAGACGACCGCCGAGTGGATGCGCTGGCCTTTCGAGAAATGGGGCCTCAGCGCGGTTCTGTCCGGCCATCGCCACGTCTACGAACGCATCGTGCGAAAGAAATCTCCGAACTTCCCGTACTTCATCAACGGCGTTGGCGGGACGGAATTGTCCAAGTGTAAGAACAAGGATGAGGAGCAGAACCTGCCGCCGTCTAAGTTTGATGCGATTAGTATTGATGGTCAGCATGGAGCGATGCTGGTAGAGGCGAGCGAGGATCAGATCAACTTTCAGTTCTACGTGATCGCCGCGAAGGGCAACAAGGTCAAAGATACATGCCGGCTGACCAAGACCAAACACGGCCAGTCATTGACCTGCTCTCAGGTTAATAATTGAGCGGGGCAACCACTGAGTCGCGCGCGATGACTTTGGTTGACTTTCAGCCAGCCAAAACTTCTTGACAAATTTGTTGCGAATAGCTATTAGTCATCGCTATTAAGGGCGCGGCGAGCTTTTCTTTATTCCGGAAACCTGCTCCGGGTGACAAGCCATACAGAATCACGGTCAACTCAACGCACGATCCAGTCTTCTGATAGTCAACATTCTCACTGGAGCAATAAGCTATGTATGACCCAATGATCGACCGGCAACTCGACAGTTTCGGCTTCGACAAAGTCCTTGTAGTGCTAAAGAAAGATGTCGCCTCCCCTGCTGCGGGCGAGCTAATGGCATTAGAGGCGGTGGCTGGAGGGTCGAAGGCAGCAAGAAAGGCGGGGAAGAGGAAAAGCAAGGAGTCGCAGGAAGCAGATAAGAAAAAAGTCTCGCGGCATTTCCTTGATCAAGCGCCTGACGCGGCAACAGGTGTAACTGCCTCACTCGCGGCAGACGCATCCCCCGCCAGTGAGCAACCTCCCGTGCGTTACTTCCCGTTGCTTGGTGTTGCTTTAGGCTATGTAGACCGGGCAGGCGCACAGGCACTCGATAACGAAGATAAAGTGGAAGCAGTTTATCATGCTGACCCACTGTCAATAATCAGGCCGGTGACAGTGAAAGCAGCTACGGCCACTGCCAAGGCAACATGGGGTTTACGCGAACTTGGAATCGAAAAATTATGGAAAGAAGGACTAACAGGTGAGGATATCGCCGTTGGGCATCTGGACACCGGAGTTGACGGTAAGCATGCGGCCATTAAAAAACGTATTGCCGCGTTCGCGGAATTTGATTTCGAGGGTGAGCGTGTAGCAAAAAGCAGTCCGCATGATTCAGGCAGACATGGCACTCATACGGCTGGAACAATTTGCGGTGGCAAAGTCAATGGCATGTCTATTGGGGTTGCCCCAAAAGCGGAGCTTCATTCCGGGTTAGTCATTGAGGGGGGGCAAGTATTACTGCGTCTTCTGGCAGGAATGGAATGGGCGTTGGAGCAGGAAGTGCGCGTATTGAGCATGTCTTTAGGCATTCGAGGGTTCACACCATTTTTATTGGATGTGACGAAAAACATACGGCAGAGCGGGGCACTGCCCGTTTTTGCTATTGGTAACGAAGGGGTCGGCACCAGTCGTTCGCCCGGCAACTACGCCGAGGCTCTGTCGGTCGGAGCAATAGATAGAAGCAAACGCGTGGCCAACTTCTCAAGCAGCACGACGTTCCAACGCTCGGAAGAACCAAATCAACCGAATGTCGTCGCACCCGGCGTTGACATCATCTCGGCAAAACCCGGTGGCGGAGTTCTGTCTATGAATGGAACTTCAATGGCAACGCCGCATGTGGCTGGCGTAGCCGCTTTATTATTCCAGGCTAAGCCGGATGCATCTGTGGAAGAAGTCGAGGATGCGATTCAGACTACCTGTACCCTGTTGCAAAATGAATCTCAATTGCGCTATGGTTTTGGCTTAATTAACCCCCGCGCGGCACTGGAAAAGTTGAGAGCTTAAAAGTTTTCAGAACGGACGGTTTTATGCCAGCTAATATTGATCCCCGCCTCATGGCTCAATTAGAGGAAGCGGGAGATGACAAGGATGTCGAGGCGCTCCTCGTCGTAGCTCATGATACGGGGGCTTCCGACTCGACAGACAAGCGTGGTTCTGCCGAAAAACTGGTGGATCGAGTTGTCAAGAAAGTTAAAAAGAAGCCCACTAAGGTTCGCTACATGCCAAAGCTAGGCGTCGCATATGTGAAAGGAAAGGGTGATCTCATTCGTCAATTGTTACAGCAAGACGAAGTAACTTCGGCCAGCGCAAATGATGCAGATGTCATGGCTCCTCACGACACCGACCAGGATTGATGGTTGGCCGTCTACTCGAGGTTCATCCGGATCGGACATTTCAATACTAGCCAGATAGCAGAAGGGCTTCGCAATTAATTGCGAAGCCCTTCTGCTATTCCGTGATACGTTCGTCAGGTGATTCTAGCGACCGCAGTGCTATATCATCTTACATTGCTAACCTCACTCTCAGACAACACTGATTACAATGCCCCAGTGATGCAGTGTCCCGCAGCAAATTGATTCATTCAACGCTATCTCAAAGCATCGCCATTAATGAATCTCACTACTGATTTAAATGAATGTTTTCAGAAAGTCGGTGTAGAGCAATAGAGGATGATATATCATTAAGATGGATGGCAGTTTGCCATTTAATCTATCAATCCTCATACGTAGTAAGAAGTGATCAAGTGCAGACCCGTGAGCTTGGTATCTACTGCCTTACTCTCTCGATCCACGCAGCCTGCTATGGACTATCATTACTGTAAATTTTTTTTGCACCATTGATACAACCTATGTGGTATAGTTCCGCCGGTCACCACAATATCTGGCCGACGAGGATTGAAATTTAATTTGTCAGAAGTTTACGATCACATTTTTTATCTTACGAATTGTTGCAAGGCTGTTAGTGTAGACCTTGAATTCGGTCGCGAAAATTTCACCTCCGAGCAAGTTCCATCTCTCTACCCGTTGTGCAAGAGCATCTTACTTACTACACTGTTTGCATATGTAAATTGCCGCCATTTGTTCCACTCCAGAACCGAGCGAGCCTGAGATGCTATTAAAGACTTTAAGAGAAAAACAACCGGCTTTTCGTGGGTCGCTACAGAGGCTTCATGGACTTGGTTGCGCGAGCTTGATTGCTATAGTCAGAGCGTAATTGATTCTCACCTGCTAGCAGTAGTTGCGGCAACGTCAGGTTCCACACCGGTTCTGGAGTCCCCATTATCAAACAGATCATGCTCTAGGATACTTGGAAGGGGCTTTATAGAATCTCCAGCCGCTGCTCTCATAGCTCGGTTAAGTTTGTAATGGGAATACGTGGGGAAGTTCACTCTGAGTGTAAGCAGATACGGGCCGCCAGCACGCGCTGTAGCCAAAAATTTGAAGAAGGGGTAAAGACAATCTGATGACCGAAGAAGTTTTCGTTTTTCCACTGTCGTATGCGCAGCAGCGGTTGTGGTTTCTCGACCAACTCGATCCGGGCAGCCCCGCCTACAACATCTTCGACACGGTGGTTTTCAACGAAGCTTTGAATGTTGCCGCCCTCGAAGAGAGCCTCAACGAGATCGTCCGTCGCCACGAGTCGCTGCGCACCAGTTTCGTTTCTGTCGAGGGTCAGCCCGTGCAGGTCATCGCCCCGGCGTTGAGCCTGCCGCTGCCCGTGCTTGACCTGCGCCATCTCCTGAAGAGTGAGCGCGAGGCGGAGGCCGAGCGACTGAGCACGGAGGAAGCGGAGCGGCCCTTCGACCTTTCACGCGGCCCGCTGCTGCGCACGACATTGCTGCGGGTGGGGGAGGCGGAGTATCGCCTGCT
>JAIVJG010000219.1 GCA_020200155.1 Acidobacteriota bacterium | reverse complement strand
CTCGCGGGCATCTCCGCCATCTCGACGGGCGCAGCCCCCTGCGGCAACTCGCACGCGCTGACCGAGTATTGCGAGATCGAGCCGATCTACAAAGGCATCGAGAAAATTCTACTGCTCGGCGTCGCGATGGCTCAGTTGGATTCAAGGTAGCGGATGAGCCGGGTTGAGGGAGTACGAAAAAGAGAGCGGCGCGTGTGATGGTTCAGCACGCGCCGCTCTCTTTTTGATGAAAGGGCAGACGGTTCGGGATTCGCGCAGGCTCATTGCCCGGACTTTCTCGAATTTTTCCCCGTCAGCCTCGACAGGCCGAGCGCGCCCAGCACGACGGCCAGCTTTCCGAAGCTGAACCCGCGTTTACCGTGCGCTTCGCCGGTCATCCGCGAGACACGACCGCGCGCGGCTTTCGCGCTTTCGTCCTTCGCGCTGCCGTGCTGCTGCCGCGTCCTCCCGTCGCGCTCCGCGCTCTCGCTTCTTCCAGTCCCCTTTTTGCCGTCGGGACTCTTCTCGCCCTTCTCTTTGGCGTCCGGCGCGCCCTGCTTCGCCACCTCCGCCTCGATTACGGAATTGATCTCGCCGCCGACGAGGATGGCCGCGCCGGTGAAATAGAACCAGAGCATGAGGATGATGACCGCGCCGAGCGAGCCGTAGGTCGCGCTGTAGGAGTTGAAGTAGGAGAGATACGTTTTGAAGGCGAAGGAGACGAGCAGCCACAGCACCACGCCGATGATTGCGCCGGGCGTGATCCACTTCCAGTCCTGATCTTCCACGGAAGGCGCGAAGTAGTAGATGAGCGCGAAGCCCAGCAGCACGAAGGCCAGCACGACAGGCCATTGCAGAATTTTCCAGGAGAGTTCAAACGCGCTGCCGAGGCCGAATTTTACCGCCACAAAATCCGCGAGGTTGTAGCCGTAGAGCACGAGCACAAGCGCGGAGACGATGAGGACGGCGAGCGCCAGCGTCAGGCCGACGGCGACGAGTCGTACTTTCCACCACGAGCGCGTCTCCTTCACGTCGTAGGCGACGTTGAGCGATTCGCAGATCGCGCCCATCCCGTTCGAGGCCGCCCACAGCGCCGCCAGAATGCCGAACGAGAGCTTGCCGCCGCTGCTGTGCTCGCTGACCTCGCGCATCGTATTGCTGACCAACTCGGAGGCAGAGCCGGGCAACACCTGGCTGAGATAGTTAAAGAGCGCGTGGCGCATCCCCGTGCCTGAGCCGAGAAGCAGTCCGATGACGGTCGTCAGGAAAAGAAGCAACGGAAAGAGCGCCAGCAGAAAATAGTAAGAGAGTTGCGCCGCGCGCCCCGTCACTTCGTCTTTCTGTATCTCGGCCCAGACGCGCTTTGATAATTCCTTCCAGGGCAGTCCGCCCAGAGTCAACGCCTTGCTCATCTCCCGCTTCCCTCTTTGAAGAAGTTTCCGCCGTCCGGCGTGCGCTACTTAACCAGCGTGCCCGTCCGGCTCCAGCGAGTGTTGTTGATAAAATCAACGATGAAGTTAATCGGGAATACCTGTTCGCTCCCCGGCAGGCTCTCGTCGAAAGACCAGTAGACGAACATCGCGCGACCGAAGATGGCTTCGCGCGGGACGAATCCCCAGTAGCGGCTGTCCTGGCTGTTCTCGCGGTTGTCGCCGAGCACCAGATAGTGGCCCTGCGGGATGTCGAACTCCGTCTCTTCTTCCGACAAACGCGGCACGCCCTTGAGCGACTTCGGATGCCAGTAGACGAGGTAACGGCTGTCGCCCGACAATTTCGGCGCGTTCTCGCCGACGAGCGGCACGCCCTTCTCGTTTTTCAGCGGAGCGCCTTTCTCATCCCCGTTCGTCCTCGGATCATCATCGTTCGGCGGGTTGATGGCCGCGACCTTTTGCTCTTTGAGCAATTGCCCGTTGACGTAGATGTCTGTCCCCCGCACCTCGATGTGCTCGCCGGGAAGGCCGATGACGCGCTTCACGTAGTTTGTGCTGTAAGGAATATTGTTCGGCGCGGTGTCGTCCACCTCGTAGTGCTTTTGAAACTGCTCGGAGTTGTACTTGCCCGGATACTTGAAGACGATGATGTCCCCGTGCCTGATTTCGCGCTGCGGCAGGAAGAAGGCGGGCGGCCCCGGCGCGAAGATGAACTTGTTGACGAGCAGGTGGTCGCCGATGAGGATCGTGTTCTGCATCGAGCCGGTCGGAACCTTGACGGCCTGCACGATGAAAGTCATGCCGAAGAGCGCCATGATCGCCGTCACGACGAGCGACTCGAAATACTCGCGCCAGATGCTTCGCGGCGGCCCCTGCTGCGTGCGCTCCACGGTCTCTGCGGAGGTTTTGCCGTCGCCGCCGCCATTGCGCTCCGGCTCGCGCGCACGCACGCCTGCCTTTCGATTCTCCCCGGCAGGCGGCTCGGCCACGCCCGCTCCACGCGGTTCATTGCTCATATGATTTCATCGTAGTGAAGTAAAAGCGGAACGGTCAAGCCGGAAAGCAGAAGGCAGTCTTCAGTCGGTCGCCGCCGCCGGCTCCGGTGTGCCCATCTGTTCGAGGGCGCGGCGCGCGGCATCCATTTCGGCTGTCTTGATGGTGCGGCCTTCGCCGCGCACATGGCCGTCGTCCCAACTGACCTCGACGCGGAAGACGCGGCGGTGCGGCGGGCCTTCGGTCTGAATCACGTCGTACTGCGGCGTGACGCGGCGCGCGGCTTGAAGTCGCTCCTGCAAGAGCGTCTTGTAGTCTGCGGCGGCGGCCATCTCCGGGCTGACCTCGGCCAAATCCTCTTCGAGCGCGCGGAGCACGAAATCGTAAGCCGCATCGAAGCCGCCATCCTGAAAGATGGCCGCGAGCAGCGCCTCGAACACGTCGGCCAGCAGTGCGCGCTTGCGACGCCCCCCGGTTTTCTCCTCTCCACGTCCGATTCGCAGGTGCTCGCCGATGCGGAGCCGCCTCGACGCACGCGCCAGCGTCTGCGTGCTGACCAGACGGTGCTTCATGCGTGAGAGTTCGCCCTCGGTTACTTCCGGGAAAGCCTGAAAAAGCCAGTCCGCGACGACAAGGCCGAGCACGGAGTCGCCGACGAATTCCAGCGCCTCGTTGTGCAAGAGCCGCGCCTTCTCTTCCTCGCCCGGCCTGACCTGCTCGTGCGCCCAGGAACGATGCGTGACGGCGCGCTCCAACAGCCGCCGATCCTTGAAGGCGTAGCCGAGGGTCTGTTCGAGCGCACCGAGGTCGTGCAGCGTGGAGTTGGAGTTTTTCATGTCGGGGGATTGTAACAAACGACGGGCGCACCGTTGAAGAAGTTCAAGCGATGCGCCCGTCGTCGAGTTGATGGAAAAACGTGTGGCCTGACTTTACTGCCGTCCCCTGCCGACCGTCGTCTTGCTTCCTGAAGTGCCGCTCTTCGAGGTCGGCTTCAATGTGGTCGGAGGCACGCTCGGCTTCGGCGTCGGCTTGACAGTCGCGGGCGGCGTGGTCGTCGCGGGCTTGGCCGTGTTCACCGGCTGCGTCGTGGTCGTGGTCTTCGTGGTGGTCGTCACGGTCGTCGGGCCGGCCTGAGTACCGCCAGCCATCGGCGTTGCGCCGGGGGCAGGCGTGCCATTCGTCGCAGGAGCGGGCGTCGGAGCAGATTCCTGTCCCGGTATCGGCAGCGGCTTCGATGTCACGCCGGCGATGAATTCCTTCAACCCCGCGTCCGAGTTGTCGTGGCGGCCTTTGTAAATCGTCGTCAGCGTAGTCAGCAACTTACTCTTGAACTCCTGCGTTTTCGGGTCGGTCTTGGTGCTCAGTGCGATGGCACGCGCATAGGCGTCAATGACGCGATCCAGGGCTTGATTCAAGCGCACGTACATCGCTTCGCTTTCCGGCGTCTTGTCCTTGCCTTCGTAAAGCCTCTTGTAATCGTCGGCCACCTTCTTGTACTCGTTATCGAGATACAGGTTGCCGAGGTAGAAATAGGTCGTCGGCTCGGTCTTGTAGAGACTGTTAGCCTGGGCCGCATTCAGGAAAGCCTTTACCGCTTCGTCGGGCGATGTCGCCATCAGCGCAACGCCGCGCGTGTAGTTGAGATAGCCCACGGCCTCATCCCTGGTTTTGAAAGGAGTCAGGGTCGTCACCTTGCCGCCCTCAACTAACTGGAGCGCCTGCCTTGAGAAGTTGGCGGCGTCGTTACTGAAGCCCTTATTCTCCGCGCTGACCTGTACCAGCGTCACCATCACAGCAAAATTATCCGGCTGCTCGGCGAGCGTCTGGCGGCCCATCTGAAGAGCCTTGGCCGGGTCTGTTTTAACGGCCTGTGTGAACTCGTACTCGCGCACGGCCTTCTCGTAGTTACCCACCCACTTCTTGATGTATTCGACAATCTTGTCATTGCCCTCGCTCGTGTCGCTTCCGTACTTGCTCAGGTACTCTTTGCCGGCTTCGTATGCGACCTTCTGCGCGGCGGGATCGGGATTACCCGCCGCATCTTTTTTGCTCCGGTTGTCGAGAAATTTTTTGTAAAGCGCCGCTTTCGCCTCGGCGTCCTGAGCCGTAGGTGCTGAAGCTGTAGCGGTTGCAGCGCCCTGCGCCGGCGTGGTCTGCGCGAACGCAGGGAGCGTGAAGGTCGTCGCCAGCGCAAGTGTGGTTAAAAATCGTGACACGTTTTTCATCGGTCGCATATCCTCCGAGTGTTGCTCTCTATCTAAAATTTTGTTCAAGAAGGGGGCCGCGCGCCTTCCGTCAAGCCTCGCGCGGTAATTCAGATGCAAGTAGCTGACGGCTAGTTGCCGTATTCTTTGAGCCGTGGATACCGCTCCTTCCAAAAGGGGAGTTTGGATGACTTAAGGGCTTTCGGTCTGGTGCGGGAACGTTTGACGCGCCGTGATACTGCAACAATCGCGGGAAAAGTGTCAAGCCGGTAAAACGGCTCAAGGCTCAAAGTCCGTTGCACAAAGTTTAAGGGTTCAGGACTTCCGCCGAAGCGTCAATCCTGAACCCTTAAATAACGAGACCTGACCTTTGAACCTTAAATCTTTAAATCGCCTTACTGATTATCCGGGGTGACGCGGCGCGGTCGCTCAGCGCCGGGGGCGGTCTTCAGTTCGGGCGGCGTGGGCCGTGCGCTCGCAGGGGCGTTGCGCGGCGTCACGTCCAAAGGTCGCTGGTACGTCTTGACCGTCTTCTGGACGTTCGACTGCCCGCCGCCCGCCGCGTTGTTCTGCGTCGCCGCAGGCGCGACGTTCGCCTCGCTCACGACGTAGGCGTCGTCCTTGGCCTCGTCCTCGCTCTCTTCGTCGGCGACGGCGGCAGCCTTGCGCGGGTCAATCTTCGGGCGCGGCGCGAGCGTGTCGGTCGCCAGCATCGGCGAGCCGTTTTTGACGACGCCGAAGCGGCGATTCAGCGAGCGGTAGACTCTGCCGGCGACACCGGCGGCATACTTGCCGCGCTCGCCTGAGCCGCGCGTGACGACGGCGACGGCCAACTGCGGGTCGTTCACAGGCGCGAAGGAGGTGAAGAGTCCGAGCCATGAACCCTGTCCGGTACACGAGCCTGTTTTGCCGGCGATGGCCTGCGTCGGGTCGTAAGCCAGCTTCGCCGTCCCGTAATTAACCGCGCCGATCATGCCGGGCAGCATCCGGCGCAAATTCTCCTGCGGAATATCAACGACGCGGCGCTCCTCTTTCTTGAAGTGCACATTCTCTTCGGGCGTGCGCGGCAGGTGCGGCACGAGCAGGTGGCCGCCGTTGGCGATGGTCGAGGCGAGGTTGGCGAGCTGCACGGGCGTAATCTCGATGTCGTCGCCGTGCGAAGACATGTGATTGACGGCGTAGCCCTGCTTGAAGACGGGCAGGCGGCCCGGCGACTCGGCGGGGTGGTTGATGCCGGTTGGCTGGCCGAGTCCGAGCTTGCGCGCGTACTCCATCATGTGGTCGAAGCCGACTTGCCCGCCGACGCGCTGGAAGTAGCCGTTGTTCGAGAAGGCAAGCGAGTCGTCCAGGTCGAGCCTGAAGGTGCTGAGTCCGATGTTGACAGACTGGACTGGATCAATGACGTGCTCGGAAAGGCCTGCGAGGCCGGTCACGAGTTTCGTCGTCGAGCACGGCTTGAAGCCCTTGTGGATCGCCCACTCCTGATTGACGACCGAATAGACTCGGCCCGTCTTCGGGTCCATCACGACGACCGTGCCGGCGCGATTGCCGAGCGCCTCGACGGCGGCGCGGCGCACTTCCATGTCTTCGCCCGTCGTGTCGTCCCTGAGAATGTTAGAGGCGGCCTCGTCGCGCAGCGCCTGATCCGCAGCGCGCTGGCGCGCAATGGCTATCGCACGCGCGATGGCGGCCTGCCGCGCACGCTCTTCCGCCTCGCGGCGGCGGCGCTCGGCCTCACGTCGCGCCTCTAGCAGGCGCTCGCGGCGGGACATGCGCCGCGAATCCTTGCGCGAATCCTCCCTGTCCGCACGGCGGTCGCGTCTGTCTTCACGCCCGCCGCGCCGTTCGTTCTTCGCGGCGTGCTCTTCGCGGCGCTTGTCCGCCCGGCGCTCGGCGCGCGTCTCCCTCGCGGAAGCTTTCTGCTTACCGGCGCGTCCTTTTTCCTTCGTTGAAATTTTGGCTGCCGAGGCACGTGCGGGTTTCTTCGCCTGGGCGGGTGTGCCGAAAAGGCCGACGACAAAAATGCTGAGAAGAGCGACGAGAACGGGGGACGAATGTTTTGGGGTCATGGACAAATCCTCTGTAAATCTTTGTTCAGAAAATCAAAAAAGCCAGCCGTAAAGCACGGACGGGGAGGCTGGCCTGCTTGGCCTAACGCTTATGATGCACGGAAAAGAACTTTGTTTGTGTGCCATTCTGCACGACGCTACTCGCGTCGCGCGACGGTGACAGACTTGAAGCATTGAAAAGATACATCAAAGCCCTTGTCGAAATAGCTCCTTTGCGTAATCTTCAAAACTTCAATTGCACCATCAAGGCAGGAGAGAAAGTCCTTCGCGGTCTCACGGAGGGGATTCGCTTGAGACCAACGCCACTATAACATCCCGTGATAGTTGAGGGCAACAAAATTTATGCCGGCGGGTGACGCAACGAGGCTTGAAGTTCTCCCGTCCGGGCCATTCTATTTTCGGAAAGCTTTGGAGCCGGCTCGACTCTCACTCTTTGACAAAGCTTTGCTGGCGACGCGGCGCGAGATGGCTATTGCAAAATCGGGCGCGGGCGGTTAGATTGTCGGCGGTTCGTCAAAATCAATTCTAAGGTGGAGGTTTCCCCTGAAGAAAGCAGGGTGCGCCTCTACGCTGACAGCAAGCTGGAGGAAGGAACAGTGCCGACCGGAACATGCCCTGATTGCGAAGCCGATGTCCACGTTGACACGGACGCCGACAAAGGCGCTACCGTCGCGTGTGATGAATGCGGAACACAGTTGGAGGTCGTCGGTCTTGACCCCGTCGAGCTGGACATCGTCGAAGACCTGGACGAAGACGATCTCGACGAAGACGAGGAAGACGACTTTTAGATAAAGCCGTAAATGACGAATCGTAAATCGTGAGTAGAAAAAGCAATCTCTATTTCACGATTTACGATTCGTCATTTACGGCTTTCACCTGTCGCTGCTTTTATATCCGGAACGATTCAAGCGGACGTTGAGGCCGCGCGGGACTTCGACGCGGACGGGATGAAAGCGCCCGTCGTGGCGTTTCTCTTCGGGCGGGTAGAAGGCCAGCACGTAGGTTGACGTGACCTCTTCGGCCAGCGCCTTGAAGAGCGGTTCATAGTCCCTGTCCGTCGCGTAGAAGTTCGTGCCGCCGGTCTTCTCCGTCATCCCGCTCACGTCGAGCGGCGTCGGCAGCGGGACGTGCTCACTCGACACGGAAGCGAGCAGGCGCGAGTACGACGGCAGCGTCACCGTGTAGACGCTCACCTCCGCCGCGTTGGCGCGCTCGATGACAGTGTTCGGCGAGACGGTGTCGCCGACCGGAAAGCCGTCGGTGATGACGACGACGGCTCGCTTCATCAAACGCCGCGCGAGCGTGCGTGGCGCGCCGCGCACGAGGAGTCGGACGGCGTCGTCAATCGCGTCGTAGGCGTGCGTCGAGAGGCCGTTCAGTTCGCGCGCGAGCCGCCCGATGGCGCGGTCGAGTTTTCGCGGGTCGCTGGTGAAGGACTGGTGCACTTTGGCGTTCATGCCGAAGCTCATCAGGGCGAACGACGCGGGGCGCGACGACATTCCCTTGACGAAGGCGCGCATGGCCGTCTGGAGACGTGCCATTTCCTCCGCCGACATGCTGCCCGACACGTCCACCGCGAAGACCACCGCGACGGGACGCTCTACCCCGCCGCGCCGCTCGACGTTGAAGAAAGTGATGGGGCGCTGTTCGCCGTCTTCGTAGAGCTTGAAATCTTCCGGTCGCAAATTTCGCACAGGCTGCCCCGCTGCGTCCGTCACCGTCACGTCAACCAGCACGAGGTCTGTGTCAATCTTCAGCACGTCGTCCTGATCGCTGCTCTCTGCGGGAGGCTCGACACGGCGCGGGCGTTGTGCCGGTTCAGACTGCCGCGCCCGCGCAAGCGGCGGCGCGGGCACGAGCGCCGGGAGGACGCAGCACAGGGCCAGCGCCAACAGTAGCGGCGGGGATGCGCGCCGGGAGATGCGTGAAGCAGTCGGATTCGTGTGAAAAGTGCTTGGCATAGAACGGAAACACGAGTCTCGAAGGAGGTCGAACGGCTGCGGCGCATTATACTTACCCCGACAGCGCGAGCGCCAACGTGTCGTCGCGGGCAACACGAGACGCCTGCCGACTCATCCACTGAAGCGGCGGGCGTGCGGCGATTCACTTCCTGACGCCGCGCCGACGCATGTTATAATGACAGCCGCGACTCTTTGATGCCTGCGGCGAGAAAAGGGGCTTCCACGGAATTTGAAAATGCTTCCTGACAGAATGTGTCCGCGTAAAATTCTTTCGCACGGATTCGCCGGCCTGCTTTTACTGATCCTGCTCGGCGGCGCGTCCGTCGTGTCCGCGCAGGATCGCTCCAACGGGGGACTCAAAGGCAAGGTGCGCGTCGCAGGGGGGCAGACGGCCTCCGGCATCAGCGTCACGGCGCGGCAGGGCGAGCGCGAAATCGAGCACGCGACGACGAA
>JAIVJG010000218.1 GCA_020200155.1 Acidobacteriota bacterium | reverse complement strand
TACGAGCACGTTGATCGGCGTCGCTTCCGTCGCCCCGCCGTTGAAGGAAGCGCTGACGGAAGTTCCCTGCGCGCCGGCCCGTCCAGACATGCCGAAGAGCATGCAGGCGGCGCAGGCGAGCAGTACGAAGCGTGTGAAAGGGGAACGGCTGAACATGATTTTTTTGACTCCTCTGGTGGCGGACAACTTCCGACAAATAGCTTTCAGCATCCAGCACTGAAACCGCAGGCCCTGAGCGTTTGCTCGCAACGTGCGGCGGGCGAATGCTTACGGGAAATCCACGTTGCGCTTCTTCGCGCCTTCTATCACTTCGACGGACGCGCGCGGGGCCGGAGGCGTCGCTGGCGGCGTGGCCTTCGGCGTCTCGTCGTGCGGGGCAGCGACCTGCGCGCGAGGACGGCGCATGAATGTAGGGGCGGGCGCGGGTGCGACCGGCTTGGGCTGCTCGCTCTTGATGGAACCGGGTTCGGGCACAGGACGCGCACGTTCGCCGCCGAGCAGCATGCGCTTGTCAACGCCCTGCGTCTGCTCGTCTCCCTGATCCACGGAGTTGCGCATCACGAGTTGGAGCTTGCCTTCGGTCGCCGCCAGCGCGAGCTTCTCGGTCTGCTCCGGCGTCACCTGAAGTGTGACGGCGCGCACGCTCTGCGCCTCGCGGTCGTCCTTCGGCTTGTCTATGTTCTGGCCGCTGGCGAGCACCTTGATGTTCTGCAACACGATCTTCGAGATCGGCCCCTGATTGCCCCCGTTGTTTTCCGTCGGCTGGATGACGACGACCACGTCCACGAGCGTACCGGGACGCGCGAAGCCTGAGATGCCGACCACGTCGTCCACCTTGACGGTCATCGCGCGGTAGCCTTCCGGAATCATCGCCGAGAGGCCGGCGGCGGAGCCTTCGGGCGCGAGCTTGTAATCCGTCAGCGGCTCGCGCGCCGCGATGTTGACGACGGCGACGCGCCCGACCACTTTGTCTGCGGACTCGAAAATGCCGTCGGGCGTCGCGTCGCTCGGCATCTGGACGGTGGTCAGTTGTTCGGAGACCAGCTTGGTGCCAAGCGGGACTTCGACCTTTGCCACTACCACTGTGTGCATGTTGTTCGTCAACGCCTGCGCGCTCGACAAATAACGACTGACGGCGACCGCCGCGATCAGGCCGAACACCGTCGCCCCGCCCAGCACGACCAACATACGTTTATTCCGCATAGCTTCTGCTCTCCGTTTCGAGTGTGTGAAAAGTCCAAACTCCCGCCGCGCGCTCTCTATCTAAGCGTGGAACAACAGGAGCGAAATGAGGCTGCCGAAAGTGATGGCGACTCCATAAGGAATCGTGTAGCGACGATCTACGGGAACGGTGAAGCGCGGCATCTTCCAGCCGGGCATCATTCCGACCAGAATCATCAGCACGTTCTGCAAAGTAGAGCGCACCGTGCCCGCGCGCAGCATCGAGACGAAGGCCAGCACCGCGCCCGTCAGCACGATCACGAAAAACGTCGGCAGCACGAGCGACGTGCCGACCACCGAGCCGATGGCGGCGAACAATTTCACGTCGCCCGCACCCATCGCGCCGAAGACGTGCAGCATGAACATCAGGCCGAACGCCAGCGCGCAGCCGCCGAGACTGGCGAGCGCGCCGTTGACGCCGCCGAACACCGCGTTGAGCAGGATGCCCGTCGCCAGCGTGGCAAGCACGAACGGGTTCGGGATGCGGCGATAGCGCACGTCGTAGTAAGAAACGACGAACGCCAGCGGCACGAGGAAAGTTAAAGTGATGATGATAAAAGAGGCTGACATTGTCTTTGATAACTGCATCGAAGGCGCTTTGGTGAACCGCGCCGCTGAAGAATTGTTACTTGATGGTGGCTGCCAGATTGCCGATCTGATTCTTGACGGCTTCGCCAACTGAAGTGAAAGCTCCGATCACGACAAGCGAAATCAACGCGGCGGCCACGGCGTATTCAGACAGTTCGAGACCGCTCTCATCGCGAAGAAATTTTTTCAACACCGGCTTGCTCCTTGTCGAAGCGGGAGGCGCGCCCTTCGCCTGTGGCTGTCCGGGCGCGCCCACCGTTTTCGCAATTGGGGGTTTTACTTACTTGATGTTGTTGGACAGGTTGGTGATGACGCCCTTGATGCTGTTGCCGAGGGTCGTGAAAACGCCGACGACGGCGAGCGCGATCAAAGCGGCGGCGACTGCGTACTCGGAAAGTTCCAGGCCCGTCTCGTCGCGAAGGAAATTCTTAATCATTGTGGTTTGCTCCTTTAGTCTGTGGTTGAAGGGTTTGAGGGTCACGCCCGCGTCCGCCGAATCTGTGCCTTGAAAGCAGCGGATGGACAGCCAGTTTAATTGCCGAGATGGATTATCGAAGCGTGGCGCGCGTGCGCCTCTCCGTTGGCCTCGACGCGCTCGCGCGCGGCGTGCACGGCCCGGCGCGTGCTTTTGCCAAAGCCATTGCAGATACTCAGCGCGGCGCACCCACACGCCAGCGCGACGAACAGAAGATTATCCTGCCCGCTGTGCGCCAGAGCGACAGCGCGCTCGCCAACCAGCGCGGCCAGTGCGGCAAACAAAACAACGAGAGCGGCGACGGCGAGTGTGATGAGCATTGTGGTGGTGACTGTTTTCATTTGAGTCTCGATCTTTCACAGTTCAACTCCGCCGACGACGAACCCGTTTGTGCATCGTGGACGACAACGCTCATTACAAGGCGCGTGCCGCACGCTCTTCAGTACACAAAGCCGGTTTTTGCAGGCCTTTCGACAGGACAACGTATTTGCCCTGTCGCCCCGCGTTGACAACCGCGCCTGCCGTCGCCTGACCACACCCGGCCAGATTCGTCAGGCAACTCGCACAACTGCGCGACTTAATTGCTTGTCGCCGCACGTTGACAAAATTTACGTGGATTTACCTGCGAGCGACGGCGATGGCGAGACTGACGGGGAGTGCGTTTTTGAAATTAGTGATGCTCGACGCGCCGGGTTAACGCGACTGGTGTGTGAGCGTTGTAAGGCAAGGGCTTGTTCCTGCCCGGCGCTCTTTGTAATTCAAGTTGCGAGTTATGAGGAGGTGGGAATCAAAAGCCCGTGCCGGACGTGCGGCACGGGCTTCACCAAAGTTGGCTGTTCGGCATGGCCGTTAATAGCCAACAACTTATTTTCGGCGGTGCGTGTGATGGACAGATTAAAACACTATGTCACACGCGCACTCGCCTGTTTTGCCTGCTATCACCCCCACGAGTTTGCTTCCTCCTAACAGTTGGGCGAGCTTTGCAGCATCTTTGACAATCGCCTTGCAATGTTTCTTGTCTCTGATGCGCCTGGTCTTTTTGGCTATCGTAAGAGCTGCTATTGCCTGCACTCCGTTGGGTGTCGCCAGGAGTACCGCGCAACGTGGTGAGACTTTAGGAATCTTGAGCTTAGGAACCTTGAGTTTAGGAACTTTGAGTTTGGGAGCCTTGAGTTTAGGGCGACGTACTTTGATAGGAGCAATGTTCGCGGCCCCCGTAATCGTCGCTGCTTTTTTAACCTGGGTGCTTCGTGGCTTTGCCATATCGTGCTCTCCTTCGCGCCTGTAAACAGACATTGTTATTTAGGCGCGGCGGGACAATATACGAGAACAAGAAATAAATCAATAGCCGTATTTTAGACTTGTGTAGCTGCTCAACGATGATGTCCGCCTTCACTGCTCAGCAGACTTTGTTCTCACAAATTTCAGCATGAGGGCATTGACCTTGAGCAACTTGCATCTGCTATTCCCGGATGAAAATCACCGCCTGAGCATCCTCAAAAGCTTTGCGCCAGCCATCCTCCTGTCGCAACAGGCTGGCGAGCGGCGCGTTCGGCGCGACGATCACGGTGCGAACGCCGTAGCGTTCGAGCGGCTCGCGCCACTTCGTCGCGCCGTCGTGCGTCGCCATAAACTCTTCCATGAAGGCGTCGCCGTAGACATCCGCGCGACCGTCTATGTAGACGCGGTAGTCCGGGTAAAAATTCCAGATCAGGTAGCCGCCCCAACCGTATTCGTTGTAGATCGGCGACGGCGGTTTTTGCGTACGCATGAAATCGGCGGCGGCGACCGGAAAATTCTTCGCCTCGTCGCCTGCACGGTTCGCGACAACCTTCCCGACTTTGACGAAGCAGATCGCCAGCGGTATGACAATCAGCAGCACAACGTTAAGCGCGACCTTGAGTGTCGCCTGCCTGCCCGTCTCGCGTTTCTCAGGTTCCGCCAGCCAGCGCCCCCAACTCTGCGCGGCCAGCCAGTTCCAACCGTGCCCGGCCAGCAAAGGCATTGCCACCAAAGCGAAGAACGGCGCGTTGCGACCGGAACGCAACGCGGCGAATCCCAACGCCGTGAGCAGCAGCAATTCGCCCGGACGCGCACGTTCCTTCGAGACCGCGAGCGCGGTAAAAGTCGCGAAGATCAACGCGGCGAGCGGCAGAAACATCAACTCGTGGAAGTCCGGCGAGAACCACTCCTCGATGAACTTCATCATCGCGCGCGAGGTCAGCGTCTCGAATGGGTATGAATACAGGCGCAGCCCGTTCGGATTCAAAGGGACAGCCGCCACGCACGCGCCGAAGACCAGAGCCAGTTGACGCACGCGCGGCCACACGGACGCGCGCGGTTGCCCGTCCCCTTCCTCAGCCGGCGTCAGCCAGACATTCAACAGCATGCCGGCCAACGCCAGACCGATCAGCGCCAGTCCGAGCGCGAACCCTGCGTGCATGTTCACCCACAAAACCGTCAGCGGCACGAGCCACCACACGAAGTTCCCGTGCTTCCCGCGCGCGTAATCGTCGAGCACGGCTACGAAGATGCTGGCGAACAGGAATGAAAACATCTGCGGTCGCACACCCCACGTCGGCGACGCCGCCAGCGCGCCAAGCACAAGCGCGAAGCCGACGACGTAGACGTGTCCCGCGCGCTCCGCGCAACGACGGTAGACGATCCACATCGCGGCGGTGATGAGCAGCGCGAAGAAGACGACCAGTCCAACGTAACCGCCCACGCGATAGAGTCCATACATCAACGTCTCGGACAGCCACTCGTGCGCCACCCATTCCCTGCCGTAAAAGACCGTCGAAAAAATGTCCGCGTGCGGAATCGTCCGCGTCTCCCAGATGTATTGGCCTGTACGCAGGTGCCACCAGAAATCCGGGTCGCCGATGGGACGAGCCGCCACCATGAAGATGACCAGCATTAAGATGAACGCGAGAAGGCGACGTGCGGACAGCGTGACATCTCTGAGCGAGACGTGGCTCTGCCAGTATGTATTAACGAAAGCCGGGCCGGCATCGTATGAAAAGATTTTCATGGCATTGTTCTCTTCACATGGCAAAGCGCGCGGGAGCGCCCTACGCAGTGTTCGCACGCGTTAGCCGCTGACGACATTTCGCAAGCGGCGACATTGAGGCCGGGCGGCATATCCACACAACGCGAACAAAGTCGCGACTGAAGTCCACAGGCCGAGCCGGTCAATCAAACGTCGCTCGTAAATTATTTGTGTGGGTTCGTGTATGAACGTGAGCATGAAGAACGGCGACGCGGCATAAATCTCGCTGCCGTCCGGTCTGCGCCAGTTCGGAAAGTAGGTGGTCTCAATCAACACAGGGACGCTCTGCCCGGAAGAAAAAGGAGCGCCCGGTGTCAGTTGAATCCGGTTCTGCTCTATTTCACCATTCACCGCAACCCCCGTGGCTTCGACGGCTGGCTCGTGCGTTTCAAGCGTTCGTCGAATCTCTCTCCACGTTGCGCGAATCGAGCTTGAATCGTAATGAGCCGCCGGCTCAAGCGCCTCGACGCTCTCACCCGGCTCTTCGTCAATCGTGCGTTCAATGAAATGCGCCTGCGGAAAGTCGGAGACTGAGGCGCGAATGCGCCGGAACAGCGATGCATCGCTCGACAGCAGAATCAGAGGGCGACGCACGGCAAAGTCGCGCAGTTGTTGGAGGGCAAGCGATTCGTCATCGCAGTCGTAGGTGTCGAGGACGAGCGCGCCGAAGTCGTCCAGATTTTGGAGCCGATCAATTTTCGTAGTCGGCGCTCGTGTGAGCAACACGTCGAACCAATCATCGTTGAATTGTTCTTCGGCGAGTCTCACGAAGTCATATTCGTTGCGTCTCCGGCCCTTGACGGAAAAATTGCTGACGACGAGCGCCGGCCTGTTCTTCAGCGCCGTTACATGCGGCATCATTTCGCCTTTCAATTCAAAGATGCTCCAACGGTCGAAGTCGTGCCGCGCGCCAACATCGGCTTCATGCGCGAGCCGCTCTTTCATCCTGTCCGTGGCGATGACGAGATAGCGAATGCCGAGAAAGCGGGCGCGCGCAAGGTGGTGGGAGAGGGGTTGAGATGCGAAGTCGAGATCGTCGGCGAGCGCCGAACTGATGCCGAAGCTGTCCGTGCCGTCCGAGAAAGCATTCGCCTGCGCGTTGAAGAAGAGCGCGTTCGGCGAAGCTTCGCGATAGACGACGCTGACAGTCTCGTTGCCCTGCGCTCCGAGATAAGCATTCAGCGCCGGACTGTCCGCGTGAAGCTGTGGGTCTTTGACGTTGTCGAGCGTCTCAACCAGATAGCGACCGTCCCTGTGCTCGCGCGCAAAATTCAGCACCGCCTCGATGCGCACGTCATCCAGACTTGTGTAAAAGGCTGAGCCGGATGGCGGCTGCGCTGCGCGGACGACGCCGATAAGCAATAGCGCGCCGCTGACGACTAAAAGATGCCGCAGGATGCCGCGTGAGTTGAGCGGCGTTTTGAATTGAATTTTCAAACCGTCGGCAATGGCCGCCAGAAATCGTCCGACCGGCACGGCGAGCAAAAAATTGAGCGTCGAGAAGAATCTGAAGGCTTGCAGGGGGAACCAGCGCGGTGACAAGGTCGAAGCGAAGACGACAGTACATGCCAGCGCCAGAAGATTTAACAAGAAAGGCCGCGTCGCGCTCGTCCGCTTACGCAGCCAGAGCATGACGCCGAGCGCGGCGGCGGCGTACCAACCCCACAAAGGGGCGGAGATCAAGTTGCCCAGCGGGACGATGAGAGGACGCGTCACGAAATAGTCGTACCCGCCGAACATCGGCACGAGCCAGAACAGCGCCAGGCCAAGTGCGACGAATGGCGTGAAGAAGTGCGCTGCCAACGCGCGTCGAGCTTCGCCCCGTGAGCGTTCGTCCACGGAGTTCATCAGTTGGAAGAGATCGCAAAGGAGTGTCGCGCAGATGAACAGCGCGGCGGTAAGCGCGTTGAAGAAATTGGCAAGCGCCGTCAGTGCCAGCAGCGCGCAGGCCAGCACCGTGCGCCAGCGCCGCCGGTGCGCGCCGAGATAGACGACGTACCACGCGATCAGCAGGACGAAGCCGAGCGGTTGCGTGTAGAAGCCGGCGTTAAGCGTGCTCGAATAATCCAGCCCGCAAGTCAAAATCTGAAAGCGCACGTCTGTCATCAACAAGACGACGGCGCAGGCCGCCGCCGTCGCCACCGTCCGGTTCTTTTGAGACATTCTCCAGGCAAGCAGCCAGATGGCGGCGGGCAATAACAGCAACGGAGATGTGAGCGCCAGTTTGAAGGCCGTTGCAAACGAGACGAGATCCGTGGCGCGCAGCAACCCGACGCACCAGTGGAACAGGGGCGGATAAAAGTTCGGGAACGGCATTCCGCCGAAGTACGCGTGCGTCCAGCCGAAGGTGTCGGGAAAGATCGTTCGGACGTAAATCAGCGCGCTGCCCCAGTGACCCGACCCGTCAGTCGCGCGAGGCCTGACGCCCCGCCAAACTTCCAGCCAGAAATTGCTCGTGAGTGCGACCGGCAGTGCCGTCACGAGCACAACCGGATACAGTCGCCACGCGAACCTCAACCAAGGAGCCGCCCGCGTCAGCTCCTCCCTGCTTTCCAAGCCTTCCTTGTCCTCTTTACTTTTCAAGTTCTTGGTTCTGCCCGCTCATCAGTCGCGGTTAAGCACTTGGATGATTGTCAGTCTCTCTTCATTGTTTCAGAGATGCCGGAGAGCCTGAGCGACGAGCAGCATAAGGCTGACGCAGCCCCCCGCAATCGTGAACGTCCATTCGACGAGCGCACTTTTGCGTTGCAACAACGCGCGCAGCATCACCATCCCGCATTTCCATCCGTCCTGCTGGTAGAGCGGAAGTAGGTTCGTCGCGGCGAGCAGAAGATTCATCGTCCCGAACCATGTGCCTGCGGCGAGAGTCGCGGCAAGCTGTGGACATTTGCCAGACGGCAATCTGTTTGAATGGAGATTTCAGAATTGAATCTGAGTTTGAAACTTAGAACTCTAAATCTGAAGATGTCGCCGGCGTTTTTCCGCACTCCGCAACATACATTCAGTTCTTCATGGCCTGTCGGGTCGCAGTTGCAAGCCGGGCTGTTGATCGTCCTGTAAAAAATCGCCGACATTGATGGTCAGACGTTTGAGTTTTTTGTAGAGCGTCTGGCGTGAGCCGAGTCCGAGCGCGATGGCGGCTCGTGCCACGTTGTTATCGTGACGGCGCAACGTCTCGGTAATAACGCGGCGCTCGAAATCTTCAAGCAAGTGGTCGAGGTCGGCGGGCGCGGCGGAGTCTTCCGCCAACAATTGGGTTTGCGAGGGGCGGATGCGTGGGCCGATGTGCTCGATGCCGATGTAAGACCCTTCATCGGTGTACAGCACGAGGCGTTCGATCTCCGCCGCCAACTCGCGCACGTTGCCCGGCCATGAATAGCCTTGAAGCGCGTGTATCGCTTCGGCGGTGATGCCTGAGATGGCGCGGTCGTTGCGTCGCGCGTAATGAGTCAGGTAATGAGAGATGAGCGCGGCAATGTCCTCCGGACGCTCGCGCAAGGGAGGGACGTGTAAAGCAAGCGCGGCGACACGATAGTAAAGGTCTTCGCGGAACGTTCCTTCGCTCACGGCGCTCAGCAAATCCTTGTGCGTCGCGGCAACGACGCGCACGTTAACCCGGCGCGGCGCGCTCTCGCCGAGCGTATGCACTTCGCCTTCCTGTAAAAATCGCAGGAGCTTTGGCTGCAAGGTGAGCGGCAAGTCACCAATTTCGTCGAGGAACAACGTCCCGCCTTCGGCGGCTCTGACAAGTCCTTCATGGTCGGCGTGCGCGCCGGTGAAAGAACCCTTGCGGTGGCCGAAGAGCAGACTTTCGATTAACTCGGCGGGCGCGGCGGTGCAGTTGAAAGGGATGAACGGCGCGTGCGCGCGTCGGCTCAAACGATGAATGGCGCGTGCGACCAACTCTTTACCCGTTCCCGATTCCCCGGTGATGAGAACGGTCGAGTCTGAATCCTTTACGCGCTCGACGGAATGTGCCAGCGTTGACATCGCACGGCTGACGAAAACCATCCCCGGCAGGGACGATGCGGCAATCACGGCGTGCGACGGCGAGATAATCGGCTTATGCAATTCTTCGCGCATCAGCGCGTGCGCGTGCGCCAGTTGCGCGACATCCGAGAGCATCCTCAACTCACACGCTTGCTTCTCCGTCATTGGACGCATACAGCGACCATAAATCGCCGCGCCTTCGCGATGAGCACTCGCGATTGACAGAACCAGGCAGATGACATGGTCGCCCGCCTTCATCTCAAGCGCGCCCTCAACCTCCATCAAAGCCGACATCACTCGCGCCTCGGCGTCTGCGATCTCTTCCTGATCGAGTCCCTCGACCCATTTCAAAGACGGACGCTCGCCGCTCTTCTGCGCGAATGTCGCCAGTCCGTAGGTTTGCGCCGTCGCGTCAACCATCAACGCGAGTTTGATCATGACATCGTAGAGAACATCAGGACTGGTGGCCGCTGCCCTGCACAGCGCACGCACCATTGACGCAAGCGGCATTTGAAAAGACCCGGTAGCGTTGATATCTGCCTTATCGGATTGGAGCGTGAACGGCAAACCGGACATAAAGCCCTTACCCCTTACGACGATTAAAATCGGACGAGTAGGCGGACAAATGCCAGCCAGGCATTCATTTCAAGTGAGATTTGGAAATCAGGGCAAGAAGAAATGACTAACAGGCAAGGGGAGTAGGTGATCCCTAATCATGCCGCCGACCGCGTGTAAAACGCGGCCTCGACCGGGATACATTCAGAATAGTCATGCGCCGACCGAAGTGTCAACAGAATAAAACATGGTCGCGCATGCAGGCGCGTTTCAGCAACTTTTTAACAGTATTTTGCTCAGAGACTGTGAGCCGAAGGTAGAAGATTTTGGAGGGCTAATTCTGGGTTGAAGGCTATGCTTCCGGTCATTATTGAAGATGGGAGGATGCTGCCGCGTGGGCGCATCCCTCCCAATTTCTTCATTTGTTCAATTGCTCGGCTTCAGATTTAAACCTGAAGTTCATATGAACATTTCGAGACGCAGCGAGGTGTGCTCAAAGTAAATTCAATTATATAGCCGATGCAATCGAGAACTATGCTCAGCCATTGTCATCTGCCGGGATGACTAAATCCTGACCAACTTGAATGTGGTCGGGATCGCGAAGCTTGTCGCGGTTGGCGTAAAAAATACGCATGTATTCGTTAGGCGTGCCGTAATATTCCTTACTGATCTTTGAGAGCGTGTCGCCCGATTTGACGCTGTAGGTCACTGCGGGTGAACTCCCTCCGCCAGCGGTCGCTGCCTGGGCACGGGTCTCTACCACGCTTATCTCAGCAGTCACATCGTCACCGCCTGGATTGATGAGACCGAGCTGCTGGATGAATTTGTTTTTCGCCTCTTCGGACGGCGCGGTGCCCTGAATATACAGCTTGTTATCCTGCAAGTGTAGATTCTGAAACTGTATGTGCTCTTGATCGGCAAGAGTCAAAGCACTTTGGTATTTCTGAATTAACTCGTTGTAACGCTGCTGGGCGTCAGGCTGTTTTTGTGCCTCTGAAGCGCCTCTGCCAAACATTTTGTCCCAGAATCCCATAAACTTTTCTCCTTAATTTAACCGTATTCTTCCGACCTACCAGTAATTCATAGCAGCAATGCATGTACCGCTGAACTGCGATAACATCCATTCTGCGATTTGCCAGCATTTTCATCATAACCCGTGATAGTAAACTCTGGCTCGTCCCTTGCTTATGGGAGCTATCTTGATGCGATATGAATACTAAATTCATACAGCTTTTGTTAGATTGCGAGGTGCAATCTCAAGCGTTCCAACCAAAACTTCGCGGGAGGATTTAGATTATGGGATCAATCATTTGGTGGATTATTATCGGATTGCTGGCAGGCGTGATTGCAAAGGCTATTATGCCGGGTAGAGACCCAGGCGGAGTCATTATTACAATCCTGCTTGGCATCGTGGGGGCCATCGTCGGCGGCAAAGTAGGCCAATTGCTTGGCATTGGAGGACGGGGCGAGGGAATGGGTGACCCAGGATTTATCATGACCCTTTTGTTCGCGGTCATAGGGGCACTCGTCGTACTAGCTGTCTACCGGCTCATTACGCATCGAAGCTTACGTAGTTAGCGACTCGGCTAAACAAAGTATAAAATCACGCAGCTTTGGCCTTCTCAGGCCAAAGCTGCGTTTTTCTTTAAGTGAAGCCCATTCAAGTGACCTCGCCTTCTATTGTTTTCCACACCTGTGATCGCCCATTTTCATCTCTATCTTCCTGCCTAATAACGCCATGCAGGTGTAGTGCCCTTGTCGCGGATTTTCGTTCGCCACCCGTTCGCCAAAAGAATGGGCTAAGCTTGCTTACTTCAAGTAAATGTTGAACTTAGCTGCTTAAAGCGTTGAAAAGATATGTCTTTACAGGTGAGCACCCGCATGCTAAATTCCCGCCACTTTGTTGCTAAACTCTTGAGCGACAATGAAATGGGCGCTTATCATCGCATACACGATATTGTAGCACCCACAGTTTGTTCACACATTATCTTGAGTAATCTCCTGAAACGGGGGTTTTGAGGGTGCCTCTCTAGATGGCAATTCGTTTCGGAACATCTGGCTGGCGATCCATCATCGCGGAAGACTTCACGTACGCTAATGTGCGGCGCGTGACACGGGCGATCTCCCAATATCTTCAATCAGCGGGCGCTGGTGATGGGAGTACGCTGATCGTCGGCTATGACACGCGCTTTATGGGCGAGCAATTCGCTGACTTGTGCGTCAAGGAACTTGCTGTAAGTGGTTTCCAGGCATTGCTTTGTGACCGCCCGACCCCAACCCCGACCATTTCGCACGCTATACGGAGCCGCAAGGCGGTGGGTGCCATCAATTTCACGGCTTCACATAACCCTCCTGAATACAACGGGATGAAGTTTTCGACGGCGGACGGCGCGCCTGCCTTGCCGGAGGTCACAAAACAGGTTGAGGAGTTAATCAAGGCAAGCGAGGGCCAGCTTGAACCCGTGAAAGGCGTGGGCGGTAATACGAACTATGAATCATATGACCCGCTTCCCACCTACATCGCTGATTTGGAAAGCAAAGTCCGCTTTGACTTAATCGCCAAAGCAGGTGGTAGCTATGCTTTCGACCCGCTATGGGGTACGGGGCGGGGCTATCTGGACTACGCATTACGCAAGCACCAGATTGAGGTGGAAACAATTCACGACTGGCGCGACGTGCTATTCGGAGGCCGCTCCCCCGAACCCGGCGAAGATCATTTGGACGAGCTACGTGAAGTAGTGAAGAAAAACAAGTGCATGTTGGGACTGGCAACGGATGGTGATGGAGACCGTTTCGGCGTGCTCGATGCAGACGGTACATTCATCACGCCGAACACACTGATAGCACTTCTCTTCGACTATCTCGCAGAGTCGCGCGGTTGGACAGGGGGTGTGGCGCGCTCCGTTGCAACCTCGCACTTGGTTGATCGCGTGGCTGAGTCGCGCGGGTTGCCGCTTTATGAAACGCCCGTCGGCTTCAAGTTCATCGGCGAACTGATCAATGAAGACAAGCTCATCCTGGGCGGCGAAGAGTCTGCGGGACTCTCAATACGTGGTCACTACCCGGAGAAGGATGGGATTATCGCGTGCCTGCTCGCGGCGGAGGCCGTGGCGGCGCGCGGCGCTGGTCTCTCCGAACAACTTGAAGGCCTGTACGCGCGTGTCGGGCGACTCGAAAACGGTCGCATCGGCGTGCGCCTGACGCCTGAAATCGCCGCAGCGCTGCCGGAGAAACTGGCACGCGAACCTGAGAACATCGGTGGACGCCACGTTGAGAGCGTCAACCGTGTGGACGGCGTGAAATTTACTTTTGCTGATGGCTCGTGGCTGCTGCTGCGCCCCTCCGGGACTGAACCGCTGGTACGCATCTATGCCGAATCTGAATCGAAAAACGACTTGGAGGTGCTTCTTGAACAAGGCCGCAAATACCTACTGGACTGACTCACGACTCGCCACGCAGAGGCCAACGGCGCGTGCATTCACGCCTGCATTCCAGGCCGTTGGAGAAGCCAACGTCGCGCGCTCTGCGGTTCGCCGCCGCGACCTGGCGATTCCCTCATGGGCTGTTTTCTGCATGATTATGCTGGCGACTTTCGCCGTCTGCGTGACAGTAACGATGCGTGCGAACGCGGCGATAGGCACTGCCGAGCAAAAGTACGAGCAGATGAATTCCGACGTGGAAATGATTCGCACGACCAACGCCACGCTCAAGAATCAGGTCGAGCGTTTACGTACTGATCCGCGCGCTATCGAGACTGCCGCGCGCACGCGCCTTAACATGGTGCGTGCCAATGAGGTGGTAGTCCCGCTCGAATAGCCGCGCAGTGAAAGCATGGTCGCAGCCGTCAAGCGAGCTTAAGTTTTTTCCGCCAGTCGCCCGCCGTTTGCTGCCCACTTGTTTCCCCTGTTCGCGATGCCTGCCCGATCATCCGCGCGGTTGCCGGTTTCGACCGGCAGCCGCGCCACCTTCCTCAACATTCTCACGCAAACCCGCGCAGAACATGTGGTTGACACCCTCCTTGAGCGTCAACTAATATCGCTTTCTATTCATTCAAAGACAAAGAATTAGTGATCCTCGCCAACGCCACGAGCGCAGGATGAAAGTGATCAAAGAGTCATGGCTGAAACGAATGAGATAACTTCGCCGAAGCAGGCAGCGGTCGAGCGTTGGGAGCAAGAGACGCTCGGCCCGGTGCTCAAGAAGCGTCCTGAGAGCAAGGCGCGATTCGAGACCGTCTCGCTGGATGAGGTCAACCGCCTCTACACGCCTGCCGACACAGCCGACATTGATTTCGAGCGCGACATCTCTTTCCCCGGCGAATTTCCCTACACACGCGGCATACATCCCACAGGCTATCGCGGAAAACTCTGGACGATGCGCCAGTTCGCGGGCTTCGGCACGCCTGAAGAAACCAACGCCCGCTTTAAATATTTGATGGAGCAGGGACAGACTGGACTCTCTGTCGCCTACGACCTGCCGGCGCTGATGGGCTACGACGCCGATTCCGTTCTTTCCGAAGGCGAAGTCGGCAAGTGTGGCGTCGCCGTCTCGTCACTCGCGGACATGGAGGTACTCTTCGACGGTATTCCGCTCGAACAGGTGACAGTCTCGCAGACGATCAACGCTCCGGCTTCCGTGCTGCTCGCGATGTATCTGGTCGTGGCCGAGAAGCAGGGCGCGGACTTCCGTAAGATTTCCGGCACGCTGCAAAACGACATACTTAAGGAGTACATTGCACAGAAGGAGTGGATTTATCCGATCCGCCCGGCGATGAAGCTCGTCATTGACACGTTCGAGTTCTGCACGCAGCACGTGCCGAAATACAATCCGATCTCCGTCAGCGGCTATCACATCCGCGAGGCCGGCGCGACGGCCATGCAGGAACTCGCCTTCACGCTGCGCGACGGCATCGAGTATGTCGAGTGGGGCGTGCGCGCCGGGCTGGACGTTGACGTGTTCGTGCCGCGCATCTCTTTCTTCTTCAACGCGCACAACGACTTTTTCGAGGAGATCGCCAAGTACCGCGCCGCGCGTCGCATCTGGTCGCGTGTGATGCGCGAGCGTTTCGGCTCGCGAGACCCGCGCACGTTGCAGTTACGTTTCCACACGCAGACGGCTGGCGTCTCGCTCACCGTCCAGCAACCTTTGAACAACATCGTCCGCGTCGCCATCCAAGCGCTGGCGGGAGTTCTCGGCGGCACGCAGAGCCTGCATACAGACGCCTTCGATGAAGCGCTGGCGCTGCCGACCGACCGCGCGGCACTCATCGCCCTGCGCACGCAGCAGATCATCGCCGAGGAGACGGGCGTGGCGAATACGGTTGACCCGCTCGGCGGCTCTTACTTTGTCGAGGCTTTGACGAAGAAGATGGAGGATGGCGCGCTCGACTATTTCGAGAAGATTGACGCGATGGGCGGCATGGCTGAAGCCATCGAGAAGGGTTTTCCACAGCGCGAGATTCAAGAGTCGGCCTATCAGTATCAGAAGGCAGTCGAGCGTGGTGAACAGTCAATCGTCGGCGTCAACAAGTATCAAATGACGGAGGAGCCTTCGGGGATGCCCACCCTCGTCATCAACGAAGCCGTGCGCGAGCGCCAGATCGAGCGCCTGCAACGGACGCGCGACCGGCGCGACAATGGCGCGGTCGCCAACGCGCTCGAAAAGCTTAAACAGGCCGCGAGCGCCGGCGACAACACGATGCCCGCGACTATCGAGGCCGTGCGAGCCTACGCCACGCTCGGCGAAATCTGCGATGCCCTGCGCGACGTTTACGGTCTCTACGAAGAACCTGCGTTTTGACGAAAGCTCTCGGCAATCAGCGGTCAACCGTCGGCTTAATCAAAAAGCCGCTGGCTGCCGGTTGCTGGATGCTGATTGCTTATGAATGAACGAAAGATTCGCGTTCTTGTCGCCAAGCCGGGCCTCGATGGGCATGATCGGGGCGCTAAGGTAATCGCCCGCGCGTTGCGTGATGCAGGGATGGAAGTCATCTACACGGGCCTGCGGCAGACGCCGGAGATGATTGCGGCGGCGGCCTTGCAGGAGGACGTGGACGCCGTCGGCGTCTCGATCCTGAGCGGCGCGCACAACACGCTCTGCCCGCGCATCGTGCAACTTCTGCGCGAGCGCGGAATGGACGACTGCCTCGTCCTCGTCGGCGGCATCGTGCCGCAGGAAGACATTCCAAAACTGAAGGCGCAGGGCGTCGCTGAGATTTTCCTGCCCGGCACGTCCACGGAAGACATCGTGACATTCCTTCGTCAAAACATCAGGCCGCGCGCATGACGAAAGAGGCGGGACATGAAGTTTCTCGCCACAGCGTCGTCGTCGAGGAACAGGGCGCGCTCGCCATCATTCGACTCAATCGCCCGAAGGAACGCAACCCGCTCTCCGTCGTTACCCTCACGGAATTGGACGCAGCCTTTTCCACACTCGCCGCTCACGAAAAAATCAAAGCCATCATCTTCACAGGCGCTGGCGACATCTTTGCCTCCGGCGCGAATATCCGCGAACTACAGGCGCTGACGCCGGCCACCGCACGCGAATTTGCCGAACGCGGCCAGCGCCTCTTTCAAAAAATTTCCGACGCACGACAACTGACCATCGCGGCCATCAACGGCTATTGCATGGGCGGCGGACTCGATCTCGCGCTCGCTTGCGCGGTGCGTTGCGCGGCGACCGCCGCCGTGCTCGCGCATCCGGGCGCGCGTTTCGGCATCATCACCGGTTGGGGCGGCACACAGCGTCTGCACAGGCTCGTCGGCACGGCGCGGGCCATCGAAATGTTCACGACTACCCGCCGTCTAAACGCCCGCGAAGCGCTTGAAATCGGTCTGGTGGATTTGCTGGAAGATTCTGCGCTCGAAGGGGCTTTAAGAATCGCTCACTCTCAATGCGGGGCGGAATACGCGCCTGAAGACGGCGGGACTACTTCTTGAGAAAACGTGCGATTCCCTTCCGGCAATCCTCGGTCATACGCGCGATTGTGTTAGCGTCCGCGCCGGATTGGAGCGCCGCGTCGAAGGTCATTCCGTCCATGTGGTAGAGCAGGCGCTTGGAGAGCATGACGGCGGAGCGGCTGACCCTCTCGAATTCGGCGACGTACTTTTCAACCTGCGACTCGAATGCGTCGTCGTCGTAGACGTGGTTGATGAGACCGAGGCGTTCGGCTTCCGGGGCGTCAATCTCCGCGCCGCGCGTGATGAGTTCAAAGGCGCGTTTCTCCGAGACGTTGCGACGCAGAATCGCCAGCACCATCGCGGGGACAAAGCCGATTTTCACTTCAGGATAGCCGAAGCGCGCCGAACGCGCGGCAAGTACGATGTCGCAGGCCGTCGCCAGTCCACAGCCTCCGGCCAGCGCCCTGCCGCGCACGGCGGCCACGACGGGGACTCGCACACGACGGATGAGGGCGAAGAGTTCCAACAGTGATTGCGCGTCTTCGAG
>JAIVJG010000217.1 GCA_020200155.1 Acidobacteriota bacterium | reverse complement strand
CCAGTCGTGCTATGCTTCTTCAAGTTCGGAGGTTGTTGATTGATGAAGCAGAAGGATACTAAAGCCACCATTCAATTCGCTGGTGACGACCTCTTCGTCGGCATCACTCCAAGCGGCCACGCGCAGGTGCTTGAGACGAATTCGGAGCGAGCCAGCGCGGCCACGCCGATGGAATTGCTGCTGCTCGCGCTGGGCAGTTGCACAGGTGTGGACGTGGTCTCGATTCTACGCAAGAAGCGCGAGCGTGTGACCGGCTATCGAGTAGAAGTGCGCGGCGAGCGTCGCGACGCGCACCCGCGCGCCTACACGCGGATGGAGATTCACCATGTCGTGCGCGGGCGCGGTGTTTCCGAGCGGGCGGTGGCGCAGGCGATTGAGTTATCCGAGTCGAAGTATTGCAGCGTCGCCGCCACGCTCCGTCCCGGCGTGGAATTGGTGTCGAGCTACGAAGTTATCGAAGAGCGCGCGACAGACGATGGCGAGTGAAGACGACTATCGTGCCACGTGATAATACGCGCGCGAGCGTCGCAACTGCCCGCCGGTGCATCCAACACAACGAACGGGCAGGTGAGCGAGCCGCATCACTGCCGATTCAGACTTTCAACATCTCCCTGAATCGAGCGTGTACTCTTGCAGGATCGAATGCGACTAAGATGCAACAGTTCAATTCGTTCGAGCCACCGGCGTTGGCCTGAACCTAACGACTTTCGACACATACATAAGATGATTCTTCCGGCACAAATCCTTTTCCTTTGCGTTTCGTCACTCCTGCTCTCGCCCGCTTGCACGCGCGTTGACACCTCGGCGAACAACGCCGTCGCCGCACAATTCTACAGTGCCGACGCGATTGTTTTGTCCGCCGATGAGCAGAGCGACGACGCGCTCGCGACGACGCGCGGCATGGACAGATCGGGGCGCACAGCCGACGGGCAGTTCCCGAAACTGCCGCCTGCGGAACACATGCGCCGCGCCGCCGTCTACCAGGCCAACCGTGCGTTCGACGAGGCTCGCGCGCACTGGCGTGCGCTCATTGAGCGCCATCCCGGCGACGCGAACGTCCCGGCTGCCTACTTCGGCATCGGGCGCACGCTTTTTCAGGAGAAGCGTTACGAGGAAGCGCTGCCGGTTTTTGAAAAGCTCGGCGACGCATACCCGCAGGCCCCGGCAGGCCGCGACGGCTTCTACTACGTCGCCGCGACGCTCCTGCGCATGAACCGACCGGGCGAGGCGGCGGCGCGTTACGCCGCATACGTCGAGCGCTTCCCCGAAGGCGAGCGCATCGAGAACGCTTATCTCAACATCATTGACTCGCTGCGCGAGGCCGGTCGTCCCGACGAATCGCTCCCCTGGATTGCGCGTACGCGCGAACGCTTCGCCGGTAAGCCTTCCGACACCAACGCACTCTTCGCGCGCCTGCGCCTCGACGTGGCGCGCGGCGATTGGCAGTCTGCGCTGCGCGCGAGCGACGAATTGAGTCGCGCCAATTTCGTGCGCGGCGTCGTCAACACGAGTCCCTCCGAAGTAGCTTACCTGCGCGCTTACAGCCTTGAGCAATCGAATCAGAAGGATCAGGCGATTAAGGCATATCAGGGCATCTCCGACAATGCCGGATCCTACTACGGCTCGATGGCGACCGTGCGTCTGCAAAAGTTAGGAGGCGTGGGCAGGAATGCCGCCAACGTGCGCGAGGCACGCGTGCGCGCCGAGGTGAAAAAATCCGCAGGCGATTTCCCCGCGCCTTACCGCGACATCATCCTGCGCGCCGTCGCCGGACGCTCGGTTGACCCGCGCTTCATGCTCGCAATCATGCGGCAGGAGAGCGGCTTCAACGCACGGGCCAAGTCGCCCGTCGGTGCGCGCGGGCTGATGCAGTTGAATCCGGAAGTGGCGGCGAAGTACGGGCCGTCAGTTAAGTTGAGCAACTTGCGGGAGGATGAACTTTATCGCCCGGAGGTGAATATCCCCTTGGCGGGTGCGTATCTCGGCGAACTCGCGAGGATGTTTCCGAATTTGCCCGAAGCATGGGCCGCTTCCTACAACGGCGGCGAGGAAAGTGTCGCGCGTTGGGTGCGACGCTCCGTTCAACAAGACCCCGGCGTCTTCACGTCGGAAGTCGGTTTCACGGAGAGTAAGGATTACGTGAACAAGGTGATGGCGAACTACCGCGCCTACAAACTTCTCTACACCGAAGACCTGAAGCCTCGCCGTTGATTCAAAAGCGTTGGGCGTCGGTCGCAAAATTTCTGCCGCCGACGCCCGAACGCACCCGGACAACTTGATTCTTTCAAAGACGACCCACTGCTTTCCCCTTCACCCTAACGCGCATGTTTAGTTCGGACGCGTAGAGGGACGAACTGCCGCGCTGTATCCCTTTCAATGACAGCCAACCTCCCCTTGATAAACTCTCCCGCTGGTTCTCGTGCTGCCAGTCCTCCCACTTCAGCTTTCGTGTTGGGTGGTGGCGTCACACTTACCGCCAGTGTTCCCATCGAGTGTTGGCGCGGAGGCGCGACGTTTTCAAGGGCCGGGCTGAAGGCAAGGTTAAAGCCGAGGCCGGCGAAGAAGCCCAGCGCAGATGAGAGCAAAGCGTTACCGGCGCGCGAGACGCGGCGCTTGAGTGCGCGCAGGCCGACCGGGCAGTTATTCGTCAGAATCGTCCCGTCGGCGCGGCGGTAGAAGCGAACGCAAAGACGGCCCTCTGCGTTTGTAATGAGCGCTTCGGCCTCCGCCTTCGTCATGCCTGAAAGGTTGTAGACGTTGAGCTGGCACTGTCCGCAGAAACGCACGCGCTCGTCGCCGTTCATGCGCTCCCAGTCGGCGGCGCACGGCGCGGCGACTCTCACGTGATCGAGTGGGCTGGTATGCTTTGACATCCTTTTAGCTCCGTCAAACGAGATGCTGATCGCTTGTTTAGACGCGCGACGTAGGGAATTGTTCCACTACTTGCTTACGGCTCAGGGCAAAAACGCGAGTCCTCAAAACCGCGCGCACGCTCGCGCCGCCGCAGTGGGTCTTCGCCGGAGGGGCGCGGGCGCGGCAGCAGTCCGAGTTTGTAAAGCGCGTCTGCGTACTCGTAACGAATCGTCACTTCGGCAGCCGGGCGACGCTCCAACTGCAAATTCACCCAGTAGACACGATTTTCGACGGCGCGACCGATGCCCGTCGCCGCGTATTCGTCATCACGTCGGGGCGCGACGCCGGTGGCGTTCGCACTCTGCCCTGCACTACCGGCCTGCGCCGGCGGCCTCGAAGATTTGTCCATCTCGCGCCCCGACTCGGAACGCTCACGGCGTTCGCCGTCTCTCATGTAAGGCGGAGGCGTGACAGGCACGGGAATCGGCGCGACCTCGCGGTAGAAGACAGCCGAGATGACGCCGAGGTCTGTCTTGCGTCCGAGCCGTGCGGCGTAGGAATCGCGCTCGGTCGTGAAATAGAACTTGCGCGCGCGCTCCGAACTCATCTGCCAGCCGGTGATGTGGATTGTCTGGTACGGCTCGATGACCCACTTGCTCGCGTCCCAACTCGCCGAGCGCCGCGCGTCAATCGAGTTGAGGCCGTCAACCGAGAGGGCCACCCCGACGCGCACCGGCAGCGGATTTCTGATACGCAACTCGTACTCAGCCCCTTCCGACGCCAGCACGTAGCGCCTGCCGCGCCCGAAAATCTCTTCGAGCGGGCGTCCGCCGACGAGCACTTCAATCTCGAAGTTCTCCTGCCAGCGCACCGGCGCAACGTCCCGGCGCTGTGCCGGCTCGATGGCGGGATCACCGGCCAGAACCCTCACGCCCGTTGCCGGAAATATCGCCGCCGCGAGGCCGATTAAGCTAATCGCACACAGAATCAACGCTTTTCTCATCATCACACCTCGGTCGTCAAGGCTGCTGAGAGCAGGCAGTAGGTGCAGAAGGCGTGCAGCACGAACGCCTGAAGGTAAAAGAGCCACAACGTCGAGGCGAACATCAGCGCGACGAGCGGCACGAGAAGCGTCCGTACGCTCTTATAGCCGCAGGCCGCGAGCGTCGCCAGACTGAAGACCGTGAAATACGCCAGTGCGCCCAGAGCCGCCAGCGGTATGCCGCCCGCGAGCGTGGCGTAATGGCTCTGAAGCACCTCGTCGCAGCCCGACGTGACCACGCAACGCACGCTGCGTCCCGAAAGATGTTCGACCGTCAGGTAAGTCGCGTCGAACACCCCGACGAGCGCGACGAGCGCGGCCAGCGCGTCAAAGAAAACCGCACGGCCCGCATCGGCGCGTGAAACGGTCGGCTCCCCGGCTCGCTCAGCCTGTGTCTCTTGCTTGCGGGTTTTCACTGAGTTTTGCCGGCGAGGGCCGCGTCAATCTCAGCGCGAAGTTTAGCCGGGTCGAGCGTTTGTTCGGCGGGCAGATTGCGACCGTTCAGGAAAATGG
The DNA here is from genome assembly GCA_020200155.1 of Acidobacteriota bacterium. GTDB lineage: Bacteria > Acidobacteriota > Blastocatellia > Pyrinomonadales > Pyrinomonadaceae > JAIVJG01. The sequence goes on along the minus strand of JAIVJG010000217.1, from coordinate 15,416 downwards.
TGGGCGTGCCCGATACGCCGAGGGAAATGCCGCGCCGGTAATCGCTGACGATGCGCGCGCCCGTCTCCGGCTTCTCCATGTCGGATTTGAACTTCTCCACGTCGAGGTCGAGCCGGCTCGCGTAGTTGGCATAGACAGTTCGCGGCTCCGACAAATCCTTCCACTCGTCCTGATGCTCGTAAATCATGTCGTGCATCTCCCAGAACTTGCCCTGCACGGCGGCGGCTTCGGCGGCGCGTGCGGCGGTGGAAGCATTCTTGTGCATCTGGAGCGGGAAGTTGCGAAAGACTAGACGGACGCGCGAGCCGTAATCGTCCTCGATCTTTTGCAGAGCCGGGTGAAGGATGCCGCAGGGCGGGCACTGGTAATCGCCAAACTCTTCGAGCGTGACGGGCGCGGCGGCGTCGCCCTTGACGTGCGGCGGCTGCGCGCCCGGCAAGCCCGGATTCGGCGTGCCAGCGGCCAGACCGCTGTTGAGATTCAAAGGCGCGCTCTGGTTGGTATCACTCGAACGGGAGAGCAGCAACGCGGCTGCGACGACTGCGACCAGTACGCCTGCGATGATGATGAAAGGGAGGTAACGTTTTGCCCCGGCAGGTTGATTTGCGCTCATTCACTTTACACCCTTGCGTGGTTCGGTATTCGATCCGCTTCTGCTATCTTAGAAAAAATCGGCAGCTATGTTAATTTCTTGCGAGCCGCGTGGCCGCAATATTATGCCCGGCGCAGCGGCGCGATTATAAATCATCAATGGGCGCTGCACACAATGGGAGACGAATGAATCAGAGCGAGGCGACCGCCAATAGACTGCCCGACAGCCCGGTCTCGATCTACGACCGCTTCACCAGTCTCTACGACTTGATGTTCCGCATCAACCGCTACGGGCATTCCATCGAGCGATACCTGCGCGACAACCCCCTGCCGCTTCCCGCCGGGGCGGGCATACTCGACGCTGGGTGCGGTACAGGATTGTTGACGCTGGCGCTGCTCCGCGTGCTCAAGCGTCCCGTGCAGATTACCGCCGTTGATCTTTCAATCTCTTCACTCGAAACCGCGCGCCGCGCCGTGCAGGAGTCGGGCACATCCAGACGCCACGGAGTTTCTTTCGTTCAAGCTAATGTGCTCGAACTGCCGTTCCCGGATCACTCGTTCGAGTTTGTGGTGACGAGCGGCGTGCTGGAATACGTCCCCTTGCAGACGGGGATGGGCGAACTCGCACGCGTGCTCGCGCCCGGCGGTTATCTGCTTCACCTGCCCGTCAGGCCGTCGCCGATGAGCAGCTTACTCGAACTCCTCTTTCGCTTCAAGACGCACCCGCCCGAACACGTCTCCGAAAACACCAGACGCTTCTTCCGCGTTATAGAACAACACCGCTTCGCGCCGCTCGAACCCATCGGTTGGACGAAGACGGTGGTGCTGGCGCAAAAGCCATAGACGAGTCAATCGTGCATCGTCAATCGCGAATTGACGAAAAGCAGTCTGATTTATTCACTGCTCAGGGCTTTTTGAGTCCGCTGATAACAACGCGTGCGACGGTCGGGATGATGTCGCGCTCTTTCGCCACATCCGTTGTGAAAGTGACGAGGACGAAGCGTTGCCCCGTAGGCAACTCGATGTAGGCGGCGTCGTGCCGCGTGGAACTCGTCCAGCCCGCCTTCGACCAGAGGCGCGTGCCATCTTCGAGCGCGATGCCTGTAAAGCCGCGTGCCTGATCGTCAGGGTCTTCAGACTTCCCGGCGAAGTCGCGCTTCATCAAGGCGAGCATCTTCGCGCTGCGCGCGGGCGTGACGGCGCGGCCCATGACGATGTCTGCCAGAAGCCGCGCCGTCGCGTCGGTCGTCAGCTTGTTGCGATTCTCAAACTTCGGGCCGAGAAAGACACGCTCGCGTCCATACGGGCCTTCGCACCATGGCTTCTGGTTGACGTTGATGCCGGTGTAGCCGAGCGAGGCGAAGTAGCGATTGACGGCGTTTCGCTTCTTCGCCCACTCGCCCATCTTCGACGTGGAAAGCTCCGCGCCGTTTGAGACGCCGGTCAGCGTGTCGAGTACGAAATGCGTCGCATCGTTGGACGAGTCCACGATCATGTCGTGCAAGCCCCGGTCGAACTCTTCCGTCTCCCTGAGCTTTCCGTCTTCCATCCAGCGATGTGCGGCGACGAGGTAAAAAAGTTTGACGACGCTCGCGGGATAGATGGGTTCGCCGCCGCGAAAACTCGCCCGCTCCAAGTGCTGCGCATTTCCCAGATCAACGAGCGTAATGGCAAGATTTTTCTCCTTCAGACCCTTGCTGGCAAAACGCTCAAGGGCTGTCCGCGCCGCCTCGTCCACGATTCGCTGGAGTCTCTGCGACGCTGCCGCCGCGCCCGCCTGAGTGTTCGGGCCGGCCTTCTCCTGCGCGTAAATCGCACTTGAGAAGGAAGCGAGCAGTAGGAAGATGCCGCACGACTTGATGGTTGTTTTACTTGTCATGGCTTGTTCAGGTCAGAAACTTGTGCACCAGATTGACGAAGGCGGTGATGACGAGCGAGTTTGAAAAATCTATGAAGAACGCGCCGACCACAGGCACGACGAGAAAGCTGCGCGGGGCCGGTGCGTAGCGCGCCGTCAGGGCTTCCATGTTCGCGACCGCGTTCGGCGTGATGCCGAGGCCGAAGCCGATGTGCCCGCTCGCCGTCACCGCCGCCTCGTAATCGCGACCCATCAACGTGAAGGTGATGAGCACGGCGTAGACGATCATCACGACGATCTGGACGGACAGGATGACGATCATCGGCACGGCCAGCCCCGCCAGCTTCCAGAGTTCGAGGTTCATCAGTGCGATGACGAGGAACAGCGCCAGCGCGATGCCGCCCAACACTTCTACGGCACGCGCGTTGACGCCGAACCACCCGAAGCGGTCGTCGAGGTTACGCACCAACGCGGCCAGCACCATCGCGCCGATGTAGCCGGGCAGCACGAATTTCGTCCGTTCTATTCCGATGCTGACGAGCGCGCCCAACCCCATCAGCACCAGCACCAGCAGTAAGTTGTGTAGCAGCACCGGCCCCGTAAGCCCGGCTTGCTCCTGGGCGTCCGGCGCGTCGTGAGCCGCTTCCCGCTCGTCGCTCGTGTCAATGGTCGGACTCAATGCCCAGAACTCTTCGGCCTCCTCTTTTTTGACCGGCTCAGATACGGGAGCGAGTTTGAAGCGACGGATGAGCGCCGTCGCGACCGGGTTGCCGATCAGGCAAGCGGTGAAGATGCCGAAGGTCGCAGAGGCGATGATGAGCGAGCCTGCGCCCGCGACTCCCATCTGTTCAAATCTGTCGGCCCACGCCACGCCGGTCGAGGGGCCACCCGTGAGAGTCAGTGCGCCGCAGATGATTCCGAGCAGCGCGGGTGCGCCGAGCGCCAGCGCCAGCAAGATTCCGACGACGTTCTGCACGACGGCGGTAAGCGTCGCGATGAGCCAGAAGAAACCCATCCGCCACCCGCCTGCGCGCAGCAGCGTGAGCGTCGCACTCAGACCAATCGTCGTGAAGAAAGCAGTTTGCAGAGGCGTGCGCAGCGTCGTGTCGAGCGTCACGCCGAGCGTCCCCCCGGCGCGTAGCGCGAGAACGATCAGGGCAAAGAGAAGGCCACCAATCGCGGCGGCAGGGATGCTGGCTCTCGCCAAAAGTCGAACACGCTGCTGTATAAAGCTGCCGGTAAAGAGGACGAGCGCCGCCAGCGCGAGCGTCAGGATGAGATCGAACTTGACGATGCGTAAGCCCTCGACGACGGTCAAATCCACTGCGCTTCACCTCGCAGGTTCGATGTCGGGCGAAGAGCCGACGGCATCAGACAAGCCGCGACGATCAAAGCGAAAGCTTTGCTTGATTTCATGGATGCGAATATTCCTGTGCGCTTTGGAAAAGCCCGGATGCTCGGAGCAGATGCTTGCCCGCGTGAAACCCCGTCCGTTTACGCTCTCAACGCGGGCGTAGTGTATCATTGAGCCTCGGCCTTCCGTTAGAAAAAAGCTTTCGTCTCAGGCGAGCAATTGTGGACAGTCTACTTCAAAATTTGCGCGCCGTGCTGGGCCGCGACGCGGTCATCTCCGAGCCGGACGAGTTGCTCGTCTTCGAGTGCGACGGGCTGGCGCATTACAAATATCCGCCGCGCGCAGTCGTCTTTCCGCGCACGACTGGAGAGGTTTCCGAGGTGATGCGCGTCCTTGCACGCGAGCGTGTGCCGTTCGTCCCGCGCGGCGCGGGCACGGGACTATCGGGGGGTGCGCTGGCGATCAGTCGCGGCGTAACCATCGAGCTTGCACGGATGCGCCGTCTGCTCAAAGTTGACCTGGAGAATCGCCTCGCCGTCGTCGAGACGGGCATGGTCAACGCGCAACTGTCGCGCGCGGTGGCGAAGTTCGGCCTGCATTACGCGCCAGACCCTTCGAGCCAGGCGTCCTGCACCATCGGCGGCAACATCGCGGAGAACGCGGGCGGCATACACTGCCTGAAGTATGGCACGACGACCGACCACGTACTCGGCGCACGCGTCGTGCTGTCGGACGGACGAATCGTTGACCTCGGAGGCGCGGGTGCTGCCTGCGCGGGCTACGATTTGCTTGGCGTGTTCGTCGGCTCCGAAGGGACGTTCGGCATCGCGACGGAAGCGACCGTGCGCCTCACACCCAACGCGCCCGCCGTCCGAACAATGCTCGCAGACTTTACAGACATAGACGACGCGAGCCGCGCCGTCTCTGCCATCATCGCCGCCGGCATCATCCCCGCCGCGCTTGAGATGGTTGACGGCGCGACGATTCGCGCGGTCGAGGCCAGCGTCTTCGCTGCGGGGCTGCCGCTCGATGCTGCGGGCGCGCTGCTCGTCGAACTCGACGGGCTGGAAGCGGGGATTGACGTAGAGACCGCGCGCGTCCGTTCATCTCTTTCGATTCGAGGGACACAGACGAAGTGGCGCGCGTCAAAGAGGCCGGGCGCGAAATCATGGAGACGTGCGTGAGCGCCGGCGGCACGATCACGGGCGAGCACGGCGTCGGGCTGGACAAGAGCGCATACCTGCCGCTCATTTTTTCGACTGACTCTCTACAGGCGATGCTTCGCGTCCGCGCGGCCTTCGACCCCACAGGACTTTGCAATCCCGGCAAAATCATTCCTGCGCTCAAAGGCTGCGGCGAAGCGCGTGTCGTTGCGCGGAACGGCGCGACCCGGCGCGCGGATGTCGAGACGACGGAGACGGAACAGCCGTACTCGCAAACATCAATTCAACGCAGCGACGTGCCAGTACTTCAACAAAACGCGCCCACGCATCCGCGCCTGTCTCGCGCCTTCGTTCCCGAACGTGCCTTCGACGCGCTCGCACGCACGGTCGGCCCTGAGCACGTCGAGGCATTCGATAATGATGGCGAGGCTTTCGTCGTCTCGCCCGCTTCTGCCGGGGAGGTGTGCGAGGTTTTGCGGCTGGCGGAGGTTGAAGGACTCTGTGTCGTGCCCGCAGGAGGCGAGACGTGGCTCGACGCGGGCGAGCCTTTGCGCCGCGCCCCGCACATCATCCTTCGCACGACGCGTATGTCGCGCATCGTCGCACACGAACCCGCAGACCTCGTCGCAACCGTAGAGGCCGGGGCCACGCTCGAAGCTTTCAACAGCGAGATAAGACGCGCAGGCCAGTGGCTGGCGCTCGACCCGCCGGGCGACGGCGGCTTGGCGACGTTGGGCGGAATCGTTGCGACAGGCACCGGCGGGGCGCAGAGTTACGTCTACGGAGCGCCACGCGCGCATGTGCTCGGCATGACGGTCGCGCTCGCGGGCGGAAAAATCATCCGCGCCGGTGGCCGCGTCGTCAAGAATGTCGCCGGCTACGATTTGTGTAAGCTGTTCGCCGGCAGCTACGGCACGCTCGGACTGATTCTCGACCTGACGTTCAAGCTACGCCCGCGCCCGCCGCGTGAGGCGACGGTGCTGGCGCTGTCCGCCGACCCGGACGCGCTGCTCGAAGCGTCCCGCAGCCTGCGCTCCGCGCCGCTCCTGCCGGTCGCCATCGAACTGCTTTCGCCGCAGATGTGTGCCAAGCTCGACGCGCCCTGCGTGGTCGAGGGCTGCGCCCTCCTCGTCCGTTTCGCGGGCACGGATGAATCCGTCGCTGACCAGATGGAGCGGGCGCGTGAAATCATCCGTGGACAGTTGAAGCAAGGCTCTGTCGAGATTGTGTATGAGGACGCACACCTCTGGGCGGCACTCGCGGCAACTCGTCTGGGGAATGATGAAGGCCTCGTCTGGCGCGCGTGCGTGCGCCCCGGCGACCTCGGCGCGCTGCTCGCAGAAATCAGGAACGCTTACGGCGGTAAGCTCGACTCGTGCTGGCACGCGGGCGTGGGCGACGGGCGTTTCCGCTACATTGAGCGGGCGGGCGACGAAGTCGTTGACGCTTCGCGTCTGCGTAGTCTCAGGAATTTCGTCTGCGGCCTCGGCGGCTCGCTGGTGATCGAGCACGCGCCGGAGGCAATCAAGCGTAGCTCCGGCGCGTGGGGATTGACTGCTCCGACCGCTTCGCTCATGCGGCGCGTGAAAGAACAACTCGACCCCGGCGACATGTTCAGCCCCGGACGATTCGCCTTCGCTTCAGATGGATAGACTGAATTCGCATGAACGCTTCGACGCCACAAACACACACGCAACTCGCCGCCACGCTGACCGCAGAGGAGCATAAGCTGCTCGCCTGCATTCACTGCGGCCTCTGTCTGGAAGCCTGTCCGACATACGTCCACACGGGCGACGAGAACGACAGCCCGCGCGGGAGAATTTACCTGATGCGCGCGGTCGAGGAAGACAGGCTGCCGCTCGCGTCGCCCGCTTTCACGCGGCACATTGATCGCTGTCTCGGCTGCCGCGCGTGCGAGAGCGCGTGCCCCGCCGGTGTCCAGTACGGGCAACTTCTGGAAGCCGCCCGCGCCGACATCGCCGCAGACGGAAGACCGCGCGGCTGGACATCAAGCCTCATGCGTCTCGCGCTTCGACACCTCTGGCTTCATCCGCCGCGACTCAGCTTCGCCCTGACCATCGCGCGAGTGTTCCGCGACACACGCATCCCGCGCCTGCTACTCAAGACGAAAGCAAGCGGATTGCTGCCGGGTCGTGTGGAGTTTGCGCTTGCGCTGCTCGACAGTTCCGCCGCTTCTCCACTTCACGCGGAAAGTGACGGTAGCCTTGACGAAGTCAAAAAGGTAGACAGCGCGTTAAGCAACACGGCCATGAGAAAGACGCAGCGAGACGCGGGAGCAGACTCGCCGGGCAATTCACGCGCGCTGCTGTTTAAGGGATGCGTGACGGAAGGACTGTTCGCGCGCGTGAATCGTGCGACGGCACGCGTGCTTGAGGCGAACGCCTGCTCGACGCACACTCCGCGCAAGCAGGCGTGCTGCGGCGCGCTGCACGCACATGCCGGAGACCTCGAAGGCGCACGCATCCTTGCGCGGCGCAACATTGACGCATTCGCCGACGAGCAGGGCGCAAACGTCGTCACCAACGCGGGAGGCTGCGGCGCGATGCTCGCCTCTTACGCGCAACTGCTCGCGCATGATTCCGCTTACGCCGAGCGCGCAAGGGCTTTCAGCGAGCGCGTCCGCGACGTAAGCCAGCAACTCACCGCCACCGGCATCCGCGAAGGCGCGGCGTTGGATGAAGACGCCGCCACCACCACCTACGACGCTTCGTGCCACCTCCTTCACGGGCAGAAGGCCGCGACCGAGCCGCTGGCGATGCTTGGCGCGATACCGTGTCTGCGTTTCGTGCCGCTCGAAGGCAGCGACGTGTGCTGCGGCGGCGCGGGCGTCTACAATCTTGTCGAGCCTGAATTGTCCGCGCGCGTGCTCGATGAAAAACTCCGACGCGTCAAAGACACCGGCGCGCACACGCTCGCCACCGGCAACCCCGGCTGCCACATGCAACTCGGCGCGGGCGCGCGACTCTGCGGCATGTCTCTGCGCGTCTGCCATCCTGTCGAACTGCTTGATGAATCGTACCGGCGGGCCGGTTTTTACAGGGACACCTCTCCTACAAATCAGTAAACGCCACACGCCCGCCGACGAGCGTCAAGCGGACTCGCCCTTCGCCGTCGAGCGCCGCGAGGTCTGCGCGCTTCCCTGCCTCAATTGAGCCGTATTCACTTTCTATGCCGAGCAGCCGCGCGGGATTGAGCGATGCCATGCGTGCTATCTCCTGCCACCCTCTGCCGAGCGACGAGACCATGCGCGCGGCATCGAGCATGGTGATGACGGAGCCGGCGATGCTTCCGCGCTCGTTGCTCGTGCGCCCGTCGGAGACTTTAATCGTCTCGCCCCAGACGCGGTACTCGCCGTCGCCGAGGCCCGCCGGAGCGACCGAATCGCTGATGAGCGTGACGCGCTCCGCGCCCTTGCAACGGATGACGAGTTGGAGCATGAGCGGGTCTGTGTGAACGCCGTCTGCAATCAGGTCAACGCAGATGTCGTCCTGCAAGAGTCCCCAGCCGACGGGGCCGGGGTCGCGTTGGTGGAGCGTAGGCATCGCGTTGAGGAAATGCGTCATGTGGCGTGCGCCTGCTATGCGCGCCTGTTCGAGCACTTCGATTGTGGCGCGCGTGTGCCCGATGGAGACCACCCAGCCGCGCCCGTGCAACTCGCGCACGAGTTCGACGCCGCCCTCGATCTCCGGCGCGAGCGTCATCATGTGCGCCGCGTTCGCGCGTTCGACCGTCGCAAGCGCGTTCAGGTCAGACGCCGCAGAGTAGGTGCGGAAGTATTGCGCGCGCAATGCGCCGCACTGCTGAGCGTTGACGAAAGGGCCTTCGTAGTGCAGGCCGAGAGCGCGTGCGGCAGCGGGTGTCTGAGCGTCCTGTTCGTCCAACAGTTGCTCGACGGCGCGCACGGCGCGTGCGTAATCATCTAAGGGCGCGGGGACGAGCGTCGGCAGCCACGCCGTAACGCCGTGGCGCGCGAGAAAGCGCGCGACAGTGTGCAGTTCTTCCGTGCGCGCCTCCATCACATCAACACCGACCGCGCCGTGTATGTGCACGTCAATGAAGCCGGGCAGGATCGTCAGGCCGCGCAGGTCTAAGACCTGACACGAATGGGCATCGAGGTCTTCGCCATCGGATGAAAGCCTTGCTATTCGTTGATGCTCGACGGAGAGGCTCGCGCCTTCGCGGACGCCGTCCGGCGTCACGATGCGCGCACCTTGCAGGAGCAGTTTCTCGCCTTCGGAGTCCGTGTTCGACATGAAGGTTATTTAAGCACAAGCGTGTGCGGAAAAGCGCGCAGGCCCGCAAAGCTCGAAAGCGTTGCGGGCCTGCGCGTCAAATGGCAGCCGGGGCCGCCGGTTTAGAAGTAGAACTTCGCGCCCAACTGGATGATGCGCGGGTCGCGCGTGACCGTCACCGCGCCGAAGTTGGTGGAGGTGACGTTTGTGCTGAGCGTCCTGAAGTTGGTGTGGTTGAAAATGTTGAAAGCCTCGGCGCGCAGTTGCAGGCGCTTTGACTCGCCAAAGCGGACGTTCTTAATCAGCGTCATGTCAACGCGTTTGGTTGGCGGGCCGTTAATCACACCGCGGCCCGCACTGCCGACGCGAAACTGTCCGGTCGGAACGTCGGCGAAACAGGTCGTGTTGAAAAACTTGTCAACCGTGCCGGGCGCGCCGCTGTTCGGGTTGCAGAGGATGTCCGGGCGCGGGCCGGAAGCTGATGGCCCGAGGAATCCGATGCCTACCGGATCGAGGTTGGAGGTCGTCACCGTGAAGGGTAGCCCAGTGTAGTAAGTGCCGATACCGGAGACTTCCCAGCCGCCGAGCAGGTGGCCGACCAAGCCCTTCTGGTTTTTGTAGAAGGGCAGTTCGTAGACGGCGTTGACCGAGAGGACGTGGCGACGGTCGAGTTGCGAGCGCCCGTAATCGCCGCGCGTGTTGTAGGGATTCTGCGGCGCGGTGGAGCGGTCGGTCTGGTTGTCCGTCAGGTTCTTCGCGAAGGTGTAAGCCAGATTGATCTGTGAGCTTCCGGAGAACCGCTGCTGGCCGAAGAACTGGAAGCTGTGGTAATTCGAGTTGAAGCGGGGTTGCACCATGTTGATGGCGCGGTAGCCGCGGAAAGGGCGAATCTGGTCGAGGATCAACTCGGATGCCGTACTGGTAAAGGGTATCGGATTCCCCGATGCGTCGCGCGCCTGGCACGGCACGAGCACGTTCGAGGCGTTGCGACACTGCGAGTTGAGCGCAAGGCCCGGCTGGATCAAGTTGATGTCCACGATACCGGGGAGGTGCGTGCCCTTCGAGCCGTAGTAGCCGACGGTGACGAGCGTTTTTGAGAAGACTTGCTGCTGCACGTCGAGCGACCAGTGTTGGTAGTAAGGCGTCTTCCAGTTGGGCTGCACGGCGCGCAACGAAGGCGCGGCGGTCGGCGGCGTGGTGCCGCCCGTCGGGTTCGACAGCGTTGTGCCCGTCACCGTGATCTGCTGCTGGAACGGCGGGTTGACGCCTTCGTTCTGTTCCCAGATGCCGAGCAGCACCTGATCGTGATAGATGCCGTAGCCTGTGCGGATGGCCGTCTTGCCCTTGCCGAACGGGTCCCACGCGAGGCCGACGCGAGGCGCGAAGTTGTTCTTGCGCGTCTCGGCTACTTGCTGGCCCCACGGCGAAGGAGTGCCGCCGAAGCTCGTGTTCTGCGCGTTGACGATGATGCCGTTGAGCGGATCGCCAGTGCCGGGCACGATGTTGCCGGCACCGTTCACCTGCGGCGCGCGGGCGGGGTCGAAGCGGCTCGGATCGAAGTTGGAAAGGATGTTGTTTCCATCGTAAGGCTGGCCGAAGTAGGAGTAGCGCATCCCGTAATAGAGCGTCAGGTTCGGGCGCACGCGCCACTCGTCCTGCGCGAAGAATTCGCCGTTACGGACGCGCAGGTCTGCGGTCAGGTCAAACTTGTTCTGCGTGAAGGTGGCGTTCTGGCCGAGCAGGAAATATGCGAACGACTGCAACGACTGCAACTGTCCGGTCGTGAAGGCTGCGCCGTTCGCGGGGTTGGTGCCGGAGGTCGGGCGGCCCGTGTTCGGGAAGCCGCTGAACTGCCCCTCGTTGACGCCGCCGAGCGCATTCTCGTGCTTGAGGTTGCGCGACAGAGTTCCGCCAAACTTCATCGTGTGCGCGCCCTGGATCAACGAGAGCGTGGCGTTGGCCGCGTGGTTGTTCGAGAAGTTGTTATAGGGGCCGAAGCCTGTGATGCCTGTGAATCCGATGCCGATCAGGGTCGGGACGCGATTACGCACGTTCACGAACGGAAGTTGCGCGGCGACGCCGGGACTGTTCTGCTGGTTAATCAGACCGACTATCTGACTCAGGATCGCGCCGTAGGAGTAGGCGTAGCCGCCATCAAGCACAGCCGACGGCGTGATGGTGTAAGTGAGTCGAACGGCGTGCGTGCGGCCCGGCGAGTTCGTCTCGGTGGTCGAGACGCCGGGGATGGGCGTGCCGCTGGAGAAGAGCGCCTGCGCGTCAAGCGTCGGAATCTTGTCATTCTGGAAACGGTAGAAGCCCGACAGCTTGTCGCTGAAGTTGTGGTTGATCTTGAGAATCTCCTGGCGGAAATTCGAGACGTTGCGCGCCGCCGTGAAGAGCGAGAAGTTGGCGCTCGGCTCCGGCAGGTTCGCGAAGAAGGTATTGATATAAGCCTGCGCGAGCGGGTCAATTCGATTGGAGATGTTGCGCGATCTTTCCAGGCAGGTCGTACCGGACAGGCGCACGCAGACATCCACGGGGAAGATGCCTTGGCGTAGTGCGCGCGTCGGGACGCTGGCGTTGAAGACCGGGTAGCGAATGTCGCGGCGCTGCTCTTCAGAGAAGAAGAAGAACGTCCGGTTCTTCCCGCTGATGATGGAGGGGCCGCCCTCGCCGAAGCGCGGAAGCGGGAGAGGGCCGCTAAATGTGCCGCCGAAATCATTGTAGCGGAAAGGAGCGCGCTTGGCTTTGCCGTTCGAGTCGAGGCCGAGCGGAGCATTCCGGTTGTTGAAGAAGCTGTTGGCGTTCAGCCTTTCGTTGCGGACGAATTCGTAGAGCGTCCCGTGGAACTCGTTCGTCCCGGAGCGCGTGACGACGTTAACCTGCCCGCCGCCGCTGCGCCCAGACTCCGCCGGGTAGAGGCTCCGGAGCACTTTGAACTCGCCGATGGCGTCAATGCTCGGATAGGTCTGAATCGTCAGGTTCGAGCCGCGGTCGGTCGTGTCGGCTCCGTCCACCGACCAACTGTTCGAGCTGCTGCGCGCGCCGTTAACGGAGATCGAGACGACGTTGGCCTGGCCGTCCGGGTTGGTCGTCCCGACATAGACCTGATCGTCGAGGCCGGAAGAGACGCCCGGCATGAGCGTCGTCAATTGTACGAAGTTGCGATTGTTCAGCGAGAGTTCGCGCACCTGCGTGCCGGAGATGAGGTTGGCGGCGGTCGCCGTTTGCAGATCAACCTGCAACGGCTCGGCCTCGACCGTCACGACCTCGGAAATGTTGCCAGCCGTCAGCGTGGCGTCAATCGTCCGGCGCTGGTTCACGTCGAGCTTGACGTTCGTTTCGAGGTACTTCTTGAAGTTCGGAGCCTCGACGCTCACTTCATAGATACCGACGGGCAACTGCGGCGCGGAATAAGTACCGTCATCGCCGACGTTGAGCGTGCGGACGACGACCTTCTTCTCGACATCCGTAATTGTCACAGTCGCGCCGGGAACGACGGCCCCGGCGGCGTCCTTGACGGTTCCCACGATGCTGCCTGTGATTTCCTGTGCGAGTGCCGTCGCCGTCATAAGACACAGGGTGACGACGATGAGAGCAAAGATTCTTTTGAGCATGGGCTGCCTCCAGAAAAATGGTGTTGGGGAGATTGAAATGTTCGAGTTATGCGATCTCAATCAAAGTCCGAAGATTAGTGCCTCAATCCTTTGACCTTCTCTATCCTGATCGTCAGGATAGAGACGTGACGAGGGACGCTCCCCACGTACATATTCGTTACGCGGCTCTGGAGAGTCCACTCGAATTTGTAATACTACCGCACGACGAGAGAACGTTGCGTGTCGCGCGCCGGAGAAGAATTGCTGAATGCACTTTAACAGAAGATTGGGCGAAGTAGCTCCTAAAAAGCGTCGGACGCGTATTCTAACGACTGCGCGATCAATAATTAAAACTAATTTTTCTAATCGGTATGATAACCATCGCTGATGCTGCGGCATGCTCGCGACACGGCGTTCGCACCAGATTGACTGACTTGCTTCGCGCGGGCGACGAATCGCGCGCGAAGGTTGAGAGCAACTTCAGCAGACTCCGGCGACGCACAAGATGACACCGAAGCCAGCGGCCAGGGCTAATACCGACATCAAAACTTTATTAATTAGGCAACTCATGTTCCAGCAACTTTTTGTCGGGCATCTTTCTGAAATTGCGCCAAGCAGGTAGTTATTGGGGCCGCCGGATTGGAAAAATTGGATTGTTCTACCGTTTTTTGGATGAGAGCATTTTTAAGCAGCGGAAATAAAAGTATTGACGCCTTGATTCTCGTCTATATACTCCCCCTACACTAGCGCGACGGCCTTGCGAGTGCTGTCTCCGAACCGACGGTATTGAACGAAATGCCACATGGTTTGAGAGACGCATCAATGATGCGCACCGGCATCAGCCAGACGCAGAACACGACGGACGCGGGGCTGTTCGCCTTCGCCTCGCTGCCTATCGGCTCATACACCATCACGGTCGAGAAGGGCGGCTTCAAGACCTCCAAGCAGACGGGCAACAAAGTGGAGGTCAACACGCCTCTGTCCGCTGACATCCTCCTTGCGACCGGCGAAGTGTCCGAGGTGGTCACGGTTCAGGCCGGAGCCGAGCAACTCCAGACCAGCAACGCCACCATCGGCAACGTCGTCGAGCAGAAGGCCATCGAGCAACTGCCGCTCAACGGACGCAATCCGCTGACGCTCATCACGCTGGAGCCGGGCGTCGTACAGCGCTCATCCGGCGCTGCCGGCTCCGGCATTCACGTCAACGGTTCGCGCGACCGCGCCTTCAACGTCACGATTGACGGCATCGAGGCTAACGAGTCGTCCGTCCCGAATCCGGTGAGCAATCTCTATCGCATCAATCCTGACAATACGCAGGAGTATAAGGTCACGACGAACAACGCGACTGCCGAGGAGGGGCGCAACAGTGGCGCGTCCGTCTCGGTCAGCACGCGAAGCGGCACGAACGAGATGCACGGCACCGTCTTTTACTTCCTGCGTAACAACGCGCTCAACTCTACCGACTTCTTCTCCAACGCGAACAACACCGGCAAGTCGGTCATCAAGCTGAACCAGTTCGGCGGCGAAGCGGGCGGCCCCATCATCAAGAATAAGACCTTCTTCTTCGGCAGCGTACAGGATAATCAGGTCAGCTTCACGCAGCCGATTGACCAGACTTTCGGCGTGCCCGTTGTCTACACGGCGCAGGCGCGTGCGGGACTGTTCCGCTACTTCGTGCCCGACCCGGCGAACCCGCTCGTTATCAACGGCACGACCATCACGCGCAATAATCGCCTGCTCGTTGATCCGAAGACGGGCCAACTGCGCGTGCCCGTCTGCGCCACTAACTCTTCGGTCGGCTGCGTCCGCACTTACGACATTCGCGGTGCCGCTAACAACACGCAGGGACGTTCGTTTGACACAGCGGTGGCGGCAATCCTCAGCACCTACCCGCAGGCGAACAACTTCAGCGCGGGCGGCGACGGCCTGAACACGGCGGCCTTCCTCTGGAATCCACCGACGCAGATCAAAGGCCCCGCCTACATGGCGCGCATTGACCACACCTTCAACGAGAGCAACAGCATGTTCGGGCGTTACCTTTTCTCAGACTACAACACGCTCAAAGGCGACCCGCTCAACGGCAGGCCGCAGGTCTTCCCCGGCACACCGCCGCTCGGCGAAGTCTTCCGCCGCACGTCAAACCTTGCGCTCAGTTACCGCCGCGTCATCTCGCCGCGCGTCGTCAACGAGTTCACCGCCGGCTACGCGCGTTTCCAGTTCCTGTTCACGCAGGGCGAGGCCAACCCAGCCTTCCCCAACGTGCCGCCGTTCGACTTCAACAGCATCAGCGAGCCTTACAACAACACGCCGCGCACAGCCCGCGCCATCACGACGCCGCAGTTTCTCGACAATTTGAGTATCACGAGCGGCGCGCATCTCTTCCGCGTCGGCATCAACGCGCGCTTCTATCGCCACGTTGACCAGCGCGGACAACCGGGCGGCATTAACGTCACGCCTGCGATCACCTTCGCTTCAGGCAATCGCAACCCGTTCATTGTCACCTCCGGCTCTAACGTGACGCCGAACGACGGGTTCAGCCCCGCCACCGGCATTAACACTTCCACCGACAACGTGACGCTCGGCGGCCTCATCAACAATTTA
>JAIVJG010000293.1 GCA_020200155.1 Acidobacteriota bacterium | reverse complement strand
CCCCGATAGTAGGCTTTTCATCAATCTTCCTGCGATATGGTTGAATGCTATTCGCGGGGCGCATCTCAATTCCAGCGTTCGGCGCTTTCGTTTTGCGTAAGCGGCGAAGAAGATCAGAGCAGTAAGGAGACATCTCCATGAAACGGACAATAAAGATCGTTCTTCTCACTTTGTTTGGCGTCGGCTACGTTCTCGCGCAGAGCAGTGGCCAAGAAAAGCCCGCTGAACAGGTTTACAACAACATCCAAGTATTCAAAGGGCTTCCCGCTTCGCAGTTGCAGACGGTCATGACCTTCATGGCCGGATCACTCGGTGTGAAATGTAGTCATTGCCACGCTGGCCCATTCGAGAAGGATGACAAGCCGGAAAAACAGACCGCCAGAAGAATGATCCGGATGGTGTTTGACATTAACAGAGGGAACTTCAGTGGCATGAACGCGGTCACCTGTTATACCTGTCACAGAGGGCAGCCTACGCCTTCAACAGTTCCGTCTTTAGGGCAGAGCCTCTGGCAGAGCGCTGGGGCTGCTGACGCAAAAGCAGTTACTAATCTGCCGACCGTCGATCAGGTGCTCGACAAGTATGTCGAGGCCATAGGCGGCAAATCGTCGTTGATGAAATTGAGGAGTCGAATCGTGAAGGGTGTGCGCGTCGGCGCGGACGGCGTAGTCGTGCCGGAGGAGGTGTATCAGAAAGCCCCTAACAAGCTGCTGATCGTTACCCGTTATCCTGAACTGGTTCTGCGTAAGGGCTTCGATGGGGCGAGGGGCTGGGCCAGAGATGCGAAGGGGGCAACTATACTCAGTGAACAGGACTTGGCAGAGTTAGAGCGAGACGCGGACTTCTACAAGGACATTAATCTTAAACGGTTGTATGGCCCTATGAACGTTAAGGGTAAGGAGAAAATTGGCGAGCAGCAGGCTTATGTGGTAGAGGCCAAATCCAATAAAGGCAGTTCCGAGAGACTATACTTTGATGTGCAGAATGGGTTGCTCATTCGCCGGTATAAAGAGTTCAAGATTGCGATAGGTTCATTCCCGACACAAACTGAGTATGAAGACTATCAAGAGATAGATGGCATAAAATTACCTTTTACCCTTCGATGGTCTATTCCGGGAAGGACGTGGGGACGAAAAATAACCGAAGTGAAACACAACACTGCGATTGATGAAGCGATCTTCAGTCCAATCGGCTTAAAGAACTGAGGTTTTAGTTGCGCCAGCGCCTAACAAGTTGCTCAACCAGACGCGCAATTAGCTCGCCTCTTATCTTTCATGTTGGCGGCGCGCTGGTCAATTCCGGCGTTCGACAGCTTCGCTTAAATACGAAACGTCTAAGTTTACAAAGGAGAAGCAGATGAACCGGTTTTTCATGGCTGTGTGTCTGGCAATCTTTATGTGCTTTATTGCTTATAGTCAAAAACCGGATGAAAATTCCGGCAAAATGAGCAAAAGGGAGCAACAAATTGCGGCATTGAATCGCGCTTGGGCTGATGCCATAAACAAAGGAGATGCGGCAGCGCTGGGCCGGCTTTTTGCCGATGACATGATTGTGACCGCCGGTAATGGAGGACTCAGAAACAAGGCGAGTGAGATAAAAGATGCTGCTGGCGGTGGCGGCGCTCCTGATCCTGATTTCATTTCGACACGTCCGTTTACTACTGAAGATGTGCGAGTGAAGGCTTACAAAGACGCCGCTGTTGTCACAGGTCTTGCCAAATGGGGATTCAAGAATAAAGGGCAGGAGGTTAACCAGGAACGTCGCTATACACACATGTACGTGAAGCAGAAGGGGCAATGGAGAATTGTTGCCCAGCAGATAAGTTCTAATCTATACAAAAAGTCACAGACCGCTCCGTAGGATATTAGTTTTCCAGCTACACGCTGTCGAAGCAGTCATCGGGGATGAGGCCTCGGTAGCCTGCTTATCATGGTCTTCCTTGCGATCAGGTTGGATGTTGCTCTGCTCGGCGCGGCTCGATTCCAGTGCTAGCCGCCCTTTTTGATGCGAACACGCTCGATATGATTAACCGAAAGGAGTTGAACGATGAAAGATATTTTGATAACCATTCTTCTAACAATCGTTACTTTGTCCGTAACTTTTGGTCAGACAAACGATAAGCGTTCGACATACAACGCCAAAGTAGTCGAAGAAATCAAGCAAATGGATAGACAGTGGCTTGTCGAGTCTTACGCTCCTAACGATATGTCGGCGTTTGACCGTATTGTAGCCGATGATTTTATGATTACGCACAGCAGAGGCAGAGTTCTTAATAAGGCGCAAAAGCGTGCCGACATCGTCAGCAATCATTCTCCGTTATCTCCATCGTCGTCTGCACCGTCACCGGACTCCGCCTTCAAAATTGAAGATTCCAGCGTTCAAGTGCGAGTTTATAAAGGCGCTGCTATTTCAACAGGATACATCATTGAGAAAGACCTATCTCAGAGCAAAAATGACCGCGTTTATTTTACAAACACATATTTGAAAAGAAAGGGACGTTGGCAAGTTGTGGCATCGCAGCTCACTCGTGTCCCGCAACTGAAATAATCACACGGCGGCTAACAAGCTTAAGTTGAAGGGTACAGTCTAAGCCGCCGCCGAACAAGTCATTCGACCGGACGCGCAGTTAGCGTGCCTCTCATGCAAGACTTGCCGCTATCGGCGGTCTGTGCGCGCCGGTCAATTCCGGCGTTATGTCGCTCCGCGCGCGGAATGTTCCAGGAGTAGTTTTAAAGTGAATCACGTTTATTATCCTTACC
>JAIVJG010000130.1 GCA_020200155.1 Acidobacteriota bacterium | reverse complement strand
GGCATGCGCCGACGTTCGCGCCACCGACGAGAGCGCGGCGCTCGACGCTCCGCATACAATCATTGTGGCCGCCAGCAACCCCGCGAGACCGCGCGTCATGTAAAGCATTTTGAGAACTCCTGCCATTCGGCTGTGATTTCCAGAGGGGCCGCACGTTGAAAAGTTGAACTCTTAAATCCGCGATTTCCGTCGTGCGGTTCGACGGAGCGAAAGTTTAGCACGCTCGTTAAAGGTTTGAAATTCCCCACCGGTTAGTGCCGGACAAAGGGTCTTACTCCGACGCGTGCGCCGCGACCTGCTCGCCGTGGCGCGCGAACACCACCGGCTTCGTCACCTTCAGCATCGGCGTCGTCACGCCGGACGCCTCGCCTGAATCCACGGCCCAACGCCAAAACAAAAATTGCGGGGCGACATTCGATCTGTCGCCCCGCAATTTTATTTGCGCGCACGCGGCACGGCTCGCGAGACGCTACCCGGCCAGATAAATCTTTTGCGCGTAATCGCGCACCATGCGGTCGCTGTTGAAGGCGGGCGCGAGCGTCTCGATGGCGTGCTTCATCATCGCGACCCAGCGGCGCGGCATTCCCTCGGCGTCGCGTTCGTAGAAGGTCGGCACGACTTCAATTTCGAGCACGTGATAGAGCGACTCAGCGTCGCGTGCGTCTTCGTTCTCGGCCTCGCCGCTGGCCGCCACGTTGCCCACCGCCCAGCCGTTCGAGCCGTCGCAGCCTTCGAGCCACCAGCCGTCGAGCACCGAAAGGTTGAGGCCGCCGTTCAACGCCACCTTCTCGCCGCTCGTGCCCGAAGCTTCGAGCGGGCGGCGCGGCACGTTGAGCCACACGTCCACCGACTGCACAAGCTGGCGCGCGACCTCCTGATCGTAGTCTTGCAGGAACACGGCGCGGCGCATCACGCGCGGGTCCAGTTCCCACAACGCGAGTTGTTGCAGGATGAGCTTCGCGCCCTGATCCTGCGGGTGCGCCTTGCCCGCGAAGACGAACTGCACGGGCCGCTCGTCGTCGAGAATCAGACGATACAGCCGCTCAAGATCGGTCAGTATCAAGTCCCAACGCTTGTAGGCGGCGACGCGACGCGCGAACCCGATGGTCAGAGCTTCGGGGTCGAACATCTGGCGGGCACTCTCGGCAAACTCCACTGATTCGCCCTGCCGTAGCCGCGCGTCGTAGAGCCGCTCGCGCACGAACGCGATCAGCCGCCCCTTCAACAGTCGCTTCGCCTTCCAGAGTTCCTCGTCGGGAATCGAGGCGACGGCTGCGGCCCATGCCTTTGCGTCGTGCAGGAGTTCCGTCCAATTCGCGCCGGCGTGCTTTTCATAGATCGAACGGATGAGGGGCGCGACCCACGTCGGCGCGTGGACGCCGTTCGTGACCGAAGAGATCGGGACTTCCCTGACCTGTCGGCCCGGCCACATCTTGTTCCAAAGCTCGCGCGACACTTCGCCGTGTTTCCGGCTGACGCCGTTCGACGAGCGGCACATACGCAGTGCGAGCGGCGTCAAACCGAACAACTCCGTCTCGTCGCCCGCCGTCACTCGACCGAGATTCAAAAATTCTTCGTGGCTGAGTCCGAGCGATTGCCTGTAGCTTTCGCCGAAGCATTTCTCGATGAGTGAAGAGGCGAACTCGTCGTGGCCGGCGGCGACGGGCGTGTGCGTCGTGAACGCGCAGCGCGCACGCACCGTCCGTGCAGCGTCTTCAAAAGCGATGCCCTTCACGGTCAGTTCGCGCGCCAGTTCCAGCGTGAGAAACGCCGAGTGGCCTTCGTTGAGGTGGAAGACGTGCGGCTCGATTCGCAAATGACGGAGCAATCGCGCGCCGCCGATTCCGAGTACCATCTCCTGCACGCAGCGCGTCTCGCGGTCGCCGCCGTAGAGATGGCCCGTAATCAGCCGGTCAATCTCGTGATTCTCCTCGACGTTCGTGTCCAACAGGTAGAGCGGCACGCGACCGACATCCACGCGCCACGCTTCCACGCGCACGACGCGCCCGCGCATCTCCAACTCGATATAGACCGGCGTGCCGTCCTCTCGCCGGACGAGTTGAAGCGGCAACTCTCCCACGTCAATCTGGCGGTAGCTTTCTTCCTGCCAGCCTTCGCGGTTCAGGCGTTGCCGAAAATAACCGTGATGATAAAGCAGCCCGACGGCGACGAGCGGGAGACCGAGGTCGCTCGCCGACTTGAGATGATCGCCGGCGAGGATGCCGAGGCCGCCCGAATAGAGCGGCAGCGAATGATGCACGCCGAACTCCGCGCAGAAGTATGCGACCGGGCGCTCGCGCGCGAGGCCCACGGCATGCTGCGCGGCCCACGTCTGCGCCGAAGGCTCCATGTACTTGTCGAAGCTCTCGACGAGCCTGCGCACGCGCTCGATGTAGAGCGGCACGGTCGCCATTCTCGTCAGGTTGACTTCCGAAGTTTCGGCCAGCAGGCGACGCGGGTTGTGCTCACACTGATAATCCCCCGCCGCTCTCCATGAACCGCGCTATCGCTTCGGAAGAGACCGCCGCCGCCTCAGCGAGCGGATACCCATAAGCGCCGGTCGAAATAAACGGGAACGCCACAGAGACCAGCGAATGCTCGACCGCCAGCGCGAGCGACTGGCGATAACAGGAGGCCAGCAACCCGGCTTCCCGCCCGCCCTCACGTCCCCAAACTGGCCCCACCGTGTGTATGACGTGGCGTGCGGGCAACTCGCCTGCGGTCGTGATGACGGCCTCGCCCGTCGGCAGCCCTTCCGTGTAGAGCGTGCGACGTATCTCGCGGCACGCCTCCAAAATCGCGGGGCCGCCCGCGCGATGAATCGCACCGTCAACGCCTCCTCCTCCCAGCAGAGACGAATTGGCCGCGTTGACAATCGCGTCCACATCCTGCTTCGTGATGTCGCCCAGGGTGACGCGCACGCGCCCTTCAAGAAAGACAGTCTTTGTTTGTTCGGGCAACAAATTTATCACCAAACCACGGAAATGCGCACGCCGGGCACGATAATCCTGCATTGAGCCTACAAGCTTTAAAAGTCTAAAGCGGGTGCTCTCATTGCCGGAAGGACACTAGGCCGCGCTTCACGGCGTGAGCGAGGCCGCGTGGGAGACGGCGTGTGAGCATCAAGTCGAAGCGTCTTCGTCGCCCGCACGCGGCTCCACGCTGATCTCGTCGAACATGCCCTGCCGCCGCAGTGCGTCGGCCACGCCGCGCGCTTTGTGTTCGGTGAGGGGGTGTTCCGGGTCAACGCTGGCGATTTCAAACACTTCATCGTCGAGCATCACGACGCCGAGTTGGGCGAGCGTGACGCCCGGCACGACCTCCATCTCGCCGAGATTGTGTATGCGGAAGTGTCCGGTCTGCTCGACCCAGTCCTCTATGAAAGGGTCGCGCAGGGCGTGCTCCGCCTCTGACTCCGTCAGGTAAGAGCCTTCGACGATTAAGCAATACTCGTTTGCTTTGGGTGACTTCATGGCGTGAGTCAGCAGCGCGGCCACGTCTCTCGCCCGGAGAAACGACGCGCGCGGGCGCTAACTTTAGCACTGCCGAATGGTTGTGACAAAATATTTTCTGTCAGGTCTGAGCAAAGATTGGGTGGCGAATAGTGACGCCGAAACGTCTGGAATCAACTTTTCGTCTGGTGCAGCGCACAGACGCCGTCTGGGCCGCAGGGCGGCGGGACGCCGAAGAGCGTGTATCGGCGGCGCGCGAGCCAGCGATAAAAGACCGGGCCGATGCGTGTGAAGGGCCACACGGACAGCACGCGCGCCAGCCAGCGCCAGCGCGGCAACACGCGTAGCACGTCGAGCCAGCCGGAGAAGCCTTTCGACCAAGTGCCGTCCACGCGTCGCACATGCATCTCTTCCGTCATCTCCGCGAAGGTGTGCGGCGCGGCGCGGCGGATCGCTTCCGGGTCGTTGAAATCGTACCACTCGATGAGGCGGTCGCGGTCGAACGGCTCGACGCGCGCGCGCGACCAGCGACACAGAGGACACTGCCCGTCGGTGTAAACTTCGATACGCGATGACCGTTGCACCAACACACCTCCAGGAAACTTAAGAAGATTATAGAACCGACCGGGTCGGAAATGACATCATACTCGCGCACGTTTTATCCGAGCGAAATCACGGCGGCTATTTACATTGTCCCTCCGTGGCGCGCAGGGGTTAAAATTAACAGGGAGGCATCATGCTCAAGATCATCTCTTTCGCGCTCAGTTGCATCATTGTGGCAGGGCTATTTATTTACGCGGCCAGTCGTCTGTCGTCGCCTTCGACCAACGGCGGCGATACGGGCGTCAACCCAGAAGCGACGGGCGGCGACTCCAGCCCCGTCGCGAAAACTCATCTAAGCGTGCCCGTCATCGTCGAGTTGTTCACGTCCGAAGGCTGTTCGAGTTGCCCGCCAGCCGACGCGCTGCTCTCACAGTTGGACAAGACGCAGCCCGTGGCGGGCGCGGAAGTGATCGCGCTGGCGCAGCACGTTGACTACTGGAATTACCTCGGCTGGTCTGATCCTTTCTCTTCACACGACTTCAGCGAGCGGCAGGGCGACTACTCGCGCGCCTTCGGCAAGGACGGCGTCTATACGCCGCAGATGATCGTTGACGGCCAGACGGAATTTAACGGCGGCAATCGCGGCATGGC
>JAIVJG010000129.1 GCA_020200155.1 Acidobacteriota bacterium | reverse complement strand
AATCTAACGCCCGAATTGAGATGGCGGCGCGCAAGCACGCAACAGCGTCGCAGGAATAAACTTGACAGCCATGCTATCGCCGCTCATCTCCAATGAGTTGTTATGCTCGCCGTTCATGGCAGAAACGCGGAGCGATTCAATGATCTTAAACCGATACGACGGGGAAACCCCGCAAGAGATTTTGGAGAGTCAAGGCGTAACCCAACAATATGCCGCCGACTTAGCCGAGAAGGTTACAGCAATTCAAGAGGAATTGCGTGTGACAGAAGAAATCTTAAAGGAGCGTGACAGGTTGCTCCGAGAGATTCCTGAATGTTCAGCGCACGGTCAATGTGTCCCGCACGCAATTCAATGGGTAAAGGAACGCAAGGCGCAGGCGGCATAACGCCCGGCATCACCCGCGCCCACATTCAACCTTCATGAGAGGCGTCGTGATAGGGCGTCGGGTGCATGCCGTTGTTAGCTGGCGGTATCGCCAATAACTTGAGCATATGCAGCTTTCAGCTCTGGCAAAAGCTTCTTCTCAAGCTCTGTGGCATTTCTGTATAACAGAGTCCTCCAATTACGAACATCGAATTCAAGCTCTGTTCCTTTACGGGCGATTTGAATAATACGCTTCTTAACACCCCGAGCATATCCAAGCTCGAAATACACATTACGTGAACTTAAAGTGAAATCAGCGAGAACAACATCAGCTTTATTGATTTCATCCATGATTTGTTGTGAGATTTCGTAATCACCCTCGACTAGATCAACACGAGTTAGCTTGATAGGTAAGCTGGTCGCTTTGACAGCACGCTCCATAGCTTGAAAGTAATCAACTAGAGCAGGGTCTTCTTCTTCGCGAAAAGACATGGCTATAAAGACAATGACTTCCTTCTTATCAGGAAGGTTATCGATATAAGTTATTCCTGTTTGTAACCATGCATGATTGCGGACGCGAACATCTCTAGATAACTCACGTTGATATGATTCTCCACGCGAAGTCATCACAGGTAATAGGTACTGAGGCGCTTCAGGAACTATCGCGTACACTACATTTTTGCCATGAACATCAACCACTCCAGTTTCAATTGGGAAAGGCAACAAAGAAGAGACGACCTTTTGGAGGCGGTCAAGGGCATTGCCAACAGCATCATCAGAAATCCCAACAATTTCGCCTTTATCGTCAACGCCTATAAGTAAGATGCCGCCTTTTGTATTAGCGAATGCAGTTAATACCTGAGCAATATAATGATTGTTTGACCATCTGGATTTGAACTCGACCGTTTGGGACTCGCCTTCGACTACAAGTCTTTCTATGCCCTCTGGTGTCGTATCGAACATTAAAATTATCCTTATGTAAAATGAAGCCAGCTAACGCTCGGCATCAGCGGCGCGCACGAACCGCTGAGGATAAAAGAACAACTTATTTGCGCGTCCGCTGCATGCCGTTGTTGGGCTGCCCCTTAGCATAAAGTTTCTGTCATTACTACTTTGGCTAGTTGTTTGTTTCGGAAGTAGAAATTTACCATGCCGAGATTGTCTTTCGTAACGTAATCGAAAATAGTCTCACCCGCTTCCTCCGCTTTGGAGATCGGCTCGCCGAACTTACTCTCCACCCCTTCCATACTTGTACCAATGCGGATTCCTGAAACCATCCATTTCGGTGAGATGACTTCGATTGAATAAACTGTTAGGTTACGTCCTCGACCATCACCAAGAAGTGAAACTTGCAAACCGGAATATATGAGCGTCACATCTGTTTCTGCCGCCCCTGTACACGATAATGATGCGGGTGTCCTTGTGGCCTTACGTTGTAGCGGGTTCCCCAGATTTCTTATGACGGTGGAATAAGTGGTGCCGGAACCGATGCCACTCACTCGCAGGTCAACCTCGCGCAAATTCCCCTGCCCCAAGACGGGGAATGAGAGAAAGACCAGCAAAACGAAAGATGTAATCTGTTTCATGGTGTTAGTCTAGCATCAGCGAAGCAGCCCAACGCTGGCGATCACCCGCGCGCTATCAACTCTGAGGATGAAAGACGCGCTGGTTGCGCGTCGGGTGCAGCGCCTTGTTAGACCGGTCATGGTGATATGTCTGGCAACTCCGCATTCTTGCCGATATTTACCTGTGCGCTAGATTCTCTTTGAGGAAGCGTAGTACTTTCGGCCACGAGTCCGCCTGCGCCCGCGCATTACCTCCCGGCGTGCCTCCGAGCGTCTTGGAAAACTGCGCGCTCGGTAGGTATCCGTCCTCAAACGTGTGCCCCGCGTCTTCATACCAAAGGTGCTGGTAAGGGTACTTGTGGCGAAATTTTCGGAGCCGCCCAATAACCATTTCGGACATCCTGTAGGAAGGCCACGAAACGTCCCGCTTGCCGGACAGGAGCAGAACCGCCCCGTTGATCTTCTCCACCGGAATGATAGCTCTTTCGAGGAAATGTAGAGGCGAGCAGCAAGGCCAGTTCCCCGCCTTTCGACCCGCCGAGGATGCCGACCCGGTTCCCATCCACAGAGGGGCGCGAGCGGAGCCATGCGATGGCGCGCGCACAGTACTCGAGAGGGATTTCGCGCAGATCGCGCGGCAGCGGGTCTACCCCGAAGTAGGCGAGCGAGAACACGGTGTACCCATGCGAAGCCAGGAGCGGGGCGAAACGGTTCTGGATACCGCCCGCGCCCCCTGTCAGGACGAGGATTGCAGGGCGCCGGCCCGCCGTCGGCAACTCGTACACGCGCCCGATTAAACCTTCCTCGCGAACATCCCTGACTCTGACCTCAGGCGCGGCGAAAAGCCGGAGCACCTTTGCCGAGGCGACGGTTCGCCCTTCGATTACCAAATCGAAGTTCATCACGACCGAGCCGGTACCTGTCGTGTCGCGCCTAAAGAGGGGGCCACCTTTTTGTGCGAGAGCGGAGACAGGCGCCATCGACCAGAACAGCCCCATCGGATCGACGGTTTTGTAGCTGCCCGAGATCGGGGCCTGCCGACCGCAATCGACGACGCCATGGCGGTCGGCAAGGAACGAGGCTTCGCTCTGCCACTGACGGTCGCCGGCATCCTTCATGCTAGCCTTAATTGTCACGTCTTGGCGTGGCCTAAGTCCGGTGACCCGAACGCGCACTCTTTCATCAATCAAGGCTTTACCGGGCGAGACGCTCAAAGACGGCGGTGCTTGGGGTATGGAACGGCCTAACGCGACTGGGGTAATAAGAAACGCTGTAAAAATATAGAAGACAATGGTTTTCCACATCATTGCTCATTCAATCTCCGATGACGCATAAGGTCTAACGCTAGAATTGAGCGGCTGCCCGCCCAATAGCGGCAACCTGAAAGAAACCACACAACTTTGATGAGAGGCAAGCTGGCGGGCAGTCCGCTCGAATGACTTGTTCGATTGCGTCGTCAGTATTCATCGGTTTAATGTTTTACGCGGTATGTAACATACACGCATCCGGTTTTTAACACTTTACATTCAAGCAATTCCAAATCAATTTGACGCTCCATTTCGTAGAAAAGCGGAATGCCTGAGCCAAGCAAAACAGGATGGATGTTACAGCCAATTTCATCAATCAAGTCCGCCGCAAAAAGCGATTTTGCTAACTCGCCACCGCCCGCGACGCAAATGCCTTTACCCTCTTGATTCTTCAACTCTTGGACAAACTCTGCTGCATCTGACGAAATGATTTTCACGCGCGCATCTGGACTTTCTTTCATCGTGCGGGAAAAAACATAATTTTTGACGTTCGGATACGCGGTTGTTCCATATCGAAGCAATGCTTCGTAAGTTTTGCGTCCCATTAAAACAGTATCGAATTTTTCCCAATTCTCCTTTGAGATAGCAGCAACTTCATCGTTCCAAAGAAGCCAATCAGCGGCGTGGTCTTTGCGAGCAATAAAATTATCCAAACTGTTACCACCACCGAAAATAACTGTTCGCATTTTCCTCAAGCCTCAAGAAACAAGAATTCTAGCACCCACCTTCAAACGTCGAAATTGAATTTGTCGGCAAGCAGCGAAAGCAATCGAACGCTGGCCTTCAGCTGCGGCGCGCGATCAGCATTCAAGCAGAAGGAACAAGGTTACTTGAGAAGCATGCTATCGCGCCGTCAGCTGCAAGGCTTTGTTAGCTCGCGGCTGTGAGAACGACACATCTGACACGGGTCAGTTTCTCTCGCCAGGTGGAAACAGCTCTCCGTCCACTTGCTCCATAAAATCCCCGCGGCGAATAAGCTCTCTGATATATCTGCGAACTTCTTTCTCATTCAGATCTATCTTCGCAGCTACTTCTACATGAACTCCCTTGGGCCACGGCTGAGGTGGCAGTGCAGTCTTAACTGTCTCAAGCACCTGCAAGTCGAGTTCGAGAGGCACAGCAGGTAAACTAACATCTCCATTGCCCAGCAGTTCGGCCCAACGCGCAGTAATGAATTCCTTCCACTCATCTACTTGCCAACTCTGCATCTGATCCGTTTGCTCTGGAGATAAGCGGGTCCGCAGGAGACGCGCCCAAGTAGATGCATCTCCACCCAAGCCTACGAAGTGTGGGTAGAGATCCTTACGAAAGACCTTGCCTCGCACAAGCTTCTTTACCGTTGCGACGCCTTGATCCCAACGACGAGATTCCCGAACAGTTACAACTCGGGATATAGAAAATCTGAGGTCACGGACTTCTTGTGCTAACGCTCGCAGGAGTGAATCTTCCCCGAGCGTGTCCGACGCGGCTTGAATCGTTGCGTGGCGTCCAACAGCCTCCATTGGACGGTAATATTTGCCTTGCTGTGCGGCATGTATGAATGAGATCAAGCGCTTCTTATTCTGCTCGAGATCAATCAAGTCCCGATCTTCAGTTATGACCCGCTGATTACTTACATCAAACGGCAGTCGTTGCCCCTTCCAAGCAATTATTACGAGGGGCAAACCCAGTGCGTGACGAATTCCGAGTTCGTACATTACGTTAGGATTCGGTTCATCCTCCGGTTCCGCACCCCCAAGATCCACCACGACCATTGGATCCAGAGCGAGGTGTGTTCGGATTTTGTCGTTGATAGCGCCCGGTTGTTCCTCATCTGCCGCCAATTTCGCTTCATACTCAGCTTCCAAAACGGCAGGCTTAATAACTACTTCATACCAACCTCGGAACCATTTCTGTTCAGTGGCATCACGTCCAAATGGCATGACAATAAAGCAGTGCTTATCGTGCCTGCCC
>JAIVJG010000128.1 GCA_020200155.1 Acidobacteriota bacterium | reverse complement strand
CTGAGATTTAAAAGCTTTTGACGACACATATCATCGTTGATAACGGAAAAGATATCAACTAACCCTTTTGCCGTTGTGTGATTTTAGCCTTAGCAATGGTAAGCAGTGTTGCGCATAACGCCCGGCATACCCCGCGCCCCTACACAACTTCCATGAGAGGCATGCTGAAGGGGCGTTGGGTGCATGCCGTTGTTAGGCGACGCCCAGCCGACCTGACTAACTGCTATGACCTGGCTAACGTCCTGCCCGGCGCGCCAAAAAAGACCGCAGCAATTTGATTACGAAGTACACTGCCCCAATGATGACCACCACAATTCCTGCCAAAAGCAGCCACATAATTAACGCGCTGCCGGAGGTATCACCTATCTCAGGATGAAAGAAGACGACAAACATAAAACACCTCCGAGCTACGAACATCTGAAGAAGGAGCCTAACGCCCGGCATCAGCGGCCGCCATGAGATTTTGAAGATAACAAGTGAGATGATTGGCGGTCCGCTGCATGCCGTTGTTAGGCATCGCCGTGCCATGAATAGAAGCATTTCCGACATTACTTCGATTGAGGCCGTCTCGCCAACGCCCCGCATTTAGGGCAACGATTCAGAAACACTTTGTCCGACTGCTCACGCACGGTGCCAGCGCGCACAGACTTTATGAACGCCTCCTTACCATCCTCCAGGAGAGCCAAAACCTGCGGATCGGAAGAGACTTTTTCCTGTGCATCAGTTCTTGCATCTCCGGGGAATGGGCGTTCCGCGCCTTGTCTTCGCTGATGACACACTTGAATGCAACCTTTTCAGGCACAGTCCTCAGATAAGCGTAATTGTCGAAAATGTATTTGGTCAGCTCATTCATCTGCTTCGAGAAAAGGTAACCGCTCACGTGGTGGAGAGCAAGGAACGGTGACACCTACAATTTTGTTTCGCTATACAGCGAGCGCCACACCCGGGCGGTTAAGGACTGTCATTGCGCGCTCACTAAGACACAATGCTCAAGCGTGGGCCCATTCCCCCAGTGGTCTGAGCCGACACATTGCAGTGTAACCATCTGATTTATCTCAAGCGTTTCTGCCGTCTTCACCTGGTCTTCGTCGAAAGAGCAATAGGCCCAAGGATAGCCGTCATTGCCGTCAAGCCCGATTTGATCGTCAAGCTCAAGGCTGCGCGGGAAAAATCTTGTTTGCACGCGCCCCGTGATGTTGACATATTGACCGAAGTATTTCCTCGCGCCTGCCTTGTAATCAGATTTGTATTCACGATGCAGCTCTTCGGCAGTAACGATAAATGACGGCTCTTTCAAACCCTTCGGCGGTGTGGCGGAAGGCGCATAGAAGACGACCGCCAGAATGAGCGGCAGATTGGCCAGCAAGATGGTCAGCCAAGTGATTTTGCGGTGCTGATCTATAACCAGATAAAAAATGCGCGGCGGGAAATAGAGGAGTAAGGCGGCGATAATGGTGACGTATAGTCTGCTGGAAACGACGTTGAGAAATTGACCGGACTCCTGACGGGTAATTTTATGCAATGTATTCCAAAAGTGCGGCGAGGAGATATACACATTCCAAAAAATCTGAAAACAGATGAGGTTGAGTAACATGCAGAGGTCGCCGAGCGCTTCCGCTTGCAGCGAGGTCAGAAATTTCCAGCGCGGCGCTTTTTTAGGGGCGCGGAAATATCTGAAAATTACTATCCCGTTCACCACAGACATAATCATCGCGCCGGCCACTGCCAGCGCTTCCGCTCGCTCTGAGAGATAATCCGGGAATGCTGTTATTAAGTATGAATAAGCCAAGTAGAAAATGATCCCCATGATGACGATGTAAACGAGCCTGTAAACGGTGAGCAGAAAATCCGCGAAATCGCTTTCATCTTTATCGAATGATTGGTAATGCTGGTGAAACGACCAACGCTTCAAGATAGGCCCTAACGGTTGCAGAAAGAAGAGTCCGACCAAAAACAGACCGACGGCGATTTTTACCAATCTATCTTCTTCGGCTTGATGCGCGAAGCTGAGAGCAAGCTTTGCCAGAAATCGCAGCAAAATGAGTTGAACAACAAATACTGTAATATCGAGCAATAGCCCTCGATTTCGGTGCGCAAGAATCTTCATGAACTCAATCATCGTCAATCTTTAGCGGTAACGTGTGCCATTCGTTGGAAGATTGAGCAATTGCACAGAGAAGTCAAACAGGTGACGGGTCTGGAACGTTGCCAGTGTCGCACAGGGAGAATCCAACGCAATCATATCGCCTGCGCCATGCTGGTGTGGTGTCGTTTCTAAAGAACTAGTGTATGAGACGGGCAGAACGGTTTATCAAATCAAGTTCGATCAACTTTCAGATTACTTGATTGAGCAACTGAAATCCCCGTCTGTCAAAATGGCTCTTGCGTAAGTCCTACTCATAACTTTCGCTATGAGGTCGCATTCAACGCCCTTATCCCGTCAAACGCGGAGATAATCACATTAAGTACTCCCCCATCTCTGAGCTGCCAAAGGTCTGCCAACTTATCCAATCAACCAAAATCAGGATATTGCAGTTAACATCAATGAGAGGCAAATTTCCAACAAAAATGTACACAAAACAACTCAAATACACTGAGAAAATGAAACTTTTTAGACTGCAAAACCTTTATTCATCGGTGCGATTCCGACCGCCTCCAATCAAATCGATAACTTACGGGCAGCTGAATAGCTGCCCGTAGTATTTTGAGTCACTATTGAGTCACTGCCAGATGCGACCGGAGGTGGACGCGCACAAACCCAAGTGCTGAGACTTTGCGAACTCGATTTAGCAATACACACGGCGAG
>JAIVJG010000216.1 GCA_020200155.1 Acidobacteriota bacterium | reverse complement strand
CCTGCTGCGCGCCGGACAACTTGATGAACAGGGTACGACCAGTGCACTCGAAACCATCGAGCGCAATGCGCGCTCTCAGTCGCAACTTATAGATGACCTGCTCGATGTCTCAAGAATCATCACTGGCAAGCTGCGCCTTGATGTCAGGCAGATTGATCCGCATTCTTTTATCGAATCGGCTATCGAGGCATTACATCCGGCAGCCGAGGCCAAAAACGTCCGCGTCCAGAAAGTAATGGACACGGGCATAGTTTCCGTCGCGGGTGATCCGGGGCGTTTGCAACAGGTCGTCTGGAATCTGCTATCGAACGCGATCAAGTTCACTCCAAAAGGCGGGCGCGTGCAAGTCAGATTGGAGCGCGTCAACTCGCACATCGAGATTGCGGTCAGCGATACGGGGGCGGGAATCAAACCTGAATTCCTGCCGCACGTCTTCGAGCGCTTCCGGCAAGCCGATCAGGCGACAACCCGTCAATACGGCGGACTGGGTTTGGGGCTGGCGATTGTGCGCCATCTGGTCGAGCTTCACGGCGGCACGGTTCAGGCGGAGAGTGAGGGCGAGGGGCAGGGCGCGACTTTTATAGTAAAGCTTCCGGTCATCCCTGTTTATCAAAAGGACGATCCCGTCGAGCGCGTACACCCGGCGGCCAGAGAGGCGCTTCCGTCATTCAACTGCCCTGAAAGATTAGACGGCTTGAGAGTTCTCGTCGTGGACGACGAAGCCGATACGCGGGAACTATTGAAATTCGGCATTAGCCAGTGCGGCGCGGAAGTGACAACCGTCGCCTCGGCCAGAGAGGCCCTCGAAGCCATAGAAAAAGCCAGGCCAGAAGTGCTCATCAGTGACATCGGAATGCCGGAAGAGGACGGCTACGAGTTGATTAAGAAAGTAAGGGCGCTGCCCGCCGGGAGTGGGGGGAGAATACCGGCCATCGCTTTGACGGCTTACGCGAGAACAGAGGATCGGCTACGCGCGCTGAGGGCGGGCTATCAGATGCACATCACCAAGCCTGTTGAGTTAGCCGAACTGATAGCCATCATGGCAAGCCTCGTCGAGCGAAGCGGCAAGAGTTAGTTTGAGGGGAGACAACTCGAAAGATCGTCGGCGAGCATGGAAGCGGAAAAGGCCGGCGCATGTTTTTATTAACCGGGAATAGAGGAAATGCCGGAGGGGGGAGTCGAACCCCCATGCCCTTGCGGACGGCAGATTTTGAGTCTGCTATGTATACCAATTTCATCACTCCGGCGCGCGAGTTCAAGATGATAGTGTTTGCGGCGCGACGGCGTCAACCGCGTCGGCAAAAAGACCGTAGACCGGATGCCGGTTCGAGCCTTTCACAAATTCTCCACGCTCCACCTCCCAGCCTCTTCTGATTTATGTCGCGGATCGCATACCGCCGACGACGTAGCCGCGACGTGCGCGCAGTTGCAGTCCGAGGCGACGCGCGCCGACGTGTATCTCGCGATACTCGCTGGAGGAAGAGTTGGCGAGCGGTCGCTTAGGCTTGTAGGTGACGACGTACTGCGTGATGATCTCGCGCGCCACGTCGTTGCCTTGCGCCACCAGTTCGTCGGTCGTGGTGGGCAACAGGATGCGCCCGCCGGTTTCGTCCGTCAGTGATTTGAGACGCGCCTCGCCTCTCTTCATGGCCTGCTCGTAAGCCTTGCGCTGTCGCCGCATGGCCGGGTCAATTCTGATGCCGCTGTTGACGCTCGGCGGGTTGATGCCTGTGCTGCTACGCATGCCCGGCGGTCGCGTCGGGTCAATGCCGACGGTCGCGATGTCGGCGCGCGTCTGCGCCATCCCGACGGCTTCGGGCTTTTTCTTGTCTTGCTTCTTCATCTCCTTGCCGCTCAGCGCCGTGTAGCTGATGACATGCAGCGTGACCTCTGCAGCGATCAGCTTTTTGGTGGCCGCCTGATATTCGTTGAGACCCGCCGTGTCCACGCCGTCCGTGACGAGCACGAGGTGGCGGTTGCCGACGGGCTGCGTCCGCAGGAGGAATGCGTACCTCCTCTGTAAACACCTTCTCCGGCTCCTGTCCTTCCTGCTCCGGCGTGGGCGTCGGTTTTGGCCGCACGCCGCTCTGCGCGCGCACCCGCGACGGCGCGGCGAAGAGGAAAAGCGAGAAGATTATGGTGACGACGAAAAAGAGCGTGCGGCGCTTAAACATAGGGAATTCTCCGCCGAAAAAGTCGGGACAACTGTTCAACTCTGATGCGCGAAAGACGACGCGCGGTTCGCCCGCCGCGTCAACAAAAGGGATGAAGGCGGAGGGATGAGGGATGAAGAAAGGGCGCAAAGCACGACAGCCACGCTTTTATCCCTCCGCCTTCATCCCTGCTCTTACTCTCGCACGGCGACGACCTCGAAGAGCGCGTTTTTGAAGAAGAGTCGCTTGAGACGGTCGCCTGCGTGGCGCGGCGTGCGGCGGCGCGCGTGTTCCTTCGCCTCTGCGATGTTGTGCGTTTCGCGGATGACGCGCAGCGGCAATCCATCGAATAGCCCTCGCGCCGCGTGGAGCGTGAGATGGACGGTGTGGTCTGCGAACGGGCCGATCTCGAAGGGCACACCGGCTGCGTTCCACGTCGCGTGAGCCGTGGCCGCGAGCGAGTAGAACGGGTGATGGATGTTGACGGTGAAGTAGAGCAGCCCGCCGGTCGCAAGCACGCGCGCGATCTCGGAGACAATCCGGCGCGGGTCTTCGGCGTGATCCACGACGTTGTCGCAGAGCACCACGTCGAACGATTTGTCTGCGAACGGAAGCGCCTCGCCCGCCGCCGCGAGCGTCGCGACGCGTCGCTGCCAGAGGGGGAAGAGCGACGCGTAATGCACGGCGAGCGGGTCTACGCCGACGCCGCGCCGCGCGCCGAAGTGGAAAATGAGTCCGTGCGCGCCGCTTCCGATTTCCAGCACACGCGCCTGCGCGCCGACGGGCCGCACGGCCTCTAAAATCGCGCGCACGCGTTCTGAGCGTTGCGTCATGGCCGCGACGTAGTCGGCTTCGCGGCCTTTGACGTTTTGCGCTTTGTGCTCCTGATAGGTGAGTTGCCGCGCCAGCGCGCGTGCGGCTTGCCTGCGACGTGCACGCGCCCGCCACCCGCCCGCCGCGCGGCGCACTGCTTCGTCTGCTCGCAAAGAAGAGTCCTTCATTGATGCCGGGAGGCGAAAGAGAATGAAAAGCGCGGGCTGGTATTGACGCGCGCTGTCGTGCCACAATCGCGAAGGTTATGCTAAGCGCGCGCTCGAAGCAAACGACGTGAGCCGCGTCTTGAGGCAATCCCAACAGCATCGGATGGGTCAGCATGGCGACTGAGCAGCTACAGGCAGCCGTAGGCGAGCGTGCGAGCGCCGCGACGAGAGAGTGGTGGCTGTTTTCGCCGCGCGTGGACGTGTACGTGTTTCTCGGAAGCGCCGTCGTGTCTCTGCTCGCGCTGTGGGTCGGGGCGCAAGCCGGGGTGCTGGATGCGGACGCGCCGGATTGGGCGTGGGTTCCTGCGGTGCTGCTCGTGGACGTGGCGCACGTCTATGCGACGGCCTTCCGCGTCTACTTCGACGCGGGAGAGTTGAAACGCCGCCCGTGGCTGTATGCGCTGACGCCTTTGATTGCGTTTGGTCTCGGCGTGGCGCTCTATTCGGAGGGCGAGTTGCTGTTCTGGCGCTCGCTGGCTTATCTCGCGGTCTTTCATTTCGTGCGGCAGCAATACGGTTGGGTGGCGCTGTACCGCGCGCGGATGGGCGAGCGCGGGCGCGTCGGTTGGTGGGTGGACGCGGCGGCGATTTACATGGCGACCCTCTACCCGCTTCTCTACTGGCACGCGCACCTGCCGAGAAAATTCTGGTGGTTCCTCGCGGGCGACTTCGCGTCTCTGCCTTCGCTCGTCGAGCAGATCGCGCGGCCCGTCTACTGGCTGGCGCTCGTCGCGTATGCATCGCGCTCCGCATACCTCTGGATTGTGCGGGGTGTGGGCAATCCGGGGAAAGACCTCGTGGTTGCGACCACCGGCGTCTGCTGGTACGTGGGCATCGTGGCGTTCAATTCGGATTACGCGTTCACCGTCACGAACGTCGTCATACACGGCGTGCCGTACCTGGCTCTGGTGTGGTGGTACGCGCGCAGCCGCAGGGCGCAGACCCCTGCGTACTATCGCTGGCTGACGCGCTGGCCGATAGTTTTTCTGGCGACGCTCTGGCTGATGGCTTACGCGGAAGAGTTGCTCTGGGATCGCGGCGTGTGGCACGAGCGCGCGTGGTGGCGCGACCGTCGCCTTCACCCCGCCGGAGGTCGCGGGCGAGTGCGACTTCTGCGGCGGCAAGATCGTGGCGCAGCCGAAGTCTGCCGACCCCACCATCGCGCCCGAAGGCGTGCTGCCTTTCCGCGTCACGTCGGGGGAGGCGACGGAAGG
The DNA here is from genome assembly GCA_020200155.1 of Acidobacteriota bacterium. Lineage (GTDB taxonomy): Bacteria > Acidobacteriota > Blastocatellia > Pyrinomonadales > Pyrinomonadaceae > JAIVJG01. Next base: position 9,167 of record JAIVJG010000216.1, on the reverse strand, counting down.
CGTCCGCCGCTGGATCGGGAGCCGTTGGTTCGCGCCGAACGCGCTCAGGAAGTTCGCCGGCCAGCAGCCCATCGGCGGCGTCTACATCCCCTTCTGGACTTACGACGCGCACACAGCCACGGTCTACACGGGACAGCGCGGCGACCACTATTACGTGACCGAGTCCTACGCAGAGCGAGACGCGCAGGGCAACACCGTCAACAGGACGCGGCAGGTACAGCACACGTCGTGGTCTCCGGCCTCCGGCACGGTCTCGCGCTGGTTCGACGACATCCTGATTCCCGCCACGAAGTCTCTCCCGCCGAACCGCCTCGACGCGCTGGAGCCGTGGGATTTGCCCGAGTTGAAGGCTTACGAACCGGCTTACCTCTCCGGCTACAAGGCGCAGCGTTATCAAGTGGATTTAGTGGAGGGCTTCGAGCTGGCAAAAAAGGTTGCCGCCGGAGCTATCGAGTCGGACGTGCGTCGAGACATCGGCGGCGACGAGCAACGCATTGACAGCCTTTCGACGCAATACTCGGCCATCACCTTCAAGCACCTCCTGCTGCCTATCTACGCAGGCGCTTACCACTTCAACCAGAAACTCTATCAGGTCGTCGTCAACGGTCGCACTGGCGAAGTGCAGGGCGAGCGGCCTTACAGCTTCTGGAAGATTCTGCTGTTCGTCCTCTTCCTGTTGCTCGTCGTCGGGGTTCTCGTTTTCATCGGGAAGAAGTAGGACAGGCATTCCTGCCCATCCGAGAGGTGCTGTTAAGAACTTCTAATGAGCGGGACGAGGTTTATTCATACCGATACTTAAGCTATCGCTTGCCCATCCGTAAAAAAAGTAGTATCTGTAATACACCCTAAGCAGTAGCAGTTCTTAATAGGTTCTACAAAGAAGCGGGCCGCGTGTTTCTGGCGTTCGTGCGTGAGCGGAAAGCTGAAGAGCACACGTTGACGGCGTGCCCGTCTCTGTGGGAGGCGGGTTCTCATGTCCCGCCGTTGCCGCGAGCATTTCGTGTTAAGCCTGAAGTGCGGACACGACATTCTTACGGCAAGCTGAAAGAGTCACGAGAGCGAAGGGGTCGAACCCATGCCGCAGATTTTCCACCACAGCACGAACACGCTCGCCAAGCTGAGCATTTTCGGCGGCCTTTTCGTCCTCGCCGCAGCCATCTGGGCGCTCGCGGAGGTCAACCGTTCGTCCTACAACACGGGGCAGTTCATCGAGCGACAGCAGCCCGTGCAGTTCTCGCACAAGCACCACGTCGGCGACGACGGGATTGACTGCCGCTACTGCCACACGTCCGTCGAGGTCTCGAACTCGGCGGGCCTGCCGCCGACGCGCACCTGCATGAACTGCCACTCGCAAATCTGGTCGGAGAGTCCGTACCTTGAGATCGTCCGCGCCAGCTACAAGGAGAACAAGCCTATCGAGTGGACGCGCGTGCACGACCTCCCGGATTACGTCTATTTCAATCACAGCATTCACGTCGCGAAGGGCGTCGGCTGCTCGTCGTGCCACGGGCGCGTTGACCAGATGCCGGCGGTCTATCAGGCCGCCTCGCTCCAGATGGAATGGTGTCTGGCGTGCCATCGCGAGCCGGAGCGATTCCTGCGCCCGAAGGATAAAGTTTTCGACATGGCATATAACGGCGACAACGCCCTCGCTGAGAACACGACCGACGAGCAGCGACGTGTGGGGCGCGAGATGAAGGAGAAATATCGTGTCCGCAGCACCGCCGTGCTGACGAGTTGTTCGACATGCCATAGGTAAACGTCTGGACTAAGTAGATGCACATCAAAGACTCTTTCCCCGAACTCTACCGGATACGCAGGAAGCCGCTCCAACTCGAAGAGGCACGCGAGCGGCTGCGCGGTAAGCACGGGCGCGACTACTGGCAGAGCCTCGAAGAACTCGCCGGCTCGGACGAGTTTGAAGAGATGCTCCACCGAGAGTTTCCGCAGCAGGCAGGGGAGTGGGGAGAGGGCACGGATCGCCGCACCTTTCTCAAGCTGATGGGCGCGTCGCTCGCGCTCGCGGGTCTCTCCGGCTGCGTCTACCAGCCGCCGGAGACCGTCGTCCCTTACGTCAAGCCGCCCGAAGGTACAATTCCCGGCAAGCCGCTCTTTTTCGCGACGGCGATGCCTCTGGGCGGCGCGGCCACGGGGCTGCTCGTGCGCAGCAACGAGGGGCGACCGACGAAAGTTGAAGGAAACCCGGATCATCCCGGCAGCCTCGGCGCGACCGACATCTTCTCGCAGGCTTCGATCCTGACGCTCTACGACCCAGACCGCTCGCAGACCGTCAACAATCGCGGCGAACTACGCACGTACACGGCTTTCCTCGGCGAGATGAGCACGGCGCTCGAAGGACAACGCTCGAAGGGCGGCGCGGGTCTCCGATTTCTGACCGAGACGGTTATCTCGCCCACGATGTACGCGCAAGTGCAGGACATCCTTCGTCGCTTCCCCGCCGCGAAGTGGTATCAGTACGAACCGGCGGGGAACAACTTCGCGCGCGTCGGCGCGAAACTCGCCTTCGGCGACTACGCCCACCCCGTCTATCACTTTGAACAGGCCGAGCGCGTGCTCTCGCTCGACTGCGACTTCCTGCTGGCAGGCCCTTCGAGCCTGCGTTACGCGCGCGACTTCGCCACGCGCCGCCGCCCCTCTGCGGGCGCGGAGATGAATCGCCTCTACGTCGTCGAATCCACGCCGACCAACACAGGGATGTTCGCCGACCACAGGCTCTCGATTCGTCCGAGTCGGATGGAAGCAATCGCGCGAGCCATCGCGTCGGGCGTCGGTGCACAGGGCGGCGCGAATACCGGCGCTGCGCTGACGCCGGAGCAAGTCACATGGGTCAACGCGGTCGTCGCCGACCTGAAGGAACACGCGGGCCGGAGCATCGTCGTCGTGGGCGACGAGCAGTCGCCGGCAATTCACGCGCTGGCGCACGCGATGAACGCGGCGCTCACCAACGCGGGCAAGACCGTCACCTACACAGACCCCGTGGAGTTCAAGCCGACGGATCAGATGGAAGACCTCCGCGCGCTCGTCTCGGAGATTGATGCGGGCACAGTCGAGATGCTCGTCATCGTCGGCGGCAATCCCGTCTACGCGACGCCGTCTGACCTCAAGCTCGACAAAGACCGTCTCTCGAAAGTCCCGCTCCGCGTCCACCTGAGCATGTACGAGGACGAGACTTCCGAGTTGTGCCACTGGCACATCCCCGAAGCGCACTTCCTTGAGACGTGGAGCGACACGCGCGCCTTCGACGGCACGGCGACGATCATGCAGCCGCTCATCGCGCCGCTCTACAACGGCAAGAGCGCGCACGAATTTCTCGCCGCCTTCACAGACCGCCCCGACCGCACGGGCTACGACATCGTGCGCGAGTTCTGGGCGACGCGGCTGGGCGCGAACGCGCAACCGTTGAGCGGCATTCAGGCGGCGGGCACTCAGCAGAACACTTCCGGCGCGCAGAATATCCCGCAGACGGCTCTCGCGCCGCGACCCGCCGCGATGCCTGCGACAACCGCGCCTCCGTCCGCCGATTTTGAAAAGTTCTGGCGCAAGGCCGTCCACGACGGCGTCGTGCCGAACACGCAGGTCAAAGAGCGAACCTTGTCCGTGCGCGGCGACTTCGCGGCGGGCGACGCGGTCGTGTCTGCGCCAACCACCGCCGGAACATCCGGCGCATCCGGCGCAGGCGGCGGCCAGTACGAAATCGTCTTCCGCGCAGACCCGCACATTTACGACGGACGCTTCGCGAATAACGGCTGGCTTCAGGAGTTGCCCAAACCTCTGACGAAGCTGACGTGGGACAACGTCGCGATCATCAGCCCCGCGACCGCAGAGAAGTTGAACGTCGGAACGCAGCCCGACGGCGCGGCCTACTCCGAAGGCAGGCCCGTCCGCGTCAACAACCTGACGGCGAAGGGCGGCGAGATGCGCGCCGAAGTGCTCAAGCTGACTTTCAGGGGACGCACGGTGCTGGCTCCGGTCTTCATCCTCGCAGGGCAGCCCGACGAAGTGGTGACGGTGCATCTCGGCTACGGTCGCTGGCGCTCCGGCGCGGTCGGCGGCAACAAGCACGACGACAGCGTTCGCGGCTTCAACGCCTACGACATCCGCACGTCCGACGCGCTCTGGAGCGCCGCCGGACTCGACGTGGCGACGACGGGCGAGCAGTATCCGCTCGCCTGCACGCAGATACACTTCCGCATGGAGGGGCGCGAGATCGTCCGTGCGGGGACGTTCGAGGACTTCCGGAAAAATCCCGGACTCGAACACGAGCGCGAGCACGAAGACCCGCCGAAGCCTGCCGGCGAGAACCGCCCGCCGAAAGAAACCGAATCGCTCTATCCCGGCTACGACTACAACGAGGGCGAGCGCAGTTCGCGCGGCTACAAGTGGGGCATGGCGATTGACCTCTCGACGTGCGTCGGCTGCAATGCCTGCGTCGTCGCGTGCCAGTCTGAAAACAACATCCCCGTCGTCGGCAAGGAACAGGTCGCACGCTCGCGCGAGATGCACTGGCTGCGCGTGGACGCATACTTTCGCGGCGCGGTTGATAACCCCGACGGCGTCTACTTCATGCCCGTCCCCTGCATGCACTGCGAGAACGCGCCGTGCGAGCCGGTCTGCCCCGTCCACGCCACCGTGCACAGCGCGGAGGGCACGAACGACATGATCTACAACCGCTGCGTCGGCACGCGCTATTGCTCGAACAACTGCCCGTACAAAGTCAGGCGCTTCAACTTCCTGCTCTATCAGGACTGGAACACGCCTTCGTACAAGCTCATGCGGAATCCGGAAGTCACGATCCGCTCGCGCGGCGTGATGGAGAAATGCACCTACTGCATCCAGCGCATCGAGTCTGCGAAGATCGAGGCCGAGAAGGAAAGCCGCAAGGTGCGCGACGGCGAGATCGTCACGGCGTGCCAGGCCGTGTGCCCGACCGAGGCGATTATCTTCGGCGACTTGAACGACCCGGACAGCCGTGTCGCGAAGTCGCAGTCAGAGCCGCGCACCTACGGCCTTCTGGACGACCTCAACACACGCCCGCGCACGAGGCATCTGGCGGCAGTGCGTAACCCGAACCCCGCTCTCGGAGGGAAGGCGTAAAGCTTATGCAGAGAGTTGATAATCTGGACGACGACCGGGGCATTCACACGACGCCGGCAGTCATCGAGCCGGGCCACGACTTCGGCACGGTGACGGACAAGATCAGCTCCATCGTCCTGCGTAAGCGGACGCCGCTGGGGTGGTTCGTCGGCTTCCTCATCTCTTTCATGCTGACGGGCATGATGATGGGGACGATTCTGTACCTCGTGATGACCGGCATCGGCATCTGGGGCAACAACCAGCCGGTCGGCTGGGCGTTCGACATCATCAACTTCGTCTGGTGGATCGGCATCGGCCACGCGGGCACGCTCATCTCGGCAATCCTGCTTCTACTGAGGCAGGAGTGGCGCACTTCAATCAACCGCTTCGCAGAAGCGATGACGCTTTTTGCCGTCGCCAGCGCCGGGCTTTTTCCACTGCTGCACACGGGCCGCCCGTGGCTCGCCTACTGGCTCTTTCCCTACCCGAACACGATGGGCATGTGGCCGCAGTTCAGAAGCCCTCTGATGTGGGACGTGTTCGCCGTCTCGACTTACGCGACCGTCTCGGCTCTCTTCTGGTACACCGGACTGATTCCAGACCTCGCCACTTTGCGCGACCGCGCACGCTCGAAGTTCGGGCGCGTCGTCTACGGCATGATGGCTCTGGGATGGCGCGGCAGCGCGCGACACTGGCATCGCTACGAGATCACATACCTGCTGCTGGCGGGCATCTCGACGCCGCTCGTGCTCTCCGTGCACACCATCGTCAGCTTCGACTTCGCCGTCGGCATCATTCCCGGCTGGCACGCGACGATCTTCCCGCCCTACTTCGTCGCGGGCGCAATCTACGCGGGCTTCGCGATGGTCTTAACGCTCGTCATACCTTTAAGAAAATTCTACGGCCTCGAAGATTTCATCACCGAGCGACACCTGCGAAACGCCGCCAAGGTGATGCTCGCCACCGGCCTCATCGTCGCCTACGGCTACATGATGGAGACGTTCACGGCATGGTACAGCGCGAACACCTACGAAGAGTTTATGATTCGCAACCGCTTCTTCGGCCCTTACGCTTTTTACTACTGGTCGCTCCTCGTCTGTAACGTCGTCGTGCCGCAGTTGCTCTGGATCAGGTTCGTGCGCCACAGCACCGTCGCGCTCTTCGTGATCGCGATGTTCGTCAACGTCGGGATGTGGCTGGAGCGTTTCGTGATTATCCCGATCAGCCTCCACCGCGACTTCCTGCCCTCTTCGTGGGGCATGTACTCGCCGACCATCTTCGATTTCACGATGTTCTTCGGAACCATCGGCTTCTTCTTCTTCCTGATGTTCCTCTTCCTGCGCTTCCTGCCCGTCATCTCCATCTTCGAGATGCGGACGATGGTTCCCGAAGCGCAATTGCCGGAGGAGAAACTGCCATGAGGAAACAGACTCGTCCGCCGACCTACGGCCTGATCGCTGAGTTCGAGAGTCCGGGCGACGTAATCGCCGCCGCCGAGCGCGTCCACGAGGAGGGCTACCGGCGCGTTGACGCCTACTCGCCCTACCCAATCGAGGCGCTCTCCGAAGCCATCGGCGTGCACCACTCGCGCCTGCCGTTGATGGTCTTGATCGGCGGCATCATCGGCGGCCTGGCGGGCTACCTGATGCAGTACTACCTGCTCGTCATCAACTATCCGCTCAACGTCGGCGGCAAGCCGTTTCACAGTTGGCCGCAGTTCGTCCCCATCACGTTCGAGTGCGCGGTGCTGGGCGCGGCGCTGACGGCGGTCTTCGGCATGCTGGCCTTGAACGGGTTGCCGGAGCCGTACCACCCCGTCTTCAACGCGCCGAACTTCGCGCTCGCCTCGCGCGACCGTTTCTTCCTGTTGATTATGAGCACCGACCCCAAGTTTGAACGCGAACAGACCGCAGGCTTTCTCAAGAGTCTGGGGCCACGCGAGGTGACGGATGTCGAATACTAAGATGAAGGCAAAAGTAAAAAGGCAAAAGGTTAAGAGCAGCCGACGAGTGACGCGCGCCGCGCCGCGCGCCATCACTTTTGCCTTTTGCCTTTTTACTTTTGCCTTTTTACTTTCCGGCTGCCGTCAGGACATGCAGGATCAGCCGCGCTACGAGGCTTACGAATCGAGCAGGTTTTTCGCCGACGGGCAGTCGTCGCGCCCGCTCGTCGCGGGGACGATTCCGCGCGTGCCTCGCGGCGGGCAGTACGTTGACAGGCAGACGGATTATTTCTACACCGGCAAGACGATGGGCGCGGGCGGCGCGTCGGGAATTAGTACGAGCGCGGGCGGCGGCGCGTCACAGCCGGCGGGCGACGCCAATTCGCGCGGCAACGTCGCGGGCGGAGTGCCCGGCGCACGCGAGCAGGCGCGCACGGGCGGCCCGGACGTGTTCCCCGCAGGCTTCACCGTCACGCAGGAAGTTTTGGATCGCGGCCAGCAGAGGTATGAAGCCTTCTGCGCGATGTGCCACGGCCTGACGGGCGAGGGCAACGGCATGATCGTGCGGCGTGGCTATCGCAAGCCGCCCTCGTATCACGAAGATCGTCTGCAAGAGGGGCAGACGCCCGCCGCTCATTTCTTCGACGTGGTGACGAACGGCTGGGGCGCGATGCCTTCTTATGATTATTTGATTCCGGCGGAGGATCGCTGGAAGATCATCGCCTACATTCGCGCGTTGCAGTTGAGTCGCCGGCAGAACATCAAAGACCTCTCGCCGGAGCAGCAGGAGAAAGTCAGGCGCGGGCAGCAGCGCGAGGGCGTCGAGGGCCACGCCGAAAGAGCGGAACCCGTTCATGGAGGTGAGAGGCAATAGGATGGACGCTAAGACCTACACTGCACCTCCTTCAATCGGGCGATACGGGTCGAGGGCGCTCGTCTTCGGCGTCGCCGCGCTCGCGCTGGCCGCCGCCGTCTCGTTCCTGTTTCCGCAGGAGCACATCCCCGGCCCTGTGCAATTTTTCCGCGCGTACCTCGTCGCTTACATCTTCTGCACAGGCTTAGGCGTCGGGAGCCTCGCGTGGTTGATGCTGCAACACATGACGGGCGGGGGCTGGGGCCTCGTCATACGCCGCCCGCTCGAAGCGGCGACGCGGACGATTCCGCTGCTGGCGCTCCTGTTCATCCCGCTGGCCGTCTCGCTCTTCGTGCATCCCGGCGGCGAGTCGCTCTACGAGTGGTCCGACGCGGCGAAGGTCGCGGGCGACGAGGCGCTCCGTCACAAGAGCGCGTATCTGAATCCCGTCTTCTTCATCGTCCGCGCCGTCATCTACTTCGCCGTCTGGGGCGTGATGATGTACTTCATGAACAAGTGGTCTGCGGAGCAGGACAAGACGGGCGACCCGCGCATCCGCCGCCTGATGCAGGACGCGAGCGCGCCCGGCCTGCTGCTCTTTGGTCTGACCGTGACGTTCGCGGCGATGGACTGGGGCATGTCGCTTGAGCCGCACTGGTTCTCGACCATCTACGGCCTCATCATCATGGTCGGGTGGGGGCTGAGCGCGCTCGCCCTGATGATTATCGTGCTGACCGTGCTCGGCGCGGAAGAACCGATGGAGGGCGTCTATGCGCCGCTTTATTTTCACGATCTGGGGAAACTGCTGCTGGCGATGGTGATGCTCTTCGCCTACTTCTCGTTCTCGCAATTTCTCATCATCTGGTCTGGCAATCTCCCTGAAGAGATTCCGTATTACCTGCGGCGACTGCGCGGCTGGTGGCAGTACGTCGGCCTCTCGCTCATCCTCTTCCACTTCGCGCTGCCCTTCGCGATGCTGCTCTCGCGCGGCGTCAAGCGGCACGCGCGGGCGCTGCGCAACATCGCCATCCTGATGCTCTTGATGCGCGTCGTTGATTTGATCTTCATCATCGCGCCCGCCGCGTACCAGGACACGGCGGAGCCGACGGGCATTCACTGGCAAGACCTCCTGACGATGTCGGCTGCCGCCGCAGGGCTGTTCGGCATCTGGCTCTGGTATTTCTTCGGGCAGTTGACGAAAAGGCCGCTCATGCCTCTGGGCGCGCCCGAACTGGAAAAGACTATGGAGGCCGCCGCCGCGTCGGCGCATCATTGATG
>JAIVJG010000215.1 GCA_020200155.1 Acidobacteriota bacterium | reverse complement strand
GCGCATGAGGCCGCGAAGGAAGTCCGCATATTCTTTAGCCGCCTCCGGCGAGACATTCGCGAGATTCCCGATGATTGAGAGCGCCGCGACCGGGTCGCCCGCCTGTCGCTCTGCAATTTCCCGTGCGATGGCCTCCTTCAATTCGGGCAGGTCGCACTTCACCCCGGCGAGATAATAGATAGCTTGATCGCGCGCCTGTTCCAAGTAGGGCAGATTGAAGAGAATTTCCCCCACGATCTTTTCAGTCTGGATACCCTGATTGGCAAGCCGGCAGAGCGTGCGAAGTGCTTTCACCTGCGTCCAGTCGTAAGTGCCGAAGGCGAAGCGGTCGAGGATGGGAAGAGAAGCCTCCCCGATGTGATAAAGAATCGCGAAGACGGCATCCTGGCAGACTTCCATCCACTCGCCCAGATTGTTGAACTCATCCCGCACCTCATCCGGCTTGTCCGGCGGGTTGTGGAAGAAAGCCGTCAACTCCCAGATATCCTCTCGCGGAAACTGTGCGGCCTCCTCCCGCGCCTTCCGGTCAAAGGCTTCGGGTGATTCAAACTTTTCCGCGACCCTCGCGATGACGCGTTTGATATGTTTTGGTTGAAGTATGACTCCTGACCTCCTGATAAACTTCTGTTGCATGCGAGAGCGGCCAATCCCCTATGCAAGCGACCTAGCGCACGGCAAGCGGCTTCAAATCAGGCTCCGCCCACGTCTCGCGCGCCTCACACGAAAACAGGCGCTCACGCGCGTAATACTTGAGCGGCAGATTCTCATCCGCATACTCAATCAGTTCGTTAGCGAGCATGACAAGCGCGCGGCCTTCGTTCAATTCGCGGTCGAGAAACGAGCGTACAACGCGCAGCCAGAAGAGCGTGATGGTCTCGTGGTAGCCATGCTCGTGCATTATGGCGATGCCGCGCGACTCGTTGTAACGTTTGATGCCGTCGCGCGTGCGTGCGACCGCTTCCGGCCAGTCGTATTGCAGAAGATACCAGAGCGCGACCGTCAGGTGCGCGGCATGTGTCCAGCGCTCCGGGCGCAGGGTACAGGATTCAAACTCCCGCATGAGTTCCAGTATTTGACCGGTCGTGTTGTAGAGCGAAGCTTCGATTAAGGTATCGGCTGCCATTTTGTGGACTCCTGTTGTAGAGAATCATGCCGGCGAAAGAATCGGCGTCGGAGAATCGAAGTACCTTGTGTGAAATGAGCAGGCGAATTGAGAAGCCGCGCCGGTGAACTGTCTCTGAAAAATAGAAGCTGCGGAGAGAGGACTCGAACCTCTACGCCCTGTGTCAGAAACAGGCGGCCTACCTTTAGCCGACTCCGCAAGAAGACTGGTCGCGGCGGAGGGAATCGAACCTCTCGTCGGTCGCTTATCAAGCGAACGCTCTGCCTTTGAGCTACGCCGCGTGAAAGTTGATAGGCCGGGTCGGAGTCGAACCGACGATCTTCTGATTAAAAGTCAGACGCCTTAGCCTCTTAGCTACCGGCCTGCGTGCAGGCAAAAACTCCGGCTGAAGGATTCGAACCTCCGCTCTTCGCATTAACAATGCGACGCCTTACCGCTTGGCTAAGCCGGAATGGATGGGCGCGGGGGCAGGAGTCGAACCTGCTTTTAACGAGCGGCTTATGAGACCGCTTAGCTGCCCGGAGCTTGTCCCCGCAAAAGATCGGCTGCGGCGGTGGGAGTCGAACCCACATCATCTCGTTTACAAGACGAGCGCTCTCAGTTCCCGTTGAGCTACGCCGCACGAAGAATGGACTGGGAGGGACTCGAACCCTCGCGAAGAGTTTGCAAGGCTCACATGCTACCGTTACATCACCAGCCCATAGAAATGGATGAAAGATGAGGGAGGAATAAAAGGTGTAAAGATTTTTGTCTTTACTTCATCGCTCATCCCTTACTAATCGCGGAGGCGGGATTCGAACCCGCGCCCTTCGGTTTATGAGACCGCTGCTCTTGACCACCTGAGCTACTCCGCATCGTGAAGTTCAAATGAGCCTGGCAGGACTCGAACCTGCGACCCTCTGCTTAGAAGGCAGGCGCTCTGATTCCGTCTGAGCTACAGGCCCGCGCGTGTGAAGGCGATGGAGAGACTCGAACTCTCAACATGCTCTTTACGAGAGAGCCGCTCTGCCGGTTGGAGCTACATCGCCGTGTGAAAATCTAACCGGGGCTTGAGGACTGCGGTTTCCGCCCCTCACTCCGCATTCCCGTGCGGTCGCGCCCTGCCGGGATGAAGCCCGCCCCGTCAAACCAATAGCCGGTGAAGGATTTGAACCTTCGACATCCAGTTTGTAAGACTGGCGCTCTGGCCGTGCTGAGCTAACCGGCTGTGAAGTGAAAATTGGCCGTGGCCGTGAAACTCGAACCCACAACTCCCGTTTTAACGGAGCGGGCATAGTGCCGGTTGAGTTAGGCCACGCCGAGTGTGAATGGTCGGAGCCGGCATCGCACCGGCCTCTTCGCTTTTTCAGAGCGACGCTAATCTTTCTCAGCTATCCGACCGTCAAAGTCCGCCAGAGAGGGAGAGCCAAATTGCTCGACTCTCCCTCCTTCGTCGCGCGTGTCAAGCGCGCTTTCGCTGTTCGTCTTCAAATGCTTCTTCGATGAACAGGTACTTGCGCCACTCCGGTCTGGACTCGGCGTAGTGGCAGAGCATGACGTGGTCGAGGCCCACACTCAGCGCACGCTGCGGGGTCAGGAGCGGCATGCGAGCCTGCTCCGGCGTGCGGTTGCCCTTGCGGTTATTGCAGTCCACACACGCCGTCGCGAGGTTCTCCGGCGCAGACTGGCCCGCCTGCGCGCGGGGTGTGATGTGGTCGAGCGTCAGCTCTGCGGCGGACTTGCGCTTGCCGCAGTACTGGCACTGGAAACGGTCGCGGATGAAGATACGCGTGCGCTTCATCCCCGCCGCCTGTCGTCTCCGCCGCACGTTGACGTAGGCGCGCAGGCGGATCACGCTCGGCACGCGAAACACCGCCGACGGCGAGCGAAGCACGCGCCCGGCGTCGTATTCCTCGACGAACACAGCGTTCCTCAAGGCCAGACACATCGCACGCGCCACTCCCACCGTGCCGAGCGGCTCGTAAGAGAAATTCAGCAGTAGAACTCTGCCGTTTAAAACTGCCATCCCGGCACCTCCTTTCCCGGTGTGTTCGCGCGACACGGTGCAAGTCCGCGCGAAGCGTTTTGTGATTGGAAATGCGAGCGTGGTGAGGGTAGCTGCTGGCGCAGGCTTCGCTCGCAAGCTTGTTGAACTTGATTGCAGCAACCGAATCGTTGCGGCAGTTGAAACGACGAGATGTGCAAGGGCGCTCGCCGCCGGAAAAGCACGTGGCCGGATTTGAACCGGCGTTTGACGATGTTGCAGACCGCCGCCTTAACCAGCTTGGCTACACGTGCGTGGGATTCTCAGACGGAGGACGGGCCACGATCCCGCATCGCCGGTTTGGAAGACAGGGGTGTTGCCGTTTACAACACTCCGCATTTTGACTTCGACAAAAGGGCCATGCAGGACTCGAACCTGCGCCCACCGCGTTCGTAGCGCGGCGCTCTTCCGTCTGAGCTAATGACCCTTGAAGGGGAAGCGAGCGGCGGGAGTCGAACCCGCGCTTCCGGCATGGCAGGCCGGCACTCTGCCGCGTTGAGCTACGCTCGCATTAAGTTGGGCTGGGTGGCGGGAATCGAACCCGCGTGTACTTGTTCCCAGGACAAGTGGACGGCCTCTGTCCCACACCCAGTTTGAAAAACTGATGCCCCCTTTCGGACTCGAACCGAAACCTGACGGCTTAAGAGGCCGCCGCTCTGCGCGTTTGAGCTAAGGAGGCTTTCAAAGCGGGACCGAACGGACTCGAACCGTCATCGGCCTGGTTGACAACCAGGTGCCTCACCTCTCGGCCACGGCCCCCTGTGAAAAATTGGCGGGACGTACAGGATTTTGACCCTGCGTTAGCCCGGCTGAAAATCAAGTGGCTTAACGGAGTTGTCCAACGCCCCGCAACGAAGGTTGACCGGCGGGACTTGAACCCGCAACGTCCGCATGCACAGTGCGGCGCTCTGCCATTGAGCTACGATCAACGTGAGAGACTGGCAGGGATGGCGGGACTCGAACCCGCAAAGCCTTCCGGCGCTTGATTGAAAATCAAGCCGCTTTGTCCGTTTGCATACATCCCCGCAAAAGCCGGTGCGCGTGGAAAGAGTCGAACTTTCAACCTGCGGGTTTTAAATCCGCCGCCTCTGCCGGTTGGGCTACACGCGCGTGCGTTTGGTGCGGGAGGTGAGAGTCGAACTCACAAAAGCTGCTGTTTGAGAGCAGCATGTCTGCCGGTTGCATCACTCCCGCCGAGGAAAAATGCTGGAGGAGGGAGTCGAACCCTCAATGAGACTGTTGCTCGCAGCGATCTCAGTGCTGTGCGTTTACCGTTTCGCCACTCCAGCTTGAAAGTCGAATAATGCCGGCGGAGAGATTTGAACTCTCAACCTCTGGTTCCTAAGACCAGCGCCTCTGCCGTTGGGCTACACCGGCGAATTTCATGGATGCCCCGGGATGAACAAAGAAAAAGCACATTTTCGTTCATCCCTCATCCTTCATCATTGACATTGGCGGAGGGTGCGGGACTCGAACCCACATGGGACAGCGCCCGTCGGTTTTCAAGACCGTTGCCATACCGATTTGACGAACCCTCCAAGACCAAACTCAAGAGCCTGCACGAATGCACCAGGGAGGATTTGAACCTCCACACTCGTAACACGAGCCACAGCTTTACAGGCTGCTGCCGAGCCAATTCGGCCTCTGGTGCGTAAACTTTGAAAGGCGTGCTGCATGTGCTACAAAAATGAATGAAGGCAGAGAGTAAATGCCATGAAGACACACTTCGGGGCACACTTCTCCTGAGACGCACGGAACCCGGGGACTCTCGCAAAGCACTGGGATTCCGAACGTCCGACGAAGGCCCCCTGCCTTCATTCATCACAAGGTACTTCGATTGTCAAACAACAAAAAAAAGCGGGCCTTTGTGGCTCCCCAAGGGAAAGCCGGCCCGCTCCGTTCAAGTCTCTACGATTATCTTCGAGATTTGGGAGCGGGAGGCCGCTCCCGCTGTATCAATTCTGAGTATGGCGACGATCTAAAAGGACTATGCCTTCGAGTCTACCTGCGTCCTGTTGGGTGAGTCCGCCGCCAATAGGGTCGAAGGAGAACGAACTCGGACACAGCACACCCGGATTCGCCGCGCCCTGATACGGGGCGGACGACAGCCAGACGACCGCCGAGGCGTTCGTTCCGGTGTGTTTCAACATAGTGGAGTTCGTCTTCATTGAAAGTTTAGTTGTCCTATGCCATTGCACCCTTCTCGCAAGTGCTGTGTATGTATACGGCAGACCACTTTGTCTTGTCAAGCACTTTTTTCTTCTAGCCTGCACGGCGCGCAAAATCCATCAGGTTACGCCGACAACCTGAACGTGCGGCCACGGCCTTCTTGCATTCGCAGGCGAGGAATGTTTAAGGATGGCAGGCAGTGGCTACGCGCAAGCGGTCTGTAGTTTCACTCAGGGAAGGCGACTGAGATACCGGAGTTGAAGATTCACCTCAACGCTTTCGCAGGCACCACGTCGTCATGCAGCGCATGTTCTGAACGTTGACGGTCTTCAAAGGCTCAAGCCACTCGCCGCCCAGTTCCTCAGACAGACGTGCGAGCATCTCTTCGTCCACCAAAAAGCGATCAGACCCGTCCGGCAGACTGTAGCGACGCCCCTCGATGCGTCGCACCCGTCCTTCGATTCCGATGTCCGAGGCCAGGCGCGCGAAGAAGATGCCTCCGCGCCTGAGCGCACGCCACATCGCAAGTAGCATCTTCTCGAATTGGCGCTCGTCTGTGGCGAAGTGTAGAACCGCGCTGCTGATGACGGCGTCAAAGCTTAAGTCGTCGAACGTCATGGCTTCCACTGCCTCGACGCGAAAGTTGCTGTCGGGAAGGTGGGGGGCGAGTATCGAGGCGACGCGTCGCACGCTCGCAACCGCTTCGGGAGAGAGGTCAATCGCGGACACGTCGAAGCCGTTCCGCAGGAAGTAGACGAGGTTGCGCCCGCCGCCGCAACCCGCGTCAAGAATCCGCATCTCCGGTGTGAAGCGATTCTTCAGGAACTGGTCGAACAGGTAGATGTCTATATCGCCGAACCACTCTCGAAGAGAGGCGGGCGGGGCTTCGCGTGGTGAATTCTCCGGGGGGTTCATGAATTCCAGAAGTCGCTGGTGATGATGCGCCTTGCCTCGTCGAAGCTCAGGTCGCCGTTCATTAATTTAAAGCCGATAGTATCCTCGTAGTCGCCCGCGCCCGCCGCCGTCCGTATGCCGGCCTGCTCCGGCGTGATCCCGGCACTCTCCAGACTCTGCGCCCCGGCGGGCGTGAAGCAGCGCGCATGCAGCCAGTCTTCGACCTCTTCGGCGTCCGCAAAACCCGCGACGAACCATTCGCGCGCGACTTCTTCGAGTGGTTGAACGCTGACCGCATTCGCCCCGCAACGCTGTAGAACCGCGACGATGTCACGGATGGCCTGCCGCTCTTCTGAGTTTTGCGTGTCGGTCATAATTGCTGGTCAGATGAATTGCCGATCTCTCATTCGTTCACTTACGAAACATAAAAAAGAGGCGGCAAAGATAGCCGCCTCTTTTTATACACCCGGAAAGACTCGAACTTTCGACCTTCTGATCCGAAGTCAGACGCTCTATCCAACTGAGCTACGGGTGCATGACTCCTGTGTGTTGCGCGTGAAAGTTTAGCACAGGAGCGATGCCCTCGCTCAATGAGCGGGTGTGGTGTTGGCGTTGTTGTTGGGCGATGTGCTTTGGCCCTGAAATTCTTTGTGGATGAATCGTATGAGTTCGTCAATCTTTGGTTGGTCGAGCCTGCCTTTGAAGGCGGGCATGCCTTCGCCGCCTTTGATGATCTGATTTGAAAGCTCTTTGTCCGTGTGCTTGAGCGCGTGGCCTTCACGCAGGGATGGGACTTTCAACTTCTTGCCGTTTTCCTCCTCAAACAGACCGCCTGTGCCGTCAGGCTTGTGACAACGGATACAGAACTGCGCGTAGGTGGCGCGTCCGATGGCGACTTCGTCGGTCGGGGCAGAGGGCGTCGAGTCGGCGGCTGGCGTCGGCACGGCGGGACGCGTGTTGACGTTGGCCGTCTGATTGGTGTTCGTGGCGGCATTGTTGCAGGCGAGGGCGAAGAGCGTGAGCGCGGCGATGATGAGTAAGAGTTTGAAGATTCTCATACGTTAAAGTCTCCGGGTCTGGATTGTTCCGAGCGTTTAAGAAAAGCAAAGCGACGCGAGTATAGCTGAGAGGCGCGGCGGTTTGAAAGTCGGCGAAATGAGTTATCGGGCAACTTCACTTGAGAGTCACCAGCCACTCTGCGATGGCACGTTTGTCCCCGTTTGAAAGTTTGTTGGCGAAAGAGGGCATGCGCGCTTCGAGGCCATAGCTGCGGGGGTTGTTCATAATTGCGACGAGATCATCCAGCGTGCGATGCGGGTGTGTGGAGACGCCCCTGAGTTGTGGATTGATGGAGCGGCCTTCGCCGTGCTGTCCGTGGCACTTCGCGCAGTTCTGCGTAAAGGCCGGCGGAGGCGGCGCGGAAGAATTGCCGGCGCGCGGGGAAGCGTTGTTTGAATCGGTGGCAGCCGGACTCTCAATAGTTTTCCGCGCATCGCCGCCAGACTGTCGCGGCTCGAACGGGGCGGCGCGAAATTCCGACTCCTGCTGTGCCTGTCTCGCCAGTTGATCGCGGACGCGCGGGTCTTGCGTATCGGCCCGGTAGGCGATGGCCGAGAGGCTCGCGACGAGTGTCAAGGTCAGCGCGATGATCGCCAGTCCGAACATGCGTGGGCGGCGGGCGGATCGTGCCTGCGCATCGCGTGCGCGGAAAAACGGCAGGGCGGCGAGCGCGCAGAGGATGAGACCGGGCAGAAGGAACGCGACGAGCGAGGCAAGCGTCGCCGGGAAGAATTTCAGGAGTTGGAAGAGCCAGAGGAATTGCGCTCCGGGACGCGGTAGGTAGCCCGTCTCCGCAAAGTCGGCGGGCGGGCCGAGCGGCGCGGGAAACTTCGCCGCGTAGAGCGAGAGGGCCGCGAAGACGATGCCGATGACGAGCGCGTGGCGCGTCAACTGCGCGTACAGCCAGAGTCTCGTCACGCTCTCGTCCGTTTCCGTTGTCGGTGTCGCGCCGGATTCTCTCAGCACAAAGATGCGTGCGACGATGATTGCCAGAATGAGCGCGGGAACGATGAGGACGTGGAGCGCGTAGAAACGCGAGAGTGTGAGTGTTGATACCTCCGCGCCGCCGGTGAGCCAACCGCGCGCGGACGCGCCTATAAGCGGCAGTCCTCCGGCGATGCCAGCAGCCACGCTCGTACTGTAGAAGGCACGTGCATCCCAGGGAAGCGAGTAGCCGGTCGCGCCGTTAGACAGGACGAGCGCGAGCAGCAGAATGGCCGCGAGCCAGCCGACGGGCCGACGCCTGTACGTCCTGCGCCAGAGCATCTGCGTGAGGTGCAGCAGGAGCGCGAGCGGCAGCCATTGCGAGCCGTGAAAGTGGAGCGCGCGAATCCACGAGCCGCCGTCGAGAACTTTTTCCGCGTAGGCGACGGTCGTGTGCGCGCTCTCGGCGGAGGGCACGTAGTAAAAGGCGAGCAGTGCTCCGGTGGCGAGTTGGAGCGTCAGCAGGAAGGCCACGACGCCCGCCGTCGTCCGCGCCCACGCGTTAAGACCTGACGACGGCGCGTCGAGCAGGCCGCTCGCGACGTGGCCGAGCGTCGTCCATCGAGAGAGCCATCCTTTGTGCGTCGCGCCGGTGCGTTGTGTGTCCGCTCGTCCGCTCATCCGTGCTCCGGTGTTTGTTCCTGCGGCGCTTCCAGTGGGGCGGGCCGATACTGTACTTCGAGGACGCCGCCGGAGACGCGCGAGGGCAATTGCGCGAGATCGAGGCAGCACGTACACGACGTGATCCCTGCGCGCAACGCTCCAGCCCGCGCGGTGCTCGACGGAAACCTTGAGCATCAACGGCTGTGCGCCGGTCAGGTTCGCGACGGGAGCGACTGGCGTCCAGGCGGCATCATCTCCGACGCCGTGCGCGGCTAATGCCGCCGGGCGAAGGAAACGGAAGGCTGCGGCGGCGAGCGTCGCCGTCAAGGCACTAAAAACCGTCGCTGGAATCAGGAGTAGTATGCGGCGGCGCGAATGATTGACGTTATCGTCGCCGCCGCGTCGAGGTGTTGGTGTGTTATCGTTGACAGGCATTTAATAAAGACCGCCGTTAGCGTGTGGGCGTTTGCAATCTCCCGCCGTTCGCCGCACAATAAGTTCCTCACTCAAGTGTCATTCTACCCGATTTCGTTTGACGCTGTGCAGCCCCTGATCTCAAGGGAAATAATTATTCGAGGAAGCAGGCTATGAGCACCGAAGAAGAGCAGACGAGTTCCACACGCCACACGTTGCGTCTGGCGGAGAAAGGCGGGCGGGTCGAAGAGGAGCAGCCTGAGAAGGCCAAGCTTCCGCGCCAGTTCGTCACGTTCACCTTCTACAAAGCGCGGCCCGAATGGCGCATGCTCGACGACGAGACCAAGCAACAGGCCAAGCGCGAACTGGCCGAGCTGTTCGACTCCTATCGCGGCGAGCTTCTGATTCACAGCTATTCCATTGTCGGCCTGCGCTCGAATGTGGACTTCATGGTCTGGCGCATCGGCTATTCGCTCGACCCTTTGCAGGATATGTCGGCGCGCATCAACGGCACGGTGGTCGGACGTTACCTCGAAGTGACGCAGAGCTTTCTCTCAATGACGAAGCGCTCGATGTATATTGACAAGGACAATCCTGAGCACGTCGAAGATCGCCTGCACATCGTCCCCGGCAAGTCGAAGTACCTTTTCGTCTACCCGTTCGTCAAGACGCGTCCGTGGTACACGCTGCCCGTCGAACAGAGGCAGGAGATGATGGACGAGCACATCCGCATCGGCTCGAAGTATCGCTCCGTCAAGCTGCACACGACCTATTCGTTCGGCCTCGACGATCAGGAGTTCGTCGTCGCCTTCGAGACCGAAAACCCGTCCGACTTCCTCGACCTCGTGCAGGAGCTACGCGAGACGAAGGCGAGCAGCTACACGCTCCGCGACACGCCGATGTACACCTGCCGGCAGATGCCGCTCGTCGAATGCCTCGACGCGCTCGGATAATTCATCGCCGAAATGTCCATCCCGCGCCCTTCTCTTCGCGCCCTTGCTCCTTTGCGTGAAACCATTTTTCATGCAAAGGAGCAAGGGCGCAGCAGACTCACGCTGTTTACCAACCTGATTGTCGTGCGCGTATCGCTCACACTTCTGGTCGTTCTATGCGCGGTCGTGCGGCTCGCGAACGCTCAAAAGTCAGACACGCACACCGCTTCCGCTTCAACGACAAGGCACTTTGAATATCTCTGGTACGAGGCCGAGAACATGCGCGGCATTTCGGCGGACGCGCGCCACGAGCCGGTGCTGAATCCTTCGTGGATGAGTTATACGCGGGCGCAAGCGCCGGGCTGGGGCATCAACGGGCCGGGCGTTTCGGCGGAATGGTCGCAGGGCGGCGAAAGCGAGTGGAACTCGGTCGCGGCAAGCGCGGACGAGACGAGCGGCGCAATTTATCAGGACATCGAAGTGCCGCGAGAAGGGCCTTATCGTGTCTGGGTGCGCTACGCGGATTTCGCGGGGCGCACGGAAAATTTCGTGGTGCGCGTTAAGCAGGGAACTGAAACGGCCTTCAGACACGAATTCGGCGCGCGTGACATCGTTGACCCGCACGACGAGGTGAGCCTGTACTGGGACTGGGCTTTCGCGTGGGACGGCTCGCCCGCCGCCGCTCTGAGGAAGGGGCCGGCGCGCATCTCGGTTGAAGTTGAGCGTGCCTCGGAAGCGCGGAGGCACGTTGACTGCGTGCTCGTCACGAACGACCTCGCCTATACGCCTGAAGGCAGGCGCAAGCCGCCCTTCGCGGCGATGCGAACTCTACAGGAGTGGAGCGCGAAGAGAACGCCGCTCACGTCGCTCGTCAATGTCGAGCCGAGCGGCGCGAGCGTTCCCGTCGTGTGGCAGCGTCCGCTCGTCGCAGGGCGCGACTTCCAGATGCCCTGGAACATCTCGGAAACCTTCTGGCAGCTTTATGATCAGCCGCCCGCGACGCGCCCGCTCTATCCTTTCCACGCCGAGCCGCTCGACGCCTTCGTCGAAAAATACAAAGGCGCGCGGGACGTTCCCATCTTCGCCTCGAAACTCGTCGTGCCCGTCGTCTACATCAACGAACTGCCGCGCCATCTCAAGGAGGGCAGCGCCTTCCTGCGCTACCTGCGCGAGACGCACGCGCCCTTCGCCGTGCTCATCAACTACGGCGCGGCAAATTTCTCCGAAGGCGAAGGGCAGGCGGCTTGGAAACTCCTGACGGGCGAACTCAAGGAACAGTTCATCGGCTGGATTTCGGGCGAGAGCATCGGCCACGTTTATTCAGACGTGGCCTCAAGCGTGAAATTGTCGCCGGAGATGCCGCGCCGCGAGATGCTCGACGCGTATCACACGGCTTACACGAACGCTCTCGTCAAAAAGTGGAGCGGCGTCTTTCACGTACCCGCAGGCGCGATGTGGGAGAAGCTCATTCCGGCGCAGTCAACTTCGAGCACGTCTTACGCGCACGCGCTCGCACGCTGGGGCGTGAAAATGATCGGCATGGAGACCGCCGCCGTCCAGCCCACGACGGCGATGCGCGTCGCCTTCACACGCGGAGCCGCGAGACAGTACGGCGGCGCGTTCCTCTATTACCACGCCCCTAACTTCGGCGATACCGCGACCACCTTCACCGCGAGCCAGAATTTCGCAGGCCCCGAACACTTCTTCCACACGCGCTACGGCGCGACGTTGGGGCCTTCGCTCTCCTGGTATCGAAAAAATTATTATCTCTACTACATGGCCGGCGCATCGGCGATCTATCTGGAACAGGGCTTCGATCAATTCTTCAAACCGGCTCCGGGCGAGCATCCCTTCCAACTGAACCCGTTGGGGCGCATCACGGACGAATTCATGCGCTTCGCAGGCAAGCACGCGGAGCGCGGCACGCCTTACACGCCCGTCGCCTTCCTGCTCGACCCCGCGCATGGTTGGGACATGACCGACTGGCCGCACTGGCCGTTCGGCGTCTCGCCCAACAGCCATGGAGACCGCGCCCTGCGCGAACTCTTCGGCACGGCCTACTATCCCGCGCCCGTCAACGAGGGCGAGCCTGCCACGGCAGACCGGCAGGCTTTCGTCAACGGCATCTTCGGCGACATCTTCGACGTACTGGTCACGTCTGACGAGCGCCCTGAAGCGATTGACGCATACCGCGCACTCGTCGCCGGTGGGCGCATCGAGTGGACGCCCGCATGGGCAGAGCATTTACGGGATTACGCGCGCAAAGGCGGGACGTTGGTCGTCAACGCCGCGCAGGTCAAAGGACTGCCGCCTGAACTGCTCGGCATAGGGTTGTTGAATGCTCATGGTGAAGCGGACGACGCAAGCTGTCTCGCGCGCGGCGAGCCTCCCACGGACTTGTCCGGGCAGGTGTTCCGCTACGAACGCGTCGAACTACGCGGCGCGGAAGTTTTGATGAAGACCGCAAGCGGCGACCCGCTCGTCACCGTCAACCGCGTCGGACGCGGGCGCGTCGTGTTCTGCGCCGTCCCTGACCTGCTCGGACTCGACGAGCGACTGACGCCCGCCGCCGCGCACATGCTCGCGCATCTCTTCGCAGACGCGACGCCCGTGCGCGTCAGCGGAGACATCGAGTATCTCGTCAACCGCACGCCGAATGCATGGGTCGTCACGCTCATCAACAATCGCGGCGTCTACAAGCCGCAGCAGGGACTCGCGCAGGTGAATCGCGATGAATTCGCGGACGTGTCCGTCCGCCTCAGCGACGCCGCCATCGAACGCGCGACAGAATGGACGAGCGACACGCCGCTCGACTTGAAGCGCACGGGAGGAAGCGAGGGCTTGCGCGTGCAAGTCCCGCCGGGCGGCATACGAATCATCGAGCTTCTGCCGCGCAGGTAGATTGCAGGCTCGTGCGGCATCCGTCGCAAACGGCGCTCGTTTGATTTTTCGTTCGCGTTTCTTTTAGGATAGCGCGTCCCCGGCGGCGAGTGTTTGGGAGCTTTATTCACAAGGGGGCTATTCGTATGAAGGTTGCGCGTCAGTTTCTCATCAGCGGTGAAGTTCAGGGTGTGGGCTTTCGTTTTTTCGCGCAACGCGTCGCCGCGCGGCATCAGGTCGTCGGCTACGCACGCAATCTTACGGACGGGCGCGTCGAGGTTCTCGCCGAAGGGTCACTCGAAAGCCTCGAAGGATTCAAGCACGACCTCTCCGCAGGCCCAAGGTCTGGGCGCGTCGAGCAGGTTGAGGAAATTAACGTCGAGCCGACTGGCCTGTATCCGGTTTTCCGCATTGAAAGGTGAAAAGAAGCAGCCGGCAGGCAGCGGACTGTAGGCAGCGTGAAATCAAATGCGTTTCTACCGGCCACCGCCTGCCGGTTGCCAACTACTCAAAAATGGATCAACTCAAATCTCTCATACGCGAGGTGCCGGATTTCCCCAAGCCCGGCATTAACTTTTACGACATCACCACGCTGCTCAAGCACCCGGAGGGCTTTCGACGGACGATTGACGCGCTGGTCGAACAATTTAAAGACGCCGGTGTAGACACGATTATCGGCATCGAGGCGCGAGGCTTCATCTTCGCGCCCGCGATGGCTTATCAACTCGGCGCGGGCTTCGTCCCGGCGCGCAAGCCCGGAAAGCTGCCGTCGGAGTGCGCCACGGTTTCTTATGATCTGGAGTACGGACAGGACTCTCTGCAAATGCACCGCGACGCCGTCGGCTCAGGCCATCGCGTCATCATCGCCGACGACCTGCTCGCGACCGGCGGCACGGCCAAAGCCGTCGTCAATCTCGTCGAACAGCTCGGCGGGGAAGTGGTCGGACTCGCCTTCGTCGTCGAACTTGAATTCCTTCCGGGTCGCCGGCGGCTCGAAGGCTACGACGTGCGCTCGCTCATCAAGTACCAATCCTGACTGTGGCTGGACTCCGCCGCCGTCCATCTGCTAACGTTTTCCCAATGTGCTCCCGTAGCTCAGTGGATAGAGCACCTGCCTCCTAAGCAGGGGGCCGCAGGTTCAAGTCCTGCCGGGGGCACCAACACCCGCACGTCGCAACTCGGCTCGCGCGCCAGACTAAGGGTAATTGATTCGCCCCATCAGGCCGTGAGTATTCGTGTCTGCTCCGCCTGCGATAAAGTCGCGCCTCCTTTCCGTCGGGCCCTCTATTTCCGGTGTGAGTTACTGGCCGAGCTTCTCAGACATTTTCGACAGAGAGTCGAGCGCGTGCGAAAAATCATCGAGCGAAGCATTGGCCGCTTTCCGGTCGCCAGCCTTCTCGTAATGTTCCAGCGCAGTCAACGCCTCATCCAGCCGGGTCTTAAACTTCGCGCTTGCATCTGTGGCGAGTGAGAGCCTGTTTAGATTGGCTCTTATCGTTGACAGAGAGGCGCGCATCTGTCGCAGCATGCTTGCCTGGCTGCCGGGCGGCTCCGGCTGCGGGTTCAAGCTCACCTCGTCGCTCTTGCTGTTCAACTTTTTGGAGCGCTCCTTGCCGGGCGGTTCCGGTTGCGGATTCAGCCCGACGGCTTCGCCGGGTTTGAGAGCGCGCGGCTTCGCGCGTAATTCTTTGAGCTGCGCCTTGAGCTGGCCCAGTCGTTTACCGACACCGGCGACGGGGTCTGCGTCAGCCTCCTGCGTTTTGACATACACGCCTTCGCCCCGGCCCGTCTGAGCTTTGATTGAAGCCGCCGTCAGAGACAGGCTAACGCAGAGCAAAAACATCAACTTGAATTTCATTGTGTACTCTCCTGAAGGACTATTTGATAACCGGGACATCTTATTCCATAGCGACTGGCTGGATGACGCCAGAGCAGCAGTACTTCAGAGCGACTTTCCGAATGTGCGATTTTCAAACTCAGTCGCCAGTCATCGTCTCCGGCTGTTTGCTCGACAACTCGCGCCACGTCTGCGGGTGGCTGCCGTCGTCCAAACGCACCATCGAGATGCAGCCGGGCGAGGGGCAGACGAGATAGCAGAGATTGCAGCCGACGCATTCCGCTTCGTCCACGACTGGGAAGCGCGTGCCGTTCATTTGCACGAGTGGGATGCACTGGTGCGCGCCGTCCTCGCATGCGATGTGACAGAGATTGCACTGGATGCATTTACTGTGGTCAATGCGCGCGACGGTTTTGTAGTTGAGATCGAGGTTGCCCCAGTCCGTGACGCGCTCGACGCTGCGCCCGATGATGTCGTGGACGGAGGCGAAGCCTTTGTCGTCGAGATAATTTGACAACCCGTCAATCATGTCTTCGACGATGCGATAGCCGTAGTGCATGACGGCAGTGCAGACCTGCACGGTGGTCGCGCCGAGCAGAAGAAACTCCGCCGCGTCGCGCCACGTCGAGATGCCGCCGATGCCGCTGATGGGCACGCCGACTTCTCTATCGCGCGCCAGTTCCGAGACCATGTTGAGCGCGATAGGCTTGACCGCAGGGCCGCAGTAGCCGCCGTGCGCGGCCATGCCGCCCACGTTCGGGTGCGGGACGAGCGTGTCGAGGTTGACGCCCATCACGGAGTTGATCGTGTTGATGAGCGAAATGGCGTCCGCGCCACCTTTGACAGCGGCGCGTCCCGGCGGGACGATGTTCGTCACGTTCGGCGTCAGCTTGACGATGACGGGTAAGGAAGAAGCTTCCTTGACCCACTCCGTCACCATGCTCGTGTATTCGGGGACTTGTCCCATCGCCGCGCCCATGCCGCGCTCGCTCATGCCGTGCGGGCAGCCGAAGTTCAACTCGACGCCGTCCGCGCCCGTGTCTTCAACCTGCCTGACAATGTCGTGCCATGCCTCGCGCCTCGACTCGACCATCAAGGAGACGATCAGCGCGTGCTTCGGATACTTACGCTTGCACTCACGGATTTCTTTGAGATTCACGTCGAGCGAGCGGTCTGTGATGAGTTCGATGTTGTTGAGGCCGATCATCCTCTGCGGGCCGAGGTCTATGGCGGCGAGGCGCGAGCAGACATTGCGAATCGGCTCGCCCAAAGTCTTCCACACCGCGCCGCCCCACCCGGCGTCGAACGCGCGCTCGACCATCGAACCCATGTTCGTCGGCGGAGCCGAAGCGAGCCAGAAGGGATTCGGCGATTTGATGCCCGCGAAATTTACACTGAGGTCTGCCATGACTTGCGCCTTTCTAAAGTAGTTCGCTTGTAGACGAATTGACGAAATAACTCTTCACCGGCGATAAGAAAATAAGCGAGAGAATCAAAGCGGAGACGAGAGCATAAAGACCCCCGAAGATAATATGAGCGCGGTCGTAAACTGTGAGGGTTGGCAAGAGCGCAAGGCCAAAGCCGATGAGATAAAAGGAGAGGTAAAGATAGCGCGCCCAGTTCCTGAAGGCGAACAGCCCAATGGTTGAGACCAGGAAAAGGAATGCGTAAAAATAGGTGAGCAGATAATACATGCCTACGTGCAGCGGCATACCCGCAGCATTCACGGCTGCAATCTCGGCTCGAAACTCTGTGGACATCATATTCGCATCCAGCGCACGCGCGACGTATGAAGCCAATGTCAGCATCCACATGACGATAATTAAAGTTCGGAAAGTAGTTTTGGACATCTCCTGAAAACGCATCCGGTTTGTTAGTGCAGACCGCTAGTTTTAGGCGAGACGATTTTCGCGCCGGCCAGTTCGACGCGCTCGCCCGTCAACGCGAAGTGTATTCCCTGCGCGGCGAGCTTGCCCATCTGTGAAGCGTCAACAGCCTCGCGCCCGCCGTTGACGCAATCGCCGCCAGCGAAAAATTTCGGATTGCCGGTCTGCATCGTCCCCTTGTCAACACGCACGCGCCCGGCAGCGTCGAGTTCGACGCCGGAGATTTGTCCAAACAAATCGAGACGCTTTTGTTGTCCGAGCGCCTTGACGACCATGTCCACTTGAATGTCGAACTCTGTGCCGGCGACGGGCTGAGTTGAGCGACGACCTGACGCATCCGGCTCGCCGAGTTCCATACGCACGCAGCGCAAAGAGGCGACGCGCGAACCAGTCGCGTCCGCAACGATCTCGACCGGCGCGGTCTGCCACCAGAACTCGACTGCGTCCTGCTTCGCCAGTTCATACTCATACTGGTAAGCGGGCATCTCGCGCGCGGAGCGGCGGTAGATCATCAGCACGCGCTCCGCGCCGAGACGCCGGGCCTGCGTGACGGCATCAATCGCGGTGTTGCCCGCGCCGACGACCGCCACCGTGTGCCCGATGGGCACGCTTGCCCATTCGCGCGTCTTGATACGCTCGATGAAATCCAGCGCGTCGTAGACTCCCTCCAAACCCTCGCCGGGAATGCCGAGCCGAGCCGTCGCGCCCAGTCCGACGCCGAGAAAGACCGCGTCGTGCGAAGTCTCAAGCTCGCCGAGAGAAGCCATGCCGTATGTGTCGAGTCCGCCCGGCAGTTCCTTGCGCTCGTAGATTGTCACGTCGTAGCCGAGCCGCGCGAGGTAGGTCGCGCAAGACAGCCCTGCGGGGCCGGAGCCGACGATGCCGACGGACTTACCGTTAGACACACCCGCTTTGAACAGTTCGCGTCCACGACTCGTCGCCGCATCGGTCGCATAACGTTGGAGGCGTCCGATCTCGATGGGCTTGTCCATCAAGGTCTTTTCGACGCACGCCCCTTCGCACAGCACGTCAACGGGACAGACACGCGCGCACGTCGCGCCGATGGGGTTGGCGTCGAAGATGACGCGTGCGGAGCCTGTCAGATTGCCGCTCGCGATCTTCTTGATGAAAGAGGGCACGTCAATATGAGTCGGGCAGGCGCGCGTGCACGGCGCGTCGTAGCAGTAGACGCAGCGATTGGCTTCCATGACGGCCTCGGCTTCTGTGAGTGGCGGCGCGATCTCTCGGAAGTTACGCTCGATCTGCTCGAATGTGATAGGGGTCTCGTGGGTGACGGACATGCGTTAGACAGCCTCTCAGCGCGTGGAGTGAATTTGAAATTTAATCAGTGACAATCGCGTCGTAAGTCTCAGGCCTGCGGTCGCGGAAAAACTGCCATGTGTTTCTGACCTGTCGAATCATGTCGAGGTCGAGGTCTGCGACGACGAGCGCGTCTTTGTCGCGCGGGGCTTCTGCGACAATCTGGCCGCGCGGGTCGCAGAAGTAGCTCTGGCCGTAGAACTCGCCGATGTCCCACGGCTGTTCGTGGCCGACGCGGTTGATCGCGCCGATGAAGTAGCCGTTGGCGACGGCGTGCGCGGGCTGTTCCAACTTCCACAAATATTCGGAAAGACCCGCGACGGTGGCCGAAGGATTGAAGACGATCTCCGCGCCGTTCAAGCCGAGGCAGCGTGCGCCTTCGGGAAAGTGCCGGTCGTAGCAGATGTAGACGCCGATGCGCGCGTAAGCCGTTTCAAAAGTCGGGTAACCGAGATTGCCGGGCTTGAAATAGAACTTCTCCCAGAATCCGGGATTAACATGCGGGATGTGGTTCTTGCGATACTTGCCGAGATACTTTCCGTCTGCATCAATGACGGCGGCGGTGTTGTAATAGATGCCGGGGATTTCTTCCTCGTAGATGGGAACGACGATGACCATGCCGTGCTGCTTCGCGACTTCCTGCATGAGCTTGACGGTCGGGCCGTCGGGGATTTTCTCGACAGCGTCGTACCAGCGCGTCTGCTGTTCGGCGCAGAAGTAAGGCGTCGTGAAAACTTCCTGCATACAGAGAATCTGCACGCCTTGTTTCGCGGCGTCTTCGATCAGCGCGAGATGCTTATCGAGATTGGCGCGTTTGATTTCTTCGATGGGCGCGTCGGTGCTTCCGGCGTGTGTCGCTTGAATCAATCCGCATTTGATAATTCGTGCCATGTGTTATTCCTTTGTGCAAAAGGCAACGGCGTCGTTTTTTAGTTTGAGCCGGCCAGAAATATTTAAGTCAGTGTTTCTGTAATGACGGGCTTCGACGGTGGTGAGAGTTTCATCAGCGCGAGATGAGTGACGGCTGATGCGCCGAAGCCTACGAACCACGCGTAATCATAAAGCGGTCGGAGCGCGGGCACAACCAACCCCACCCATGCGAGGCCGCAGCCGGCGAGCGTCGCCGCGACCGCGCGCCAGTTCCAGCCGCGCGTGTAAGTGTAGACTCCCTTCGTCCGGTAAAGGTCGGGCAGCGCGAGTTGCTTGTTGCGGACGAGCCAGTAATCCGCGATGAGCACGCCCGCGATGGAGCCAAGCCCGCCGGAGTATCCCACCAGCCAACTGAAGATGTAGCCTGAAGGGTCGGCCAGCAGCCGCCACGGCTGCATGAGTATGCCGATGATGCCTGTAATCAACCCGCCGAGGCGGAAGGAGATGAGACGCGGGAAAGCGTTGGCGAAGTCGTTGGCGGGCGAGACGACGTTGGCCGCGATGTTGACGGCGAGCGTCGCGACGACGACCGTGAACATCGAAATGGCGATGACCCAAACTTGACTGAACTGGCCGACCAGTTTCATCGGGTCCCAGAGTTTATCCATCCCCACGTTCGGGTAGATGACGACGGCGGCGGAAGTAATCATCACGCCCATCGCGGCGAAGACGGTCATCGTGGTGGGAAGCGCCGCGACCTGTCCGATGACCTGCTCGCGCTGGCTACGCCCGAAGCGAGTGAAGTCAGGCATGTTGAGCGAGAGCGTCGCCCAGTAGCCGATCATCCCCGTCAGGCTGGGGATGAAGATGGGCATGAACTCGCCCCACGTGTGAAACTTGCCCGCATTTGTGAAGAGATAGCCGAGGCCGTGAGCGCGCCAGATCGCCCACGCGAGCAGCAGCGCCGTCATCACGAGGACGAAGGGCGCGGCCCAGTTTTCCACGCGCCGCAGCAGGTTCATTCC
Organism: Acidobacteriota bacterium; assembly: GCA_020200155.1. Classification (GTDB taxonomy): domain Bacteria; phylum Acidobacteriota; class Blastocatellia; order Pyrinomonadales; family Pyrinomonadaceae; genus JAIVJG01. The sequence continues at coordinate 3,855 of JAIVJG010000215.1, read as the reverse complement.
GCGATAGATGATGTAGATGTTGAGTCCCCAGAAAAGAAGGAACGAGAGCCACTCCGTCAGCATGTGTCCGCCGAAGGGGCCGCCGAGCAGTCCAGCCCAGCCGGGAATGATCGCGCCGAAAAAAGTGTTGAGAGCCTCGCCGCCGATCCAGGCCTGTATGCCGAACCAGCCGCACGCGACGATGGCGCGCATCAGCGCAGGCAGGTTCGAGCCGTAAGTTCCGTAGGCGGCACGCGCGAAGACCGGGAAGGGGATGCCGTACTTCGTGCCGGGATGTGAGTTGAGCAGAATGGGCGCGAGCACGATGATGTTGCCGAGCAGGATTGTGAAGAGCGCCTGCCACCAGTTCATCCCGGCGCTGATGAGGCCGGACGAAAGCATGTAGGTGGGGATGCAGTGCGCCATGCTGACCCACAACGCGGCATAGTTGTACGTTGTCCAGTCGCGCTTTGCGACGGGCACGGGCGCGAGGTCTTCGTTGTAGAGCGGACTGGCTTCCAACTCCGCATAGTCGCGCAGTTCGACGCGCCCGTCCGCGTGTTGGATGACTTCCGCCTCTAACGTCGCTGCCAATGTATTAATGCCTCCGTTATTTGATAGGAGATTCGATTCTGATGTCGGAGTTGTAGTCCGAGATGGTGACGAGCGTCTTCGTCTTCATCCCTTCAAACTCGCCATCGGTTTCGGTCTTACGCGGCAGGCCGTCTGTGACGGCGAGCCACGTTTTGGCGGTGCTCTTCATCTTCATGCCCAGCGGATTGGTCTGCGTGTATTGATAGACGAGCATCGGCATCCCGTCGAGCACGTCCGCCCCGATGAATTTAACATCACCCGTCTTCGCCAACTCTTCCAGCATTTTCGGATCACGGAAAGCTTTAATCATCTCGCTTGCATCAATCGGCGATTTCACCCACTGGCCGTTCGGCGCTTTGAGGAACATCCCGTCGCCGGTGATGACATATTCCATGTTGTAAGCTTTTCCGCCGGCCTGACCCTCTCTGGTCATGCGATAGCGGTCGGGCGCGACGTATTCGACGACCATCGTGCTGTTTGTGCCGTTGTCGGTCGAAGAAGTAATGTGCGCGCGATAAGATTTGGCGTCGAGTTGTGCGCGCATCGCTCTCGTCATCACGTCGAGCGGCTTATCGTCGGCGGAGATGACGGCAGCACTGTTGCCGGCTGCGCCATTACTACCGCTGCTGTTGCCGCCCGGAGAAGACACGACTCCGCCCCCGCCGCCTGTGCCCGTGCTGCACGCGGCGAGGGTGATAACTGAGATAGAGAATGCGAAGAGTTTGATTTTCAAATTCATGCGGGTTACCTTTCTCATCTACTTTGTCGAGCAGTCGAGGTCCAAACTGATTTTCACTCCAACTCGAAGCGAACCGTGACACGCGCGTTGATTTTAATACGACCGAGCGCGAGCGTGCCTTCAGAAGCAGCGGTATCCCCGTCCGCAAATTCTATAGTATTCGACATCGCGTTTTGACTTGCATATCCACGGTTGGGCACTTCTTCTTCAATCGAATACGCCCTACCGATCTTCTGCCCGATAGCGGCGGTGAGGGCGATGGCCTTTTCCTGCGCGGCCTTGATGGCGAGCGCGCGTGCCTGATCGCGATACTTGCGGAGTTGCGAAGTGCGGAAGCGAATGCCGTTAATGCGCGTCACGCCGGCTTCGGTGATGTCGGAAAGTAAACCTTCCGCCTTCGTCACATCACGAAGCGTGAAGACGAGGTCTTTTCTCACCGAATAGCCGACGAACAGTCGCGTTTCGTCATTGCCGCGATAGCGCGGTTCGAGCTTGATGTAATCGGTCTGCACGTCTTCGGGCGCGACGCCGTAACGTTTGGTCAAAGCTATCAGCCCCTTCAAACGCTCGTCGGTCTGCGTCTTCGCCGCGCGCAAATCTTTGTTGAGAGTTGAAATCGTCAAATCGAACACGACCTCGTCCGGGACGACGTTTATCTCCGCTTCGCCCGTCACAGTGATGTGTCGTTGCTCCGGCTTCTCTTGCGCAGGGGCGACGATACAGCAAAGCACGAAGCAAAACACAAATGCGACGGCGATTCTCGACAAAAGCAATCTCATCTTACGCTCCTTAAAGATTTGGGTCTGACAAGCCAGTACCGCATGCAGCAGTCGGTACTGGCTGAGAAATCTCCCCCGCGCAGTTCAAAGGTTCGGACAGGCTTCCTGAAAAGCGGAGTTCAGACGTTGACATCTTAAACGCCGTGCCGGAAATGGTAGCAAGGTTGCTTAACTCATCAACCAATCAGTTATAAAGAATAGCGTAGCTGCTATCATCTTCAACTAGCCAACTACGCTAAGTAGCAAAGGTGTTACCTCTTCCGGCCAACCAGTTGCAATACATAGCAGGGTCTCTAAGGTTTTCAACTAATCAGCTAATAGTGGTAACGGCACAGTTAGAACTTCCGGCAAACCGCCCCGTAAGTTTAACGAGTCTCAAATCAAAGACGGCTCGACAAAAGTAAACACTTTTGCGCCCTGTGCCGGCATTTTCACATCGAGACACACGTTCCGCGCTTCAAAAACTTTCCGTCGCCTGCTTTACCCTTGTATTCGCCGCCCTCTATGATGATGCGCCCGCGCGAAAGCACAATCTCCACGACGCCTCTAATAGTTTTGCCTTCGTAGGCGCTGTAATCCACGTTCATGTGGTGTGTTTTGGCGCTGATGGTCTGTTCTTTCTCCGGATCGAAGATACAGATGTCTGCATCGGAGCCGACGGCAATCGTGCCCTTCTTCGGAAACAACCCGAACATCTTGGCGGCGGCGGTGGAAGTCAATTCAACGAAACGGTTGAGGCTGATGCGATTCTCCACCACGCCCCCGTTGTAGATGAGCGGGACGCGGTGCTCGACGCCCGGCGCTCCGTTCGGGATTTTGGAAAAGTCTCCGCGCCCCAACTCCTTCTGCTCCTTCATACAGAAAGGGCAGTGGTCGGTTGAAATCACTTGCAGGTCGTCCGTCTTCAAGCCCTTCCACAATTCCTGCTGATTCCACTTCTCTCGAAGCGGCGGCGTCATCACATATTTCGCGCCGTCGAACCCCGGCTCGTCGTAGTTGTCCAGAGAGAGGAAAAGATACTGCGGACACGTCTCTGCAAACGCAGGCAGTCCACGGTCGCGCGCTTCGCGCACCTGTCTGAGCGCGTCGGCGCAACTGAGGTGAACGATATAGACGGGCGACTCCGCCATCTCCGCAATCGCAATCGCGCGATGAACTCCCTCGGCCTCGGCCAGCGTCGGTCGCGTCAGCGCATGATACTTCGGCGCGGTGCGACCTTCGGCGAGCGCGCGTTTAATTATCTCGTTGATGACGATACCGTTTTCCGCGTGCATACAAATCAGCCCGCCCCGCTCGCCCGCCGCCGACATCGCGCGAAAGATCGTCGCGTCGTCCGCCAGAAAGACTCCGGGGTAAGCCATGAACAATTTAAAACTCGTCACGCCTTCGTCCATCAGGCGATGAAGTTCAGCCTTGTTTTCGTCTTCAAATTCCGTGACGATAAGATGGAAGCTGTAATCAATCGCCGTCTTACCCTCAGCCTTCGCGTGCCAGCGGTCAAGCCCCTCGGTCATCGTCTGGCCTTTGGTCTGGACGGCGAAATCAATAATCGTCGTCGTCCCGCCATGCGCCGCCGCAATCGTCCCCGTGCGAAAGTCGTCCGACGCCTGCGTCCCGCCAAACGGCAACTCCATGTGCGTGTGCGGATCAATCCCGCCAGGGATGACGAGTTTCCCACTCGCATCAATCACGCGGTCGGCTTCCATCTCAAGCTTCGCGCCGATTGTCGAGACGGTCTCGCCCTCAATCAGGATGTCGGCTTTG
>JAIVJG010000214.1 GCA_020200155.1 Acidobacteriota bacterium | reverse complement strand
AGCGTCGGGCGCGGCGCGCAGTCTTACTGGAGCTACGAGACTTTTCTCAAGCGCCACGAAAGCCGCACGCGTTCGCTGATAGGGGCTTCGGGCTGTCTCTACGCGGTGCGCCGTGCGGCCTACGTGCCGCTCCACCCGGAAGCGTGCAGCGACTTCATCATCGCCACCGTGATGATGGAGCAGGGGTTGCGCGCCGTCTACGCGCCGGACGCGGTCTGTATGGAAGAGACGAACGACAGGTCGGACAAAGAACTGCGTATGCGCGTGCGCGTCATCACGCAGAGCTACGCAGACTTGTGGCGGCATCGCGGGATGCTGAACCCTGCGCGCAGCGGCTTCTACGCCGTGCAACTTCTCTCGCACAAAGTCATGCGCTATCTCGTGCCGCTCTTTCTGTTCCTCGTCCTGCCGGCCTCTGCGGCGTTGGCTTTCCGCTCCGCCTTCTACGCAGTGGCTTTCCTGGCGCAGGCGAGCTTTTACGCGCTGGCCGCGCTCGGCTGGCTGGCCGAGCGTGCCGGACACAGGCATCGCCTGCTCGCCCTGCCGCATTATTTCGTGCTCGCCAATCTGGCCTGCGTCCTCGCGGCTTACAAATTCCTGCGCGGCGAACGCTACGCGCGTTGGGAGACCGTCCGCGAAAAAGTTAACGCCGACAAAGCAGCCGTCGGCGCGATCCCTTCGAGGGGAGAGGGTTGAACGGCGGCGAGCGCCTTGAGGATGATTGGACGAAGGGAAAAGCACTCTTTCGCAGAGACCTCGAAGCGGCCCGTCCTCGCACACGAAGATGTTCAGTTACAAAGGCCAACAGAGTTCGCTGACATCGAGAGCCTTCTGGCTGCTCGTCGCCAAGACGCTGGCCTACGCGATCAGCTTCGCGCTGCCGATTTTGCTGGTGCGCCGTCTGAGTCAAACGGAATTCGGCCTCTACAAGCAAGCGTTCCTCGTCGTCAACAGCGCCGTCGCGTTGCTTCCGATGGGCTTTATGATGAGCACCTACTACTTCCTGCCGCGCGAACCTCGCGAGCGGCAGGGCGGCGTGGTGACGAACGTGCTGCTCTTTTATTACGTGCTCGGCGCACTGGGCCTGTTGCTGTTGGTGCTGTGGCCGGGTTTTCTGACCTTAACCGTCGGCGCGCAGGACGGGCCGGTGCTGGAATCCTATGCGCCGCTGCTGGGTCTGGCGATTCTCTTCTGGATGTGCTCGTCGTTTCTGGAAGTAGTCGCCATCGCGCATCAGGAAGCGCAGTTGGCGACGATTTTCATCGTCACCGCGCAGCTCACGAAGACGGGGTTGCTGCTGGCCGCCGCCGCCTACTTCGGCTCCGTGCGCTCTCTCCTCTGGGCGGCAATCTTGCAGGGCGTGATTCAGGCCGTCATCTTGCAGGTGTACCTGCGCTCACGCTTCGGCCCTTACTGGCGCAGTTTCGATTTCGGGATGCTGCGCCAGCAATTGTCCTACGCTCTGCCGCTGGGCTTCGCGGCCCTGCTCCTCTACTTCATGGGCGACTTGCACAACTACTTCGTCTCGAACCGCTACGGCGCGGCGGCGTTTGCTTCTTACTCACTCGGCAGTTTCGCCATGCCGCTGGTGGGCATCATCGCCACTTCGGTCAGCGCCGTGATGATCCCGCGCATCAGTCAACTGCAACTGCAAGGAGCTTCGCGCGAGATCACGCTGACGACGGCGCGCGCGATGCGTAAACTGGCGGCCATCTATTTCCCCATCTACGCTTTCCTACTTGTGATGGGCCACGAAGTCATCGAGTTTTTATTCACGCGGCAGTACATGTCTGCGTGGCCGGTCTTCGCCGTCAACATTACGTTGATCCCGTTCCTGACTTTGATCCCAGACCCCGTCATGCGAGCGCACAAGGAGTATCGTTTTTATATGGTGCGATTGCGGACGACACTCGTCGCGGCGCTGTTCGCGACGCTGTGGCTGTGGCACCTGCCTCCGGTCGGGGTCATGGTCGTCACCGTCGTTTACAACCTGCTGGATCGTTTCATCGTGACCTTCAAGTCGTGGCGTGTCGTCGGCGCGACGTGGCGCGACATCTACCTGCTGAAAGACCTGGGCAAGATCGCCGTCGCCGCGCTCATCGCCGCGCTGGCTTCGGAGTTGACGCGCATCGCGCTGCCCGCGCTTCGTCCCTTCTTCTCGCTGATGATTTGCGGAATCGTCTTCTCGCTGATTTACGCTGCGTGCTTCGCCCTCTTCGGCACCATCTCGGTTGAAGAGCGCGGGTTGCTGAACCGGCAACTGGCGCGAGTGATGTCGGTCTTTCGAGGCGAGCCGCGCGAGCAGGCGCTTTAACGGGCGGGCACGTTCGGATGCCTTTAAGCCTGACCGCGTCAAACGCGACGGACAGTTGACCTTACCGGCGACTGAAAAAGAGAACGGATAATCAACCGCACCATGAAAGCCGGCGTCCTGCACATTGTTGACAGCTTCGATCAGGGCGGCACGGAGCGACAGGCCGTCCAACTGGCGCGCCTGTTGCGCGACGCGGGACGCTACGACGTGCACCTGGCGTGTTTGAAGAAGCGCGGGCTGTTGTTGGACGAAGCGGAGAGTCTGGGTCTTGGCGAGATCGTGGAGTTTCCGCTGACGAGCTTTTACGACAGGAATTTCGCGGCGCAACTCCGTCGCCTGAAGCGGCTCATACGCGAACGCGACATCCGGCTCGTACACACGCACGATTTCTACACGAACGTTTTCGGGATGATGGGCGCGTCGCTGGCGCGCGTCCCTGCGCGCGTCGCCTCCAAGCGCGAGACGACTTTTCGCACGCCGGCGCAGCAGCGCGTCGAGCGCGTCGCGTTCCGGTTCGCGCATCGTCTCGTCGCCAACTCGGAAGCCGTGCGGCAGCGCCTAATCACGGAGGGCGTGCCCGCCGTCAAAATCGTGACGCTGTACAACGGCCTGGACACGGAGCGCGCCCGCGTGCCGGACGACTGGCGGCGCGAAGACGCGCTCGCCTCTCTGGGCTTGCCGCAGACTCCCGCGCGCGAATTCGTGACCATCGTGGCGAACCTGCGCCACAGGGTAAAAGACATTCCACTGTTCCTGCGCGCGGCGCGGCGCGTGCGAGAGGCTGTACCGCGCGCGGCTTTCGTCGTCGCAGGGGAGGGAGAATTGCTCGCGGAACTGCAAGACGAAGCCGCGCAACTCGGCCTGAGCGGGGACGTGTTCTTCGTCGGACGCTGCACGCGCGTCGCGGACTTGCTGGCCGTCTCAGATGTGTGCGTGTTGAGTTCGCGCGCCGAAGGGTTCTCCAATTCGATTCTGGAATACATGGCGGCGGCGCGGCCCGTGGTCGTGACGGATGTCGGCGGCGCGCGAGAGGCGGTGAGCGAAGGCGTGAGCGGCTACGTCGTGCCTGCCGGTGATGAAGAAGCGATGGCGTCGCGCATCATCGAACTGTTGCGCGAGCCGGAGCGTGCGCGGCGCATGGGCGAGCGAGGACGAGAGCTAGTGGAAGAGAAATTTTCCTGCGCCGCGCAGTTGCGCATGCGGAGTCGGAGCGAGGTATTGATGCCGGGCCGACGGCGCAGACGCTCTTCGCGCGAGCCGCATTCGACGCCCGCGCCGGCGGCGGCAAAGATGTGCGCTGGGACACGGGTTGGCCCGCGCCGTTCGAGTTGGGCGAGATGCTGGCGGCGCTGTTGGACGCCGACGGGCGATACGTCAGCAGGTCTGGGAGCGATACCAACAACGGCAGTTCAAACGCTCCCTGGCGGACGATTCAACACGCGCTGGATCGCGTGCGACCGGGCGAGACCATCTACGTCCGGGGCGGCGTCTATCACGAGCAACTGACGTTCAAGCGTTCGGGCACACCGGACGCGGCGATCACGCTCGCAGGTTTTCCGGGCGAGAGCGTGACGCTTGACGGCGCGGGCCTCAACCGTAAATCGTGCCTGAGTCTCGAAAGTTTCGACGACATTACGGTGCGGAATTTGAATATCCGCGACTTCTACGGCGACGGCGTGCGCGGCTTCGGCATCGTCGGCTGGGGCGCGACGGATCGCATCACACTGCGCGACATCAATCTGTCTCTGGTCGGAACGCCCATCAAGTTCGCCGCCGACGGCGTCTCAAAGGTCAGCTCCGGCATCGTCATCGAGAACATCACAGCGCGTGATTACACGGGCGGCGGGATTGATCTGGGGCCGGGGCTTGTTGAAGATGTCGTCATTCGCCGCGTGCAACTCTACGGCGTGACGAGCGGCAACGACACGGCGTCGGACGCCGTCGCGGTCGAGCACGGCAGTCGCGTGCTGGTCGAAGACGCATTGATACGCGGACACATGGGCGACGGCGTGGACTTGAAGGCCGACAACGCGACGGTGCGACGTGCGGACGTGCGCGACTTCGGGCGCAACGGTCTCAAGCTGTGGGGCGCGAACGTCACCGTGGACGGTTGCTGGGTCTCAGGCTCGCGCGCGGGCCTCGGCGCGCTCATCCTGCCGGGCGCAGGCCCTTTCGTGGTGCGTAACAGCGTGATTCTGGGCGGGGGCGGCGAGAGCGGTACGGCCAGTTCCTACACGGTCGAACTGGGCCGCTACGGCGCGGCGGCCACCGAACCCATCGCCCGCGCGACGCTCTACGGCAACACTTTTCATGCGGACAAAAATCAAGGCGTGTTGATTTACGTCGCGCCGAACGTCCGCCTCGATGCCGCTTCGGATTACAACACGTACTATTCGCCGCGCGCCGAAGCATTGCTGGGCGCGAACAACTCGGCGGGGAAAAATATGTACCCGGTCAGCGCCGCCGACATCAACAGCGGCGCGTGGGCGCGTTTCATCGGCGCGGAGCGGCACAGCAGGTTCAATCCCAACATAGCTGCCAGTCCTCCGGCGACATCAACTCCGAACGGCGCGCCCGGCACGCGCCCGGCGACTTCGCCAGCCGTTCGTCCGCGCCGGATCGGATCACCTTAAAAAACGGAGCGTGCCGTCATCACCCTTAACCGCTTCATGCCTTTTGCCGCGCGAGACCGGCAGACGCGAGGCCGGTCTCGCGTCTCCTGTGCGGGGCGACGGGCGCGTGCTTTGACGCCGGTTCTGATAGTCTGTTTGTTGCTGGCCGTGCTCGCGCCCTACGGTTTGATCGAGCGTTCGACGCTGGCGCAGTCCGACGCCATCGTGGTGCTTTCGGGTTCGTCCACTTATCTCGAACGCGCGGGGTGGGCGGCGCATTTGTGGCGCGAGGGTCGCGCGCCCCGAATCATCCTGACCAACGACGGGCAGTCCGCCGGGTGGGACGAGGCGCGGCAGCGCAACCCGTCTTTCGCCGAGCGCGCGGCGGACGAGTTGCGAAGACAGGGCGTGCCGCCGCAGCAAATTGAAGTGATCCCGCAGGTGGTGGCGAGCACACACGACGAAGCCTTGCTCGTGCGCCAGTACGCGCAGACGCGCGGTCTTCATTCGCTGCAATTCGTCACCTCGGCCTATCACACGCGCCGCGCACGTTGGACTTTGGAGCGCGTCTTCGCGGGCAGCGGCGTCGCGCTGGGCGTGGACGCGCCGCCGACCGGGCAACAGTCGCCGACGCCTTTGCTGTGGTGGGCGGACGTGCTTGGTTGGAAATCAGTGCCGGGGGAGTATTTGAAGTTTATCTACTACCGGGCGCGCTATTAGACCTGACGAATATGGACGGGCGACTCGAAGGGAAATCAAAGGACTCGATGCGAGTTTTGTTTTTGATGCCGCGCGTCTGCTGGCCGCCGCAGACCGGGTTGATGCTGCGGAACTATTATCTCGCGCGCGAACTCGCACGCGCGGGCGCGCACGTCACGTGCCTCTCCTTCGCCGATGACGAAGTGCGCGACGGCGGCGGAAACTCTTCCGGGATGCTGCCCGCGCCGCCCGAAGAGTGGTGCGAGCAAGTCGTCAAGGTAGAGCGCGCGTCGGCGTACACGCCCTCGAAGATTCTACGCGGCGTGCTGGGTCGGACGCCGCTGCCGGCGCTCAACTACACGACCCCCGCGATGCGCGCCGAACTGTCACGCGTGCTCGAAGCGCGGCCCTTCGATGTCGTGCAGGTCGAGACCTCGACGCTGACGGAGTACCTGAACGTCATCCGTGCGGCGCGACATCGCCCGCTGGCCGTGTGCGACTGGCACAACATTGATTCCGAACTCATGCTGCGCTACAGCGAGAAGGCCGCGCACGTCGGGCGCAAGCTTTACGCGCGCATCACGGCGCATCGCATGGTCGGCTTCGAGCGCAACGTCCTGCAAACGTATGACGGGCATCTCGCCGTCAGCGAAAGAGACGCCGCGCAGTTGCGGCTGGCCGCGCCCGGAGCGCGCGTCACGGTCATTGAAAACGGCGTGGATGTCAATTACTACTCGGACGAAAACCTCGCGCTCGCGCATCAGGTATGGCGAGCAGAGCGCGTCGAGCGGAGCGCGGACGAAGCAATCGAGCGCCGCCGCGTAGTGTTCGTCGGCTCGATGGATTATCACGCCAACGTGGACGCGGTCGTCCACTTCGCGCAACACACCTGGCCGGAGATTCGGCGACGAAGACCTGAACTGATTTTCACCGTCGTCGGGCGAAACCCCGCGCCCGAAGTGGAACGTCTGGCCGCGCTGCCGGGCGTCGAAGTGACCGGCACAGTGCCCGACGTGCGGCCCTTCTATCGCGAGGCCGTCGCGCAAATTGTGCCGCTGCGAGTCGGTGGCGGTTCGCGTCTCAAAATTCTGGAAGCGATGGCGGCGAGCGTGCCCGTCATCTCGACCACGCTCGGCGCGGAAGGCTTGCTCGTCAGCGACAACGTCAACATCATGCTGGCCGACACCGCCGGCGCGATGGGCAACGCGCTCGACGCGCTCGCGGAAAATGACGCGTTGCGAACGGGCATCATTCGGGAGGCCGGCGAGTTGGTGCGAAAGCAATACGATTGGTCGGCGCTCGGCGCGGCGCTCCATCGCGAGCACGAAAGTCTGCTGCGGCAGGCGGGGCGATGACGAGAAGACGAAGCCACGGCGAGAGCTGGAAGACACAAGCGAGACGGGAAACGATGAAGGCGAGAGTTTTGATGTATCACGACGTGGTCGAGACGGGACGGGACGAAGCCAGCGGCTTCCCCGGCGCGGACGCCGCCGCGTACAAGCTGGAAACAACTCAGTTCGCCGCGCACCTTAAAGCCATCGCCGCCGCCACGCCGTCCGAGCGCCCGGCTATCGCCTCGGACTTACTGCGAGGGGAAGCGAACAGCACGCCTTGGCTCATCACGTTTGACGACGGAGGGGCGAGCGCGCACACGCACGTCGCGGGCATGCTCGAAGAACTGGGCTGGCGCGGGCACTTCTTCATCACTACGAACTACGTCGGCGCTCCGGCCTTTATGACGGCCACGCAACTTCGCGACCTGCACACAAGAGGGCACGTCGTCGGCAGCCACTCCTGCTCGCACCCGTTGAAGATGTCTCGTTGCAGCCCTGCGGAAATTCTGCGCGAGTGGCGCGAGAGCAGTAATGCTTTGTCCGACATTCTCGGAGAGCCGGTTGACACAGCCTCCGTGCCGGGCGGGTTTTACTCCGAGCGTGTCGCCGCCGCCGCCGCCGAGGCCGGCTTCAAAGTTTTGTTCACCTCCGAGCCTGCGGCGCGCACGCGCGAAGTGCGCGGCTGTCTGATCGCGGGCCGCTACTCGATTCAGCGACACACCGCGCCGCGCGTCGCCGCCGGCCTGGTCGCCGGGCAACTCGCGCCCGCCCTGCGCCAGTCTTTGACGTGGAACGCGAAGAAGGTCTTGAAGAGTCTGGGCGGCGAGGCGTGGTTCAAATTCAGAAAGTCTGTGTTGGAGCGCAGGGCGGCAAGCCTGAGCGAGCGTCGAAGAAAAGACGAAGGATGATCTCACAGGGCAATCCGAAATCATCGAGGATAAAAGTTCTTGCTCTGGTGGAAGCCGAGGTCGTGACGGGAGCCGCCAAGAGCCTGCTCGATTTTTGCCGCGCCGCTCAGGAGCATGCCGCCCGCGCGCCGGGCGAGACGCGGATCGAAACGTCGGTCGCAACCTTCGTCCGCGCTGGCAGCCGCAGAGACGCCGCTCCGCCTGACACCTCGCCGCCCGCGTCCATTGATGACGCTCATCACACGATGCCCGCGCCCAATCAGTTTGTGGCCGCCGCGCGCGAGCTAGGTTTAATCGTGGACGTAATCCCGGAACGCTTCCGCTTTGACCCTCGCGTGTTGACCGAGTTGCGGCGCATCGTCGCGGAGCGCAGGCCGCATGTGATCGTGAGTTATCACGTCAAGTCGCACTTCGTGGTGAAGGCTTCCGGCCTTTGGCGGCACTACCCTTGGGTCGCATTTCATCACGGCTACACCACGACCGATTTGAAGATGCGCGCATACAATTATCTTGATCGCTGGTCGCTGCCCTCTGCGGATCGAGTGCTGACTGTGTGTGAGGCTTTCGCGCGCGAGTTGTCGGAGCGCAAAGGTGTCAGGCCGGAACAACTGCGCGTGCAGCACAATTCGATTCGCCGGGAAGATGCGATTGACCCTTTGGCGGGGCGCGCACTGCGTTCGCGCCTCGGCATTGCCGAAGACGAAAAGGTAATCCTCGCCGCAGGTCGTTTCTCGCGCGAGAAAGCGCACGTTGATTTAATCGAAGCTCTGGGCCATTTGCGTCGTGAGTATCCGGCGCTCCGGGCGCGTCTGCTGATCGCGGGCGACGGGCCGGAGCGTGCGCGCATGGACAGGCTGGCCGCCCAACTGAGAATCAGCGAGAGCATCGTGTACGCGGGGCAAGTGCGCGACATGCGGCCATTTTACGCGGCGGCGGACGTGATGGCTTTGCCCTCGCACAGCGAAGGCTCGCCCTTCGTTCTGCTCGAAGCGATGGCGGCGCGCGTCCCTGTGGTGGCGACCGCCGTGGGCGGCGTGCCCGAAATGGTCAGGCACGAAGAAAGCGCGCTGCTCGTTCCGGCGCGGGCATCTCGACAACTCGCCGCCGCGCTGGGGCGTGTGTTGAGCGAGACGGAATTAGCCAGACGGCTGGCCGACCGCGCCTTTGCCTTGACCGCCACGCGGTACGCGCCGGAGGCGTACTTTCGCGCGCTCGCCGATTTTTACGTCGAAACCGCCCAAATCAGGTCAAATACAGAGAGTTTCTGCTCCGAGTAGCTCTTACGTTCCGCCCCGGAAACAATTAGCGAAAAACATTGACAAGCACTTGCCAATAATGTTTAATCTATTTGTCTGTTGGGCGTCTGCCAGGACGCGCAGCATGTTCTTTCGCAAGCGATGATTGCACACGATAAAGGCAAACTTACCGCGAGGTAAGGACGCAAAGCCGTGAGTCTCTTGGGATGTGGCGCTTGTTGAATGGCCGTCTCAGGATGATTGTCTGGTTGCCGAAGGCAGTCGAATCCAGAGCAAGCTCAAAAGAGTTTCGCGTGGGTCCGGGTAAGTAGGCATTTGGTTTCGCGTTTATCCGACCGTCGCTTTTTGCACTCGTCAAACTCAGCTTGCGTTCTGGTGAGAATCCAATTGCCTCATTCCTGTGAGCAGTGATTCTCCGACTTTCCTATCCTTCCCAAAATTCCATCAGTCTGAAGTGTGTTCCGATTTGACGGCATCGCTAGTCAGTACCCTTGTGTGCGTATGCGATGCTTGGACGTTGCACTGCGCCTGTCAACACGAGGGTGAGGCCTTGTCCAACGCGCCTCTCAACGAGGCAGCGGCAGGAGCACACCATGCGTCTTTTCAAGCTAACCCTCCTTCTCGTTTTCCTTCTCATTGTTTCGTCCACTGCTCTTCAAGTAAAAGCCGCGACCTACGGGACTGGAAGTAGCTATTACGTCAGCCCGAACGGAAGCGATGGCAACAACGGCGGCCAGTTCGCGCCGTGGAGCACGGTGCAGCATGCGCTCGATCAGGCGCAGGCCGGCGACACCGTCCTTGTCCGCGGCGGCGTCTATCACGAGGCCGTCTCGTTTACACGTTCGGGAGCGGCGGGCGCGCCCATCACGCTCGCCGGCTACCCCGGCGAGTCGGCAGTGCTTGACGGCGCGGGTCTCAACATCCGTCACGCGGTGACGATCACGGATCAGGACTTCGTGACGGTCGAGGGATTGACGATCAGAGACTACTCGCGCGACGGTTCATATTCCGGTTTCGGGGTGGTGGTGTGGGATGACGGCGACAACGTCACGTTGCGCGATCTGGAAATTTACAACGTCGGAATACCGATCAAGATCGCCGCGAACGGCGGAGCGGCGGTACGCAGCAGCCTCACCATCGAGAACATTAAGGCACATGATTATCCGAGCGCCGGGATAGACATCGGCCCCGGCCTTGTCGAAGATGTCGTGATCCGCAATGTGAATTTGTCGGGCGTCACGGCGGGCAACGACACAGGGTCGGATGGGATTGCGGTCGAGCGCGGCAATCGCATCCTCGTGGAAGATGCGGTGATTCGCGGGCATCTGGGTGACGGGTGCGATCTGAAGGCCGACAACGCGACTGTCCGGCGAGTTGACGTGCGCGGGCACGCGCGCAACGGCATCAAATTGTGGGGCGCTAACGAGACGATAGAAAGTTGTTGGGTGGCTGCTTCGCGCTTCGGGCTGGGAGCGTTGATCCTGCCGGGGGCCGGGCCTTACGTGATACGCAACAGCGTGTTTCTGGGCACGGGCGGCGAGAGCGGCGGGTCGAATTCTTATACGATAGAGTTAGGGCGCTACGGCGCACCGGCGAGTGATCCAATCGCGTCGGCGACGCTCTCCGGCAACACGTTTCATGCGGACGGCAATCAGGGCGTGTTGTTTTACGTCGCGCCGAATGTGCGCCTGAATACGACCTCAGACAACAACACGTACTTTTCCCCGCGCCCGAGTGCGGTGCTGTCCGCGAATAACGAGGCAGGGCAGAGCATGTGGCCGGTCACGGCGAACGACATCAACGGTGGCACATACTCGCGGTTCGTCGGCGGCGAAGCTCACAGCAGGTTCGACTCGGCAGTGCCCAGCGCGATGCCCACGCCTGCCCCCGCGTCAACTCCGACTCCAACTCCGACGCCTGCTCCCACTCCTGCCCCGACTGCGGTTCCGACCCCGTCGCCAGTCCCGACACCTGCGCCTGCTCCTTCGCCGTCGCCGGTGACCGGCAGCGGCAGGTTGGAGGAAAGCGTCTTGCAGGCAAAGAAGGACGGGCAGGCGTTGAGCAACCAGCTCTCTTCATTCTTAACCAGTTCGACGCAGACCGGCACGACGGCGAACAGCACACTGCTTCAGACCGACGCCACGGCGATGCTCGACAAGCTCGTCGCCGACATACAGCAAGCCTACAACGACTTCCTCAGCGAGCGTCCGCTTTATCGCGCCGCCGGCAGAATAGATGTAGAGCTATTCGCGGCGCTCGGCGCGGCGCGGCGCGCCAGCCTGTCAGCCACGCAGGGCGACGTGACTGTCACCAGGGACAGCTTGCGCGAAACAAACAACCACCTTGAGTTGAGTGACGTGCTTATCACTTACGGCGACATCGCTAATCCGATTGATGTCTCCTCATACATGGTGCGCCAGCATTACGTGGATTTCCTCAATCGCGAGCCGGACGAGGCCGGTAACGCATACTGGGTGAATCAGCTCACCAGTTGCGGAAGCGATGCACAGTGCATGCAGTTCAGGCGCATCAACGTGTCGGCGGCATACTTCCTCTCGATTGAGTTTCAGCAGACGGGTTACTTCACTTACCGGCTGTATAAAGCTTCATACGGGCGCATGCCGATGCTGGGGGAGTTTCTTCCCGACTCGCAGGAAGTGGGGCAGGGCGTCAGCGTGGGCGCTTCCGGCTGGGAGGCGAAACTGGCCGCCAACAAATTAGCCTTCGCACAGAGATGGACGGAGCGCGCCAACTTCAAATCCCGCTTCGACAATTTATCTAACGATCAATTCCTGAGCGCACTGCTCGCCAACATGGGCGTGACGTTGAATCAGACGGAGCGGGACGCTTTGCTCGGCGACATGAGCGCCGGCGCGTCGAGAGCTTCCGTGTTGGCTAAGATTGTCGAAAACGGAGCGTTCGTGCGGCAGGAATCAAGCAGAGCTTTTGTCCTCATGCAGTACTTCGGTTATCTCAGGCGAGACCCGGACGCCGCAGGGTTCAACTTCTGGCTGACGAAGCTCAATGGCTTTAACGGCGACTTCGTGAAGGCAGAAATGGTCAAAGCTTTCATCACCTCGACCGAGTACAGGCAGCGTTTCGGCCAGCCGTAAAGGGCCTGCCGTGCGGACGAAGAGCAACGGCTTGTTTGGAAGCAATCAAACACTCAAAAACAAAGGCGCGAGAGGTCATCTTAGGCCGTCGAAGACATCTCTCTCGCCTTTCAGCTTTTTTTTGAGTCACACCCGGACTGTCGGCGCGCCGCCACCATCGAGAAAAGACCGGAAAAACATAATTTAGAGGTTGCTCTCGGCGAAGCTGTTGCGCTACTCTCCTGAATGGATGATCGTCCAACCGGCGACATCTCCTGTCCGGCAAAAAAAGTTCATGCCCTTTGGCCCTTTGCGATAACTTGAGTCACACTCCTCGTCGAAGCCCTTTCCCGGCTGTAGACATCATGGAATATCCTTCCCCGCGCTACTTCTGGAAACCCCTCGTCGTCATCGCCGCGATCACCTTCGTTTACTGGAGCGTGCTCGCGCGGCTTGGCGTTTTCTGGTGGGAGGACGAGAACTATTCGCATGGGCTGCTCATTCCTTTCATCATCGCGTACATCCTCTGGACGGAGCGCGATGCCTTGAGGCTTGCGCCGAAGCGTCCGTCAATTATCTGGGGCGGTGCGGGCGTCGTGTGCGCCCTGCTCGCGCTGTGGGCGGGCACGGCGGGCGCGGGG
>JAIVJG010000127.1 GCA_020200155.1 Acidobacteriota bacterium | reverse complement strand
CAGCGCACGAGCGCACGCTTGAACGGGCAGCCCGCCGTGACGCTCGTCGTCTCGAAGCAGTCGGGGCAGAACACTGTGCAGGTGGCGGAGTCCATCAAGCAGCGGCTCGCCGAAATCGAGCCGAACTTGCCGAAGGGCGTCCGCACGCAGATCGTCGGCGACCAGTCAATCTTCATCAAGGCGGCGGTCGAGTCAATCGAGACACACTTGATTGAAGGCGGCATCCTCGCGGCCATCGTCGTCTTCGTCTTCCTCTGGAACATCCGCACGACGATGATCGCGGCCATCGCGATTCCGACTTCCATCATCGCCACCTTCGGACTGATGGCGGCGATGGGCTACACCCTGAACCAGATCACGATGCTGGCGCTGACGCTGATGGTCGGCATCGTGATTGACGACGCCATCGTCGTGCTGGAAAACATCTACCGCTTCATCGAGGAGAAGGGTATGCCGCCGTTTCAGGCGGCCATCGAAGGCACGCGCGAGATCGGACTGGCCGTGATGGCGACGACGCTCAGCTTGCTCGCCGTCTTCCTTCCCGTCGGCTTCATGGGCGGCATCGTCGGGCGCTTCATGTCTTCCTTCGGTTTGACATCTTCGTTCGCCATCGCCGTCTCGCTCATCGTCTCGTTCACGCTGACGCCGATGCTCGCGGCGCGGCTGATTAAACGCAAACAGGCGCTCGAAGGGCCGGGCACGGGCGTCTTGCCGTCGGAAGGAAGCGCACCCGCGCTGCTCGCAGACGAGTCGAAAGTCGAGGCGGGCGAGCCTGCGAAGAACGCCGACGCGCACGAGACGGCGCGTCACGAAGAGACTTCTGTTCCGCCGGGTGAAGAGGTTGCGCGGGAGCACGAACTTGCCGCGCACGGCGGCGGGCACGGCTCGAAAGAGTCGCGCTTCTACAAGCCGATTGACCGCACTTACACCTGGCTGCTGAGGCTTTCGATGGCGCACCGCTGGGCGGTCGTCGGCCTGTGCCTGCTCGTCATCATCAGCATCGTGCCGCTTTTCAAGTTCGTCGGCAAAAACTTTCTGCCCGTGGACGATCAGTCGCAGTTTGAAATCTCGGTGCGTGCGCCCGAAGGCTCGACGCTCGCCGCCACATCGTCGCTCGTCGAGAAAATCGCCGCAGACGTGCGCCAACTGCCCGGCGTCACAGACACGCTCGTCACGCTCGGCGGCGGCCAGCAGCAACTCGTCAACAACGCCTCGATTTACGTCAAGCTCGTTGACATCAGGGAGCGCAAGGAAAAGCAGCAGGACTTGATGCTCAGGGCGCGCGAGCTTTTGCGGAAGTACCCGCAGGAATTGCGGACGAGCGTGCAGCCTGTGGCGGCGATTTCCGGCGGCGGCAATCGCAACTCCGACATCCAGTACGTCATCGGCGGCCCAGACCTGCAAAAGCTGACGGAGTATTCCGCGCAGCTTCTCCAGAAGATGAAGACCATCCCGGACGTGGTGGACGCAGACTCCACGCTCGTCGTCGGCAAGCCGGAATTGCGCGTCGCGATTGACCGCGCGCGGGCGGCGGATTTGGGCGTCCGCGTCGGCGACATCGCGCAGGCGCTCAACACGCTCATCGCCGGGCAGAAGGCTTCGACTTTCAACGAAGGCACGGATCAATACGACGTGCGCGTGCGCGCCACCGGCGAGTCGCGAACGAGCGCGCAGGCTCTGGAAAATATGTCCGTCGCTTCGACGAAGGGCGGGCAGGTGAGTCTCAACAGCGTCGTGCATGTGGAAGAGGGCACGGGGCCGTCTGCGATTGACCGTCTCAACCGGCAACGGCAGGTGACGATCCTCGCCAACGTCAAGCCCGGCGGCTCGCAGTCAGCGGTCATTGACCAGATGAACGCGTTCGTCAAAGAGTTGAACGTTGACCCCTCCTACACGACGGGACTCGCCGGTCGCTCGAAAGAGTTGGGGCGCGCGGGCTACTACTTCATGCTCGCCATTACGCTCTCGTTCGTCTTCATGTACATGGTGCTGGCGGCGCAGTTCGAGTCGTTCATACACCCCGTGACTATCTTGCTGACGCTGCCGCTCGCGATTCCGTTCGGCATCCTCTCGCTGCTTTTGACGGGGCAGACCGTGAACATCTTTTCCGGCCTCGGACTGTTGCTTTTGTTCGGCGTCGTCAAGAAGAACGCGATTTTGCAGATTGACCACACGAACGAGCTACGCGCGCACGGCATGGAGCGTCTGGAAGCGATCATTCAGGCGAACCGCGACCGCCTGCGCCCGATTTTGATGACGACCATCGCGCTCGTCGCGGGCATGATGCCGCTCGTGGTGTCGAGCGGGCCGGGTTCGGGCACGAATCGTTCCATCGGCGTGCTCGTCGTCGGCGGCCAGTCGCTCTGCCTGCTGCTGACGCTGCTGGCCGTGCCTGTCTTCTACTCGCTCTTCGACGATCTCGGACACAGCCGCGTCTGGGGACGCATCGGTTCAGGCATCGCCGCGCCGTTTGCGTGGGCGCGCCGCCGCGCCGCGACGGCGGCCAGTTCATTCTTTGGTCTGGTCGGGAAGCAATAGACGCATCGCCCGGCTATCGTGGGTCGCCCCTTTTGCGGGGCTGAATAACACGGCTTTGGACGAGCCGTCGTGGACAAAAAATTATGTTCGGTCGCATTCATCATTTCAACAGTAAAGTTCTGACGCTCGCATTGCTGTGCGCGTTCGTCTCTCCCGTCGCGTGGGCGCAGCAGCCGGGCGCGCCGACGAGCCAGCCGACGTACACACCCGCGCCCTCTGCCAACTCGCCGCAGCAGACCGTCCCTCCGCAGTCGCCGCAGACTGCTTCGCCCACGCAGTCGCAGACGCAGCAGTCAACGAACCCGGCAGCGAGCGCGCAAACTTCGCCG
>JAIVJG010000126.1 GCA_020200155.1 Acidobacteriota bacterium | reverse complement strand
GTGTGTCTCCATCAACCTTGAAGCCTGTCGCCAGCGTGTCCCCGTCATATCCAGACTTGCTCCCCGACGTGTCCTTGCCGCTGACGGCGCGCGAAAGCTCGCTCAGGGCAACGTAAGGACGCCCATTGAGCACGACGCCTTCCATGGACTGCGTGGCCGGGCCGGGCATGTTCGGATCGATCTGTTTTTCCGAGAACTTGATCTTCACCGATTCGCCCGTCTGCGCCGAGGCGGACATGACCGCCGCTGCCAGTGCGACGCAAGCGAGAATTGCGTTGAGTGTCAATCGTTTCATGTTCCTGATTCCTTTCTTTGGTTACTGAGTTAGTGTGTTGCACATGTCGGCTTGGCCGCACGTTCCGTCACGACGGCGCATCTGTGTTCAGTCCGCGACCGACGCTTCAGAACCAGCCGTAAAAAAGTACGGCGTCAACTTCGTGGATGACGACCAGGTAGTCTGAGGTCATCACGTCCTGAAACTTGCCGATATGCACCTTGCCGTTGATGATTAAGTCGCCCCCCTTTTGAAAGGGATTAATGTGTTCAATACTGAGAACAGCCCTCGCGTCCCGTTGTCCAGGAGCGCGTGATCGTCCTTGTTGATTAAGGTTTTCGAGAGACCCTTGCCGCGACTGGAAAGTCTTGGAACTGCCTTCCGGTATCAGCCGCGTAAGCAGTTCCGAAGTCGTCAGCTTGCCGGGGACGATGTGTGCGAGCAGGAACGCGCGGAGCCGTTGGGGGTCTTTCTTCAGCGCGTCGAGTGCGCCCTTCGGCAGCTTGGCGAAGGCCGCGTCGTTAGGAGCGAAGACGGTCTGGTAGAGCGTGCCGGGGGCGGTCGTGTCCGGCGCGAGTGTCGGGCCCGGCATTGTATTTTCTGATCGCACCGTAGGTAAGCGAGTGGCCGTCCCGGCATTACCGCTGTCCGTGGGTATGAAACCTAAATTCTTCAGCCCCGTTCCAAAGGAATTGTCCGGCCCGCCCGCGTTATTGTTCGGCCCCCTGACGGTGCCGTCCTGCATACCCGCTCTCTCCAGCAGGCTCAGGAAAGTGTTGAAGTTGCCCGCCGCGCGCAACGTCTCGACGACGGTCTTCGTTATTGGCGGGTTGGGGATGGGTTTGAGTTCCTGCGCGAAGGCGACAACCGCCGCCGCGATGACGAGTATTGCGCTCATGATTGTTCGTTTCATGCTTCCGAACCTCCTTTATTTCCGAACTTGTTATCCGGGTGAGTTAAAATCAGAAGGGCAAAGCCGTCGAAACTTCGCCCCTCCAATTTAAGATTTTAACCGTCGCGCTCCCAAGTAAAGGTCAAGCGGCATCCGGCATATTTAAGTCTCCCCTCTTGGTCTGTAAGGGAAAATTGATACATCATCGTATGTGCGCCGAACTCTTTGGCTTTCTCAAATATCAGATACGAATAATCGCCCAAGTCGCTGATATTGATAGTGCCCGAAGACTCAATTTTGTCATCGTCCTGCGTGTCAATATGCCTATAGCGGACATACCTGACTCCATAACTTGCCCTAGGCGCTCTTATGCCCTTGAAAATCGTAATGCCTTTCCACCACCTCACATTTGAGCTTGATGCTAAGACGATTTCGACTTTGTTCTTCAACTCCGGCACTCTCTCTATTTTCAGGTGGATTACGTCGTTGTCTTGTGCATGCTCCACGTTGTCTTTTAAGACGAAACGGTCCGGGTCATCACCATCACGGCGGAAATTGCTTTCTTGCAGCCTTACCCACGTCGCCTGTGCATGAGCAGTTGTCGTCATTAGCGGCGACAGCATCGCCAGCAAAGCGAAAAAACTGATCGCAGCAAACGCTCTCGCCGAGCGCACGTAATGATTCATGTTTTTCATTTTTTCTCCTTTATTCTGTGTGAAAATCTTGCCCCGCCCTCTCTAACAGCGAGCAGAGGCAGATGAGCACTAAGGTTTCAGGTCCTTCCGCCCAGTGAATCTCTCCCGACTCAACGAGGCGGTAAATTGAGCGCGCTCCCGTCCCCACGAGTGTCGCCGCGTCCTCCGGCGTGACCATCGTCGCCGTCCCGCCGCAGCCCGCGCACCACCCCTCGACGGAGCGCCCCAGCCTTTTGACGACGAAGACATCATCAATCTCGACGCTGCACTCGGTTCTGATCTTCTTCAACAAGCTGCCCCCCTGCCTGAAAATTGTTGCCCCGTCCTGCCCGCCCGTTTACAATCTCACCCGTCTCTCCTGACCCCGCGCGAGTTTCTGCTGCGGGACTTACGCGCCACCGTATGAAAGCGAATCTACGCGCCTCGCGCCTCGCAGGTCTTTAGAGACTCGTTAAAGATTTTTTAGAGAATTATTTGAGCGTTTATGAGTAAGCAGGAGCGCCACTTATACGAGTTCGGCCCCTACCGATTACTCCCGCAGGAGCGCCTGCTGTTGCGCGGCGACGAGCCTGTGGCGCTTACGCCGAAGGCTTTCGAGACGCTGGTCGCACTCGTTCGACGCGCCGGACGCCTCGCCGACAAAGACGAGCTGTTGAAAGAAGTGTGGCCCGATTCGTTCGTTGAAGAGTCAAATCTGGCGCAGAACGTGTTCGCACTGAGGCGGGCGTTGGGCGTGGGCGAGTACGGCAAGCCGTACATCGAGACTGTGCCGAAGCGCGGCTATCGTTTCTTGGCGAGCGTCAAGGTCATCGAGGATCGTGGTGATGAGTTGCTGGTGTGGCAGCACGTCCGCGCAAGCTCGACACAGGGTGGCGTACAGCAAACGACCACGACGCGGCCCGACGACCCTCCTGCGCCTTTTCACGCTTCATCGGCGGCGGTCGAGCCGGGCGCAAACCGTGACGCCGCAGACGCCGTCGCCCTCCGCGCGTCGGAATCGAATGGGGCGC
>JAIVJG010000053.1 GCA_020200155.1 Acidobacteriota bacterium | reverse complement strand
GCTCAAGCCCATCTCCGGTGGCATCCTCAACGGCAAGGCGCTCAACCTGCCTTCCCCGACCTATCCTGAGATGGCCCGGCGCGTGCGTACCACCGGCCTCGTTGAGGTCGAGGTCGTGATTGACCTTTCGGGCAAAGTGATTTCAGCGAAGGCCACGAGCGGCCCCGCCCTGCTGCGCGACGCGGCGGAAAGAGCGGCGATGCAAGCCAGGTTTTCGCCGACGCTGCTGACGGGACAGCCCGTCAAAGTCTCCGGCACGATCACGTACAACTTCACGCTCTCGCAGTAAACGAGCAGCCGCCGCCGGACGAAGCGAGAGGGCGAACGGGCGGCGAGAGCATTTCAAGAAAACAAAAATTTCAGCTCCACGCGAAGAGGAATACTTATGGCACTGACTGGACAGTTGAGCGACATGTCGCTGGCCGAGTTGATCGAATTTTTCTGCAATCAGCGCAAGACCGGGCGTCTTAAGATTGATTACCAGCGCGGTCACAGCGTCTTTTTCATCAAGGAGGGCGAGTTGGTGGACGCCAAGGTCGGCGCACTCAGCGGCGCGGAGGCCGTCTACTTTTCGCTGACGCTTCCCAACGCCGCGTTCGACTTCAGCCCGGACGTGCTGCCGACGCGCCAGACGATCAAAGAGTCCTGGACGCAGGTGGTATTGGAAGGCCTGCGCCGGCTGGACGAAGGAGTCTCGCCCACAGAGGCGGAAGCCTTCGGCGGCTGGACTCCGTCCGAATCCGACATGGCGATCTTCATGGATCAGGTTGATCGTCTCGGCGGCGGCACAGCAGATGAAGCATCCAAAGAAAAGGCCGACGGCAAAGCTCCGGTCGAGTCTGAAGCGCCGTTCTCGATGATGGTTGACGGCGTCAACGGCGACAACGGCGGCAGCCGCAAGAAGTGGATGGTGATGGGCACAGTCGCGGGCGTGGCACTGATTTGCGCGGCGGCGGCCATCCCTCTCTCCGGCGCATTCAGCAGCAAGCCTGCGGCGACCCCCGCCGCCGCCGTCGCCACATACGACGAGCAGGGCCGCGTCACGCAAGCCTCCGTCGCGGGCGCAAGCCCCGGCGCGGAAGCCTACGGCGGGACAGCCGTGCGCGCCGCACGCGGCAAACACTTCCCCGCAGGCAAGGCCGGCTCGACGGTGGTGACAATCCCTGTGAACTAAAGCTCGCGAGCCGGTGCGGTTCAACTTCTCTCTCAAACAGATGCGGCGCGAAGATAGTTTGAATATCTTCGTGCCGCATCTGTTTTCGTTCGCGCAGGTTTGGATGTGAAACGCCTCTCCCTGTGGACTCGACAAGCACGCTTGAGCCTAATCGTCCTGACGCAATCCCACTAAGCCGAGCACGACGAGCAGTGCGCGTTTGAGTCCGAGGTCGCGCCCGCGCGGGTCGTACCATTCGTCGAGGGTGTGCGAGTGGCCCGACGTGCCGCCCGCGCCGATGGTGACGGCGGGCAGCCCCAACGAGATGGCGATGTTGGAGTCGGTCGAGGAACAGTCGAGCCGCGGGCGTGAGCCGACGGCGCGCGTCGCCTCGCAGGCCAGACGGACGAGCGGGGAGTCCGGCGGAGTCTCGCCGCTTGGACGGTCGCCGATCAACTTCACTTCGATTTCGAGCGGCGGGCAATTCGCGCGACGCGCGGCGTTCTCGTCGTCGGCGGCCTCTCGCGCGGCGCGGCGGAAGAAGGCGTCGAGGCGTCTCAACTCTTCCGCCGACTCGGAGCGCAGGTCTACGTCCAACGAGGCCTCTCGCGCGATCACGTTGACGCCCGCGCCGCCCTCTATGCGCCCGACGTTGAAGGTCGTGCGCGGTCGCTGCGGCGCGGGATAAGTCGTCAATCGAGCGACGGCGCGACCGAGCGCGTGCACCGGATTGGCCGCGCCGAAGTCGCCCCACGAATGCCCGCCAGTCCCTGAAAAGCGCACGCGGTAACGCCGCGAGCCGAGCGCCATGTTGGTGATGCGCTCGACGCCCGGCCCGTCGAGGCTGAGAAAAGCGTCCACCTTCCCCGCCCACTCGCCCGTAGTTAAAAGATGACGCGCGCCGCGCAAATCACCCTCGCCCTCTTCGCCCACCGTGCCGACAAAGAGCACAGAGCCTTCCGTCTCAACCCCGAATTCTTCGAGCGCACGCGCGAGAGCGACGAGCGCGGCCAGCCCGCAGCCATCGTCGGCAATGCCCGGCGCGCGCATTCGTGCTCCGTCGCGCCTGACGTTGAAGTCCGTCCCTTCTGGAAAAACTGTATCGAGGTGCGCGCTCACGACGAGCAACGGGCGCTCGCTCCGCCCGCGACGCAACGCCACGCAGTTTCCCTCCCCGTCAATGCCCGCCTCCTTCAAACCGAGCGCGCGAAACTTTTCCGCCAGATACTCCGCACGCACTCGCTCGCCGAACGGCGGCGACGGAATCGCACAAATCGCCGCGTGCTCCTCCGTGATGTTTGATGCGTGTGACTCGAAGAAACTGAAGGCGCGCCCCACGCGCTCGGATGCCAAGAGTTCGCGAACTCTCTCGTCGGGCGCGACAGGCGTAATAACAGGGAAAGACATAAAAGAAGTGATGGGTGATGAGTGATAAGAGATGAGTGATAGCCTTTCTGCTATGTCTCATCTCTTATCGCCGCCTTAGACTAATGCTCTGACCTCTTCTTCACTTAGAACGCCGTGCGCGCTCTTGGCGTGGTCGAAGATGCGTTGGACGCGGTCGTCGCTGGCTTCCAGATCGCGGGATTCGAGCCAGTAGATGACGTTCGACTTGCCGCTCATCGGGCCGATCTCGATGGTCTGCTTCATGCCGAAGAGAGCGGCGGGCACGCCCGAATAAATCAGGTCGGCGAGGCCGGGGTCGCCCTTCCTGAAACTCTTGATGACCGCCGCCGCGTGAACGCCCGTCGCCGTGCGAAAAGCGTCGCGCCCGAAGACGGGATAATTGCACGGGATTGTCCAGCCGCACGCTTCGGACGCCGACTCGCAATACTCGCGCAGACGCGAGAGGTCGTTGTCAATCCATCCCATCAGCTTGAGGTTGACGAGCAGTTGATCCATCGGCGTGTTGCCGACGCGCTCGCCGACGCCGAGCGCAGAGCCGTGCACTTGATCCGCGCCGCCTTCAATCGCCGCGATGGAGTTGATGACGCCGAGGCCACGATCCTGATGCCCATGCCAGTCGAGACGCACGCCGCCGCCCTCGTCTTCGATAATCTTCTTGACGAAACGGACGACCGCCCGCGCGCCGTCCGGCGTCGAGTGCCCGACCGTGTCGCAGACGCACACGGCACGCGCGCCGCAGCGTATCGCCGTCGTGTAAAGCGCGCGAATCACTTCCGGGTCGGCGCGCGTCGTGTCCTCCGTCACGTACATGACGGGCAAGCCCTCGGAGACGGCGAAGGTGACGGCGTCCTCCGTCAGTTCGAGGAGCTTTTCGAGCGTCCAGTCTTCGGCGTAGAAGCGGACGGGCGAAGAACCGATGAAGGTGCAGGCTTCGATGGCGACGCCTGCGCGCTGCGAGATTTCGGCGATAGGCCAGATGTCGTTGCGGTGCGTGCGCGCGGCGCAGTTCGGGCGAATCTTTAGTTTCTGCTCGACAATCTCGCGAGCCAGTCGCTCGACGCCCGCCGCGTGCGTGCCGCCCGCGCCCGGCAGCCCTATGTCCGCCGTGTCAATCGAGAGCGCGTCCATCAGGTGCAGCAGCTCGATCTTCTTCTCGACCGAAGGCTCTGCGACGGAAGGCGATTGCAGGCCGTCGCGCAGCGTCTCGTCGTCGAAGCTGATGCGTCGCGCAGGCTTCTCGAAGGTCGGCGCGGCGGTGTTCCAGTCGTAGATGAGTTCACTCGCGGACAATTGCTCTACCTCCTACTGTACGGGCGAATTTACTTCGTTCGGCATGTGACGAAAGAGTGAGTGAATTACAGCAAGCCGCGCACGACCATGTCAAGCAAGCCAACGGTAGCACGAATTGTCGGTGTAAAAGTGAAAAGGCAAGTGACGAAAACGAAGGCGACCGCGCATGTACGTTAACTTCTATACCTCGCCTTTCGCCCTTTCACTTTCGACCTTTGCCTTGCGTCGCCGCTCTTTGACGTACCGCGCCGCTCTGTTATAGCCTTCGTCTCGTTTCGTCTTGTCCGCAGACGCGACAAGGCGGGCTGCGTCCTCCGCCGCTCCCGTTCGGCATCGCAGATGGCTCCAATAATTATCGCACTCGGCTCTGCACGCGCGGCCAAGATCATGGCGGTGCGCGCCGCCTGCGCGCGTATCGCGAGCGTCGAGGCGGCATGGGGACGTGTGGAACTCGTCGCACGCCCGGTCGAGACGAGCATCCCGGCAATGCCCCTCACAGACAGCCATCTGATGCGCGGCGCAAGCGAGCGTGCCGTGGCCGTGCGTGAATTGTTGAAAAGCGAAGGACAGCGCGCGGACTTCTACGTCGGACTCGAAGGCGGCTTCCACTCAATTACGATTGACGGCCAGCGACACACGTTCCTGCGCGGCTGGGCTTACGTCTCAAACGGAGAGCGCGGTTACTTCGGCGCAGCGCCATCTGTCAGCGTGCCTCTTGAGATCGTCCAGCGCGTCGAGCGCACGGGGCGCGAACTCGGTGAAGTGATAGACGAGATCGCCGGCGAGCACGACGTTCGCAGCCGGCAGGGTGCGTGGGGCATCCTCTCGCGCGACCTGCTCACACGCTCAATGAGCTTCGAGACGGCGCTCCTCGCCGCCTTCGCACCGTTCTACAACGCGCGTGTTTACGATTAACATGTTCTACTAGCATCATTTTTATTAAGAGGCTACTTAAGCATGATGGACAAACTTACAGCCGAGGGCAACGACGAGCACCTCGCGCAGATCAATCATCATAACTCCGGCTGGATCGAGGTCATCGCCGGCTCGATGTTTTCGGGGAAGTCCGAGGAGTTAATCAGGCGTCTGCGGCGCGCACGCATCGCGCGTCTGAAGGTGCAGGTCTTCAAGCCGGAGATTGACGTGCGCTTCTCGAAGGATCACATCGTTTCGCACTCCGAGATGCGCCACGAATCCGCAGCCGTGCGGAGCGCCGCCGACATTCTCGCGCGCGTCTTGCCGGAGACGGAAGTGGTCGGGATTGACGAGGGACAGTTCTTCGACACAGACCTCGTCGCCGTCGTCAACGAACTCGCGGGGCGGGGCGTGCGCGTCATCGTCGCCGGACTCGATCAGGACTACACGGGCCAACCTTTCGGGCCGATGCCGCAACTTTTGGCCGTCGCCGAGTACATCACCAAGACGCACGCCATTTGCGTCCGTTGCGGCCAGCCAGCCAATTATTCGCAACGTATCGTCGAGGTTGAGGGACAGGTTGTCGTCGGCGCATCCGACTCTTACGAGGCGCGCTGCCGCAGCCACTTCGTCCCACACGCCGACGCACCGACGAAATACGAATAAGGGATGAGGGCGGAGGGATGAGGGATGAAGTGAAAACCGAAAGCCTTCCTTTCATCCCTCATCCCTCCGCCCTCATCCCTGTTTTGTGTTATTCTCTGGCCGGTTACATCCCCCGAAAAGTTAATGCTCGACTGACTCTGCCCTTCAGGGAGGAGAATTTTTCATGCGCTTTTCCGAAACGTTCAAACTTTTCTTCGGAGCTGCGGCTCTGTGCGTCGCCCTTGCGGGCGCGGCGTGCCAGCAGGAGGCCGTGACGAACACCAACACGACGACAACGACCGTCGCCAACGTCAACAGCTCGAACACGGCCAACGTCTCGGTTACGACACAGACGACCGCGTCGGGCGTCGTGATTGAGACGAAGGAGCCTGAGAAGTACACGGCGACGATGTCCGTCACCGCCGCGCCCACGGGGCAGCAGGCGCAGGCGCTCCCCGAAATCAAAATCGCGCGCAACGGCGCTGACCGCCGCTACTCGCTCGACACGCGCATCCCCGGAGTCGGCGAAGTTATTTTTCTCGACAAAGCCGACAAGCGTTACGTCATCCTCCCGGCGCGCAAGCAGTATCTGGAACTGACGCCGGAGATGACTGGCTTCGAGGTGCCGCGCTCTCTGACGCCGGGCCAGTTGGTCGCGCAGTTGGAGAAGCAGCAGGGCGTCGAGCGCGTGGGCGAGGAGACGCTTAATGGCAGGCAGGCGATCAAGTATCGTTACGCGGCGAAGGCCAACACGGGCACGCAAGCCGGACAGGTCGCCGCCGATTCGTTCATCTTCATAGACAAAGAGACTGGACTGCCGCTGCGGATTGAGGGCTACGGGCAATCAACGGGGAACGTGCAGGGCATAAGCGGCGGCAAGGCCACGGTCGAGATGCGTAACCTGACGACGGACGTGAACACTGCGGACTTTGAAATCCCGCAGGGCTTCGCCAAGCTGACGCAGGAACAGGTGCAGCAGCAAACGAAAGTGATCCTCGCCGGCGTGCAGTTCTTCCTGAACGCCTTCAACGCGCAGCAGCAGCAGGGCGGCGCGGCTCCGGCGACGACAGCCACGCCCGCGTCGAGCGCATCGCCCGCGCGCACGCCGTAACGTCCGGGAGACAACGCACATGAAATATCTTCTCACGCTCGTACTCGGCGTCATCATTGGCGGCGCGCTGGCTTACTTTTTCTTCGTCGGCGCGCCGCGCACGGCTAAGATGCCGGGCGCGCCCGTGGGTGCGCCGGAAGCGGGCGGCGATCCGCCGGGCACAGCCGTCCTCTTGCTCGACGAGGGGTTCTTCAACACCCTGCTCGGCACGGTCTTCCAACAACTTGGGGAGCCTACGTTCCGGCTCGGCTCGGCGGGGCCGCAAGTTTTACCGGCGGAGCGCGGCTTGCGATTCGTCGAGGCGCAGAGCGGTGGCGGCTGTCAGAGTCAGGTCGTGATTGCGCCGGAGGGCAGCGGCGTGCGGACGGGCGTGCGTCTGGACAACGGGCAGGTGCTCGCGCCGCTCGCGTTCAGCGGAACTTACAACGCGCCGGTGCTCGGCTGCGCGCAGTTTCACGGCACGGGGCAGGCCAACATTCAACTCCGCTTCGATGCGAACGAGCAGACACTCTACGGGCAACTCAACGTCGAGGGCGTCAACATCGAGAGCATACAGGGGATGAACTTCGGCGCGGCGCAGGGGATGGTCAACAATTTCGTCACGCAGTTCGTGCAGAACTCCATCAACCAGCGCGTCAACCCGCTCGTGCTGATGCGCGGCGCGCAACTCGGCCTCTCTATTCCTGTGCAGGCGACGGGTGGAACGCTCAAGGCGAAAGCCAGAGACGTGCGCTCCGAAGTTAAAGACAAGACGCTGCGCCTGCACGTCACATACGACTTCAGCGGCGCGAAGGGTACGGCAGCGACGCCGCAAAGCTAAACGCTATTTGCTTGTCAGAACCGCCTGCTGCAAGCGGGCGGCCCTCTGGCGACGTAGACACCCGCCCGCTTGCAGCAGGCGGTTCTGGCAGGAGTCGCGTCCAACCGCAAACGTCAGGCGCTGAAGGCGTATCGTGATTTCACAGTAGAAATCATGGCACGCCTTCGGCGCTTAACTTTTCACTAACCGTCTTTGGCGAACACTCCTTCGCGCGCCGTTCAAGCGGGATGTGGCGGCGGAGACAAGAATTTCGATTTTATTTACACGCGATGTATTTTCCCGTTGCGGCGGCGCACTGTGCCAGTGTCCGCTGCAAAAGTTGTTTCTTCCGGGGAGAAATCGCATGTCCAATAAGTTAAAATTCTTCGTCACGGCGTTTACGCTTGCCGCCGCTCTGGGCTGGCTGATGTTCAGGGCCTATCCCACCACCGCCACGCAGATTAACGCGTCACTTTCCGCGCCGTTCCAGCGCAAAGTTCTCGAAACTCCGCCCGAAGCGCCCTTCGAGCTACGCTTTTTCGAGACGGCGGTCAAGACCGACTCGCAGGGAAAAATCATTACCGGCCCCACGAGCGACCCCGTCAAGAACATCATGGGCGCGGAGAGCGCGGGCGTGCGCGCCGGACTCGAACGCTTCACGAAGATCATGTTCGGCGCGTCGTACATAGACGGGCGTCCAGACCCCGGCACGCGCATTGACCCGAACAACCCGCAGGTCAAAAGCGGCAACCAGTTCTGGCCCAACCGCAAGCAGCCTTTCCGCAGCGAGCCGCGCTCGCTCGCCCTGTCGCAGGACGGCAGGAAGCTCTACGTCGCGCTGCCCGGACGCGAGGGCTATCCGGACTGGCGCGTGGCAGTGATGGACACGGGCAGCCGCCAAGTCGTCAAATGGATTGACCTGCGCCCGCAGGGGACGACGCGCGGCTTGCGCCCCATCAGCGTCAAAGCCGCCCCCATCAACACTGCCATCAGCGCGAACCCATACGTCGTTGTGCTCAACATGCTCGGCAACTTCGCCAGCGTCATTGATGTCAACACAGACACCGTGACGGGCGAGTTCGAGACGGGCTTCTACGGCGAGAAATCAATCTTCAACAAGACCGGCACGCGCCTCTACATCACAGACCGTTACAAGGACGAGGTGCGCGCCTTCCGCGTTGATGCCGGCCCGAAGTTCACGCAGATCGCGGAAATCCCGACCGGCAACACCGCGCTCGAACGCGCCAACCCGCGCGATTTGGATTTGAGCGAAGACGGCAAAACTCTCTACGTCGCCAACACCATGGGCCACACCCTCGCGGCCATCAACGTGGACGGCGACGCCAACACGCTCGTCAAGGTGTTGC
Organism: Acidobacteriota bacterium; assembly: GCA_020200155.1. Classification (GTDB taxonomy): domain Bacteria; phylum Acidobacteriota; class Blastocatellia; order Pyrinomonadales; family Pyrinomonadaceae; genus JAIVJG01. The sequence continues at coordinate 13,335 of JAIVJG010000053.1, read as the reverse complement.
CGGTCGGCGGCCTTTCGACAGACGTGAAGATCGCAGGGCGCTGGGGCATCGTGTCTGGACAGGAGACCAACACCAAACTCAACGGCAAGGAGAGCGGCCACGGACTGCCGACGAAAGACGCGAACGGCGTCGTCATTAAGAACAACGGCCAGCCGCTCGGCTATACGCCCGTCATGTCCGACGCGACGAAGGCCACGACCTTCGACGACATCGGCTCGGAGTTGAACATCTTCGACACGACGACCAACCAGTTCGTCTTTCGCTACGTTGACGAAGGCCGCGACATCTCGCAACTCGTCACGCCGGGGCAGTACGTTGACCTGCACGACCACACAGACGCGCAGAAGAAACTGAAAGGCAGCGGCCCCGAACAGTTGTTCGTGCGCGGCGACATGCTGTTCGTCACCTATGCACACTCCGAGCAGGTGCAGGCGTTTCGCATCAACCGCAACGCCTCAGACCCTTCGCAAATCCTGACGCCCGCAGGCTTCGAGTTTACCGGCGGCATCACGCCGCAGGGCGTCGAAGCCTCGCCGGACGGCAAGACGATTTACGTCGCCAACTTTCAAACCGAAGACGTTTCTTTCCTCGGCGTTGACGCGAGCGGCAATCTGAGCAGGCAGGGCTACGTGCCCGTCGGCGTCACGCCCACGACGCCCGACCCGACGACGGGCGGGCACGGCGCGCAACTCTTCGCCACCGACGAAGAAGTCGGCTTGCGCTGGTTCTTCTCTTCCGCTTATTCGGACGACGGGCAGAAGTCGTGCGGCTTCTGCCACTGGGACGGACGGCAGGATGGCTGCCAGTGGAACGTCGCGGCCAACGCCGTCGGCGGCACGAAGGTCTGCCCGCAGAACAAGGACATCTCCGACAACTGGCCGGAGTGGTACGAAGGCCTGAACAACGACTTCATGGCCTACGCCTCGGCCTGCAACGGCGAAGTCCTGCTCGGCGAGCGCACGCCGACGCCTCTCTTCCCGCAAGCCGACCCGATTGATCGCTTCCACGCGCGCGAAGATTACGTCCTGCAAAAGACCGAGGCCGACTCGCGCGCCATCGGGCGGCCTGAGTTGAGCGGCAAGGCGATGAAGGTCGGCTACTATGATATGGCCTACCTGCAAATCCTCTGGTCGCAGAACGAAGTCAGGCGTCTGCCCTCGCCGCTCGGACAATTCCCTGAGACGGACGCGCAGGCGGCGAAGGTCGCGCGCGGCAAAGACATTTTCACCAAAGGCGTCAACGAGGGCGGCTCCGGCTGCGCAGAGTGTCATCACAACGGCAACCGCTTCACGAACGGCGCGCTCGACGATACGTTCCAGGATTACAACATCCACGAGCCGGGCGTCATCAGCGAATCCACAGTGGACGGCAACGGGCCGTTTTTCCGGCCCACCAACGACTACTTCTTTACGCGCTTCGCCCCGCCGCAGGACGTGGGCACGCCGCAGAATTTTTCGAGCCGCAACACGAAACACCTCCGCGCTCTCTGGGACGCCGTGCCGCGCTACCTGCACTACGGCTTCGCACACAGCTTGCGCGAAATGATTAACCCTGCGCTCGCCGCCAACAACATCCGCGTCATCAAGGAGACGCACGGCAAGACCTCGCAACTCTCTGCCGACGACCTCGACGCGCTGGAGGCTTACCTGAACTCGCTCTCGATGTCCGGCAAGTCTTCATCATCCGGCACAGGGCCGGGGCCGTCGCCAACGCCGACACCCGCCACAACGCCGACGCCCAATGCATCTCCGTCGCCAACGCCGTCGCCCGGCGCATCTCCGTCGCCGACTCCATCGCCCGGCGCGACGCCGACGCCGACGCCGGGTTCCGGTGGAGGCGGCAGCGGCTCAAATTCGCCGACCGTGCAGTTGAGCGCCACGAGTTTTGCCGTCGCAGAGCAGGCGGGCAACGCGCAGATCACCGTCACTCGTTCCGGCGATCTCTCGCAGGAGGCGAAGGTTGATTACACGACTGCGGACTTCAGCGCGTCCGACCGCTCCGACTACACGATGGCGCGCGGCACGCTCCGCTTCGCGCCCGGCGAGGCGACCAAGACGATCACGGTGCTTCTGACCGATGATTCGTTCGTCGAGCCGGACGAGCAGGTCAACGTCTCGCTCTCGAACGGCGGCGGTTGTTCGCTGGGCGAGCAGGGCAGCGCCATGCTGACCATCGTGGACAACGACACCTCTCTGTCGGGCACGAACCCGTCGGACGACGCGCAGTTCTTCACGCGCGAGCACTATCACGACTTCCTCAACCGCGAGCCGGACGAATCCGGTCTGGCCTTCTGGGCAGACCAGCTCAACGCCTGCGGGACGGACGTGCGTTGCATAGAGGAGAAGCGCGTCAACGTCTCGGCGGCGTTCTTCCTCTCCATAGAGTTCCAGCAGACGGGCTACTTCGTTGACCGCCTCTTCAAAGCCTCGTTCGCCAACAGGCCCTCGATGGCCGAGTTCCTGCCCGACACGCAGGAGGCGGGACGCGGCGTCGTCGTCGGCGCACCCGGTTGGGAGCAGCAGTTAGAGACGAACAAGCGCAGCTTCGTCGAGCAGTGGGTCACGCGCGCTGACTTCAGGAACACCTTCGACGCGCTATCGAACGACCAGTTCGTGGATCGCCTGTTCGCCAACGCGGGCGTCACGCCCGACGCCACCGAGCGCAGCGCCCTCGTCGGCGGCCTTAACGCAGGGACACAGACACGCGCCTCCGTCCTGCGCCGCGTCTCCGAAAACGCAGAGTTCACGAAAAAGGAGTTCAACCCCGCCTTCGTGCTCATGCAATACCTCGGCTATCTCCGGCGCGACCCGGACGAGCCGGGCTTTAACTTCTGGCTCAACAAACTCAACTCGTTCAACGGCAACTTCGTCAACGCCGAGATGGTCAAAGCCTTCATCGTCTCTGACGAATACAAAAAACGCTTCGGCTCAAACTGAATCCACCGCAATGAGACGCCGGGCGGAGGGCGTGACAAACACGCCTCCCGCTCGCGTCTCGATATCAGTCGCATGGTCGCTTGTCGTCCGGGTTACTTCAACGGCGCTTCACGGCCAGGCCACACCGAAAGAGGCGATGAGGAAGACTTTTCCCCATCGCCTCTTTTCCCGAAAAAGCATTCGAGCAGTCTATTTCGCCACGTACAGGGCGGGAAGTTGCTCGCGCAGATTCGCCACCTTGGGCAGGTCGTTGATAACGATGTAGGCGTTGTCCGGGTGTCGGACGGCATAGTCCTGATGATAAGCCTCGGCTTTGTAAAAAGCGTCGAGCGGGGCAAGCTGCGTGACGACCGGGCGCTCGAAGACTTTGGCCGCGTTCAACTGATCTATGTAGGCATGCGCGATGCGCTTCTGCTCCGCGTTCGTGTAGAAGATCGCCGAACGATATTGCGTGCCGGTGTCCGGCCCCTGCCGGTTCAGTTCCGTAGGATCATGCGCGACGGAAAAGAAAACTTTGAGGAGTTGTCCGTATGAGACCTGCGATGGATCATAAACGACGCGGACTGATTCGGCGTGGCCGGTCTTGCCCGCGCTGACCGTCTCGTAGTCTGCCGTCCGGGCGGAGCCGCCCACGTACCCGACAGTCACGCCGCTGACTCCCTTAACGTGTTCAAAGACGGCCTCCACGCCCCAGAAACAGCCGCCCGCGAAGACTGCCGTCTGCGCGCCCTTCGTGTTCGCCAGCGGCGCGTCAACCGCCGGGTCGGGAAACGAGGCGGCGGCCAGAGCCGTACCGCAAGTGAGCGCCATGATGTGGTAAAAGTGTTTCTTTCACAATATCGTCGGACGGATGCCTTCACGCACCTCGCCGCTCATAAAGACAAAGAAAAAGCGATGAGAAGCTATCGTGTTCCAACCCGCGCTACGCGGGAAAGTTCCGGCGGAAAAGTTCATGCTGAGAGCGGCTGTTTATTGCGCCTTCTTTTTTCGCGCGCCGCTTTTCTTCGCACTGCTTTTCTTCGACGCCGCGCCCTTCTTCGTGCCGCGCCGTCGCGTCGCCGGTTTCTTCTCGTCCGCGCCGGGCAGGTACGCCGCGAGGTCAACGCCGAACATCTCTTTGACCTTGCTCGTGAGCGTCGGCAGCACGGCGCTCGCCAGTCCAGACACTTCGCCGATCAGGTGGCCGCCCAGCGCCGACACGTCGCTTTTTTTGCGACGGCCTGAAGTGTGCGAATCATCGAAGGCGTGCGACAGGCCGATGCCGATGAGGATGCCGACGGAGACCGCGCCCGCGCCCCAGACGATGGGGTTCTCGTTGAACTGCTCGCGCCAGTCGAGCACCTCGCCGATGCCTTCCTTGACGCTCTCGTACTTGTCCTTCACCTCGTCGTACTGGTGCGACACGACATCTTTAATCTCCGAGACGGTCTCGGCGATTGACTCGCGCGCCTCTTCCATCTGGCGCTGAAGCTCCGCTTTATTCGGACTCTCTTCAACCGTCGTGACAGCCACGACGGCGGGTGTGGCCGCTCCTGTTTTCTTTTTGCTCATCGTGTGCCCCTTCGCTCGAAAGATGCGGGTCTCGAAAGACGACGTTGACGCAAACTCTTTACAGTTTACGCATTGGTGATTATCCTGATACTCGAATTTCCCTTTCAGTTCCCCGGTTATCCGGCGCGCGGCGGGCGCGCGAATCGGCGCGTGCCGGCTCCGCTCTCTTTGAAAGGGTCTTAGGATTTGTACATCCCTCGCCGTTTTTCTTCAACCCCCGCGGCGGCGACCGTGCGGAATCAGTCACGCTCCGTCGCGGGCAGGCGTTGGGATGCGGAGCGAAAGTTTTACTCACGGATTTTCTTTAACGAGGAGAAACTATGGAAAGCAGAGCCAAGTTGTTCGGACACGCGATACACCCGATCCTGATTGTCTTTCCGCTGGGACTGCTGGCGACGGCGGTGGTCTTCGACATCGTCGCGCTCGTCAGGGGCAATGGAGTTTGGTCGGACAGGGCATACGCCATGATCGCCGCAGGTATCATCGGCGGCGTAGTGGCGGCCATCTTCGGCTTCATTGACTGGATGGCGATCCCGAAAGGAACGCGCGCCAAAAGCATCGGCCTCTGGCACGCCGTCGTCAACGACATCGCGCTCGTCCTCTTCGCTGCCAGTTGGTGGCTGCGCCGGACGCACACGCCCGACCCCGGCACGCTCGCGCTCGTCTGCTCTTTCGCGGGCGCGGCGGCGGCACTGCTCGGCGGCTGGTTCGGCGGCGAGTTGGTCGAGCGACTCGGAATGGCCGTGGACGACGGCGCGCATCTCGACGCGCCCAGTTCGCTTTCGGGGCGACCGGCCAGCGACAACGCGAGCCGAAAGTAGGACAGGCAGGAATGACTCTTGACCGCAAATTTTTAGATTATTGAGGGAGGGGACATGGCTAAAAAGTCTAAGCAGGAACGCGGCTTGTTCGACACCGTCCGGCGCGTGGCCGGAGAAGTTATCGAGAGCACGACTAAGCTGGCGAGCGAGGCCGGCGAGCAGGCGACGAACCTGACCGGCAAGGCGCTCGACACGGCTTCCGACGCGGTCGGAACCGTCAGCCCGACTGCCGGGCAGATGATTCGCCCAAGCCGCAAGACCACAGGCGCGGCGCGTAAGCCCGCCGTTCAAAGAGGCGCTCAGAAGACGGCGCGAAAGAGCAGCAAGCTCGTCAAGCAGGGAACGAAAGCCGCCGGAAAAGTCGCCGGGCAGGCTTCCAAAGCGGCCTCGCGCACCGCGAAAGCAGCCAAGCCCAAATCGTCTTCGGGAACCACTCAAAAAAGTTATGCCAAAGCGCACGGCAAGCCGGGCGGTAAGGGCGCGGGCAAAAAGAGCGGCAAGAAGTAAGAGTATCTAATAAACCCGAAGCGTCGAGACGCCCGGAGCGGATTCCAACAGGGATGGACAGGATAGACAGGATGAAAAGCAATGCGGAAGGCGGAGTGATGAATGATGAGTAGAAGGCACATGCTTTTTCTTCATTCATCATTTCGCATTCATCACTCATCATTTCTGTTTCTATCCTGTCTATCCTGTCCATCCCTGTTAATTTCTTTCTTCGCCTTCCGGTCTCTCGGAAGTTTTGTTAGACGCTCTAAAGTCGGCGCGCGGCGGCGAACGGCTTTCTCTTCAAGCTTCGCCTGATTCTTCCCTGTCCGCCTCCGACAGCTTTTCTCGCTTGACGCCGTGCGGGTTCGTCGAGCGCTCGCCACGCTTGCGTGACGTGCGGCGCGGCGAGCGCACCTTTCCTTCGTGATCCACCGCGCGTATCGGTTGGAGGTCTTCGGCGTCGCCTTCGGGGTCAACGAGTCGCGTCTCGATGTGCTCGTCGCCGATTGTCTCGTCGGTCATCACCGTCGGGTCGTCCGGGTGATGTGTGGGAGGGGTCGGAATCTCTCCCGCCGCATTCGCCGGCGATGTCGTGTCGGCGTCGTTAGCCGCTCCGCCTTCGGCGAGCGCACGCTGGCGCGTGAAGTGCTCGACGATTTCCTCCGCCGTCTTCTTGCCGACGAACGGCGTCAGTTCCGCGACGGAAGCGTTCGAGACGCGCGAGATCGAGCCGAGGTTTCTGAGCAGGCGATTCTTGCGCTTATCGCCGACGCCGGGAATCGCCGTCAGCTCCGAGGTGAAGTCGCGCAACTCGCGCCGCTTGCGATGATATGCGACCGCCGTGCGGTGCGTTTCGTCGCGAATCATCTGAAGAAAGCGGAGCGCCGCCGAATGCGAATCGAGGAAGACGGGGTCGTGCTCGCGCCCTTTGACGAGCAGGTGCGAGATGTCGTTGTGGCGGCGCGGCGGTTTCACCACGCCGACCACGGGGATGGCTTCGAGGCCGAGTTCGCGCATCGCCACGCCGGCGGCACCGAGTTGGCCTTTGCCGCCGTCAATCATCACCAGATCGGGCAGCGGCTTCCCTTCTTCCAACTGCCGACGGTAGCGCCTGAGCACCGCCTCCTGCATCGAGGCCGGATCGTTTGAGCCTTCGACGGTCTTGATTCTGAACTTGCGATACTCCGCGCGGTTCATCTTGCCGTTCTCGCAGACGACCATCCCCGCGACGTTCTCCGCGCCGGAGATGTTCGACACGTCGAACGACTCGATGCGCGCGGGGAAGCGCGGCAACTCTAAAACTTCCTGTAACTCTTCGAGCACGCGCTCCATGTCGGGTTTGAGCACGCGGAAGCGCTGCTCGAAAGCGATCTGCGCGTTCTTCTCAACGAGCGCGATCATGTCGCGCTTCTCGCCGCGTTGCGGGTCGAGAATGCGAACGCGGCGGCCCTTGCGCTCCGTCAGTGCCTTCTCCAAAAGCTCCCGGTCTTCAAAGTCCACGGGGACGTGCACCTCGCGCGGCACGTAGTCCGTCGAGTAGTATTGCGTCAGCACCTCGCTCAAAAAAGCGGACGGGTCGAAGTCTTCTTCCGGCAAATCTTCCCAGAAGAACTCGCGCCGCCCGACGATTTTTCCTTCGCGCATCGTGAAGAGTTGCAGCGCGAGCCGCGCGCCTTCGCGGTAGTAGCCGAAGATGTCCACGTCGCGGTCGGCGGTGGTCGCCATCTTCTGCTGCTCTGAGACGGCGAGCACCGTTTTACGCAAATCGCGATACTTCGCCGCCAGCTCGTAACGCATCTCCTCGGAGGCGCGCGTCATGCGCCCCTCGTATTCGTCCGCCAGTTCCCTGTTCTTACCTTCGAGAAACAGTCGCACGTCGCGCACGGACTCCTGATACTCTTCCGGCGTGCACAGGCCCTTGACGCAGGGGCCGAGGCAGCGTTTGATGTGGTATTCAAGACACGGGCGCGGCAGCCGCCCGTCAATCTCTATGTCGCAGGTGCGGAGTTGGAAGGTGCGGTTGATGAGGTCAATCGTGCGGCGAGCGAGCGAGGCCGGCAGGTACGGCCCGAAGTAAAGCGAGCCGTCGCGCTGCACGCGCCGCGTAATCATCACGCGCGGGAACGGTTCGTTGATGGTCAGCTTGAGGTGTGGGTATTGCTTGTCGTCCTTGAGGAGCACGTTGTAGCGTGGCTTGTGCTGCTTGATTAAATTCGACTCAAGGACGAGCGCCTCGACCTCGTTGTCGGTGACGATGAATTCGAGATCGCGTATCCGCCGCACAAGCTCGCGCGTCTTGCGGTCGTGCCCGCGCCCCGACTGGAAGTAAGAGCGGACGCGGTTACGCAAATTCTTCGCCTTGCCGACGTAGATAATCCTGCCGCCCTCGTCCTTGTGCAAATAGACGCCGGGCGAGACGGGAAGGCTTTTCAGTTTTTCTTCGAGTGTCAACGCCATCAGGTAAAATCTTGCTCGCTTGATCGTCGTTCCTGTTGATAGTTTAGCCCATCGTTCGCGCCGGGGGAAAACGCCCGTGAGATTTCCTTTCGAGTTGCCGGTTGAGAGAGAGTTCGACTGTGTCGGCTTCGGCCTCAACGCCGTGGATCGAATCGTCGTCGTGCCTGAGTACCCGGCCTTCGACACCAAGACGCGGCTCATCACGCACGCGCTGAGCGCGGGCGGGCAGACCGCCTCGGCGCTGGTCGCGCTGCAACGTCTCGGCCTGCGGACGGCCTACGCGGGACGCTTCGGCTCGGACACGGAGGGAGCTTTCGGGCTGGCGACGCTTCGGGCGGAGGGCGTGAATGTCGAGTTCGCGGAAGTCCCGGAGGGCGCGCGGACGCAGGTCGCCTTCATCATCATTGACGCGCGGACGGGCGAGCGGACGATTATCTGGGACAGGGACGAGCGTCTCGCCTACGCGGCGGAGGAAGCGCCCGTCGGACTGGCGACGCGCGGGCGCGTGCTGCACCTCGACGCGCACGACCCCCCGGCCTGTGCGAGTGTGGCGCGTGCGGCGCGTGCGGCGGGCACGATTGTCTCCGCCGACGTAGACAGCATCTATGAAGGACTGCCCGCTTTGCTGCCGCTAGTGGACATACTCATTTCGTCGAAAGAGTTTCCGCACCGCATGACGGGCATCGCCGACGAGCGCGCGTCGCTGGTCGAAGTCAAAGCGCGTTACGGCTGCGCGCTGGTGGGGATGACGCTGGGCGAGCGCGGCGCGCTGCTGTATCGAGAGGGTGTCTTTCTCGAATCAAAGGCCTTCGCCGTCCCCGGCGGCTGCCGCGACACGACGGGCGCGGGCGACGCCTTCCACGCGGGCTTTCTCTACGGGCTGTTGCAGGGCGAGGAAGTCGAGGCGTGCCTGACGCTGGCGAACGCCGTCGCCGCGCTCAAATGTCGCGCACTCGGCGCACGCGCCGCCCTGCCCGTCGCGCAGGAGTTGCAGGGATTTCTCGCGGCAGAGGGCGAGACTTCCTGAGCGGTTGCGAGATTTCCGTGCGCCGCGCCTCCGAGTCGCGGCAAAAGCATCGGTAGCTCACCGGCGGACGAGACGGAGAGGCGTCGTTTCATTGCCCATCTGGCACAGCAACCCGTAGTTGTGTCGCTGTTCCCATGCCCGACGCGCCTTGACGCAGAGATGACAGATGAAACCGTCGGCGGTATCCGCTTCGACGGGGATGGATCCGGCTTCGGCGTCGCAGCTTGATACGTAAGGGTTATAGCGGACAGGCTCAAAAAAGGAGTAAGGGAACTGCTCTCTCGAAGCCCGGCGGCCTGCCTCGGAAGCTTCCCTGTCAACCACTTCGCAGACCGTCAGATCGTATTCACGGGGGAGGGGGAGAGATTGTCTCTCCATCAGGATGCCGTGAACCGGGCACACCCTCAACTCGAACGCAGGCAGGCCCGCCATCGAGTCGGGCACGGCGGCGGGCGGCATGGCGATCTCCCCCGGCGTCGCCCATTGCCAGACGAAGCTGGCGACGGAGCCTGTGAAAAACGTGAGGGCCGCAATGCTTAGTCGAAGAATCAGGCAGCGCAATTCTGTTTCTCCCCACCCACCCGCTTGAGGCGAAAACTCCCGGCACAAGTCCTGTCGAAAGTAGTTAGACACAAGCCGTTTGGAAAAGTTCCGCTCTTTTAGTCGCAGATGCCGGGAGCAGCGAATCGCCTGTGCGAAAGTCTGCCACGGTCATCGGCAACCATCCCACGCTTTTCATTTTCCGTACCCGTACGGGTGCGCCTGCATCCACGCCCATGCCGATTCGACGATCAGGCGCAAGTCCTGAAACTGCGGCGACCAGCCAAGCTCAGTTCTGATTTTCGCGGAACTGGCGATGAGCACCGCAGGGTCGCCGGGGCGTCGCGGCCCCGTGTGCGTCGCGATGTCGCGTCCCGTCACCTCGCGCGCCACGCCGATCACCTCTCTGACCGTGTAGCCGTCGCCGCCGCAGCCGAGATTATAAATTGCGCTGCGCTGGTCGAGAATCGAGAGGGCGAGGATGTGCGCGCGCGCGAGGTCTGCGACGTGTATGTAGTCGCGGACGCAAGTGCCGTCGCGCGTGGGGTAGTCCGCGCCGTGGATTTCGACGTGCGTGCGCTTGCCCGCCGCCGCTTGCAAAACAATCGGGATCAGGTGGGATTCGGGGTCGTGCGCCTCGCCGCGATCAGGCGTCGCGCCCGCCGCGTTGAAGTAGCGCAGGGAGGCGTAACGAATGCCGTAAGCGCACTCGTACCAGCGGAGGGCGTGTTCAAAAGCCAGTTTCGTCTCGCCGTAAGGATTGGTCGGGCGCGTCGGGTCGGTTTCCTCCACGGGCTGCCTGCGCGGCTCGCCGTAGACGGCTGCCGTGGACGAGAAGACGCAACGCCGCACGCCGCATTTATTCATCACGTCGAGAAGCGCGAGTCCCGCGACGACGTTGTTGCGGTAATACTTCGAGGGGTTCGCCACAGACTCGCCGACGATTGAGTCCGCCGCCATGTGTATCACGGCTTCCGTCCCCTGCTCCACGAACGCGCGGCGCAACGCCTCGCCGTCCGTCAAATCCGCCTCGACGAACTTTGCGCCCTCGACGACCGCGCCTCGATGCCCCTTGCCGAGGTTGTCGTAGACGAGCGTATCGTGCCCGTCCTTCACCAATTGTTCCGCGACGACGCTGCCGATGTAGCCGGCCCCGCCCGTGACAAGAACGCGCATGCTGTTTTGAAGCGCATGGCCGACGCCCGGCGAAGGCCACACGTAAGTTTCGGGATTGAAGAACGCGGCGATGATAGCACGCGCCCCGAACCGGCAAGGAGCGGTAGCAATTCTGTAGGCGCAGGCGATGTTTTTTGTCCCCGCGCGCGGCGCGTTTGGTGTTATAACACTGCCGCTGTCTCCCAACACTTTTGACGACCGAAATCAACAGCCATGCATCTACGTTCGTTTCTTTCCACGGCACTCGCACTCACACTCCTTTTCGTCTCAACCGGCTCGCGCGCCACGCTCTACGCGCAGCGGCGCACCGTCAGCCTCTTACTCTTCAACGGCAAAGTTTTCACGTCGGATGCGCGCGGCACTGTCGCTGAAGCCGTGGCGATTGACGGCGAGCGCATCGTCGCCGTCGGCACAAACGCGGAGATACGTGCGGCTTACGCGGGCGCACGCATGATTGATTTAAAAGGCAGGCTCGTGACGCCCGGCTTCAACGACGCGCACATACATTTTCTTGGCGGCGGGCGCTCGCTGTTGCTCGTCAACCTGATGGGCGCGCGGACGCTCGCCGAGGCGAAGGAGCGCGTGGCGACGCGCGTCCGCGAGGTCAAGCCGGGCGCGTGGATTCTGGGGCGCGGGTGGGATCACACTTTGTGGGGCGGCCAGTGGCCGACGCGCGCCGACCTCGACGCGGTCGCGCCGCGCAATCCCGTCTTCCTGCAACGCGTGGACGGGCACGTTAGTTGGGCGAACACGGCGGCGCTCAAACTCGCAGGCGTGACGCGCGAGACGAAAGCACCGCAGGGCGGCGAAATCTTACGCGACGCGGGCGGCGAGCCGACGGGGATTCTGAAAGAGACGGCGGGCGGCCTTGTCGGGCGAGTCGTGCCGGGGATGACGCGCGAAGAAAAACTCGAAGCCATCAACCGCGCACTGGCCGAGGCGCGGCGCTACGGCATCACGTCCGTGCAGGATTCCATCTCCGGCTACGACACGCTCGCGCTCTATCGCGAACTGTTGACGCAGGGCAAGCTCACGGTGCGCGTCTCGGAGTGGCTCGACTTCAGCCAGCCGGTCGCGGAGTTGAAACGCCAGCGCGAAGAGTTCGGCGCGCTCAAAGTTGACCCGCTCCGCATACGCATCACCGCGCTCAAGGGCTACGTTGACGGCACGTTGGGGTCGCGCACCTCCGCCATGCTCGCGCCCTTCTCCGACGACCCGCACAACAGCGGCATCCCGCGCATGTCGCCCGAACAGTTGACCAGCATGATCGTCGAACGCGCGCAGGCTGGATTTCAAATTACGTTGCACGCTATCGGCGACAAAGCGAATCGCATGGCGCTTGATGGTTATGAAACTGTGAAGCGCGACTTTCCCAAGAGCTACTGGAAAAGCAGCTTCCCGTATCAGGGTCTGACGGTTTTACAGATTGCATCTCCGCGTCATCGCATCGAGCACGCGCAGGTCGTCGCGCCTTCAGACTTCGCTCGCTTCCGCGATCTCGGCGTCATCGCCTCGATGCAGCCCTCGCATGCCATCTCCGACAAACGCTGGGCCGAAGACCGTCTCGGCGAATACCGCGTGCAGGGCGCTTACGCGTGGCACACCATGAAAGCCTTCGGCGTCCACACGCCGTTCGGCACAGATTGGCCGGTCGAGCCGATTAATCCTTACCTCGGCCTCTACGCCGCCGTCACGCGCCAGAGCACTGAAGGCGACCCGGCGGGCGGCTGGTGGCCGCAACAGCGCGTCACAATCGTTGATGCCATCCGCGACTACACATCCGAAGGCGCTTACGCCTCCTTTGAGGAACACAACAAGGGACAGATCGCGCCGGGGATGCTCGCAGACCTCTGCGTCCACACCCGCGACCTTTTGACCATCAAGCCGGAAGAAATTTTGCAGACCGAAGCGGCGCTGACTATTTTCGACGGGCGCGTCGTCTACGAGCGCGACGTGCAAAACAAATGATGAATGATGAATAGAAGGCAAACTCTTTTTCTTCATTCATCATTCATCATTCATCATTTCGGAGATTGTGATGCCAACGTGGGCTAAAGTTCTTCTCATCGTCTTTGTGCTTTTGGTGTTGCTCGTCGCCGGTGTGGTGAGCTTCGGCGTCTACGTGTGGAGGCAGCACGGGCCGCAGCTTATCGAGAGCGGCAAGCAGACGTTGACTGAAGGCAGCGAGTACGGCAAGACGACCGACAATCAGGGCTGCCTGACGGAAGGCGTCGCGCGCCACAGGCAGTCGCAGGGGTTCGGCGATCTCATCAAGACCAACTTGTTCCTGCGCGCGTGCCTCGACGCCAGCCGCCCGACGCCCGGCTTCTGCGACGAC
>JAIVJG010000213.1 GCA_020200155.1 Acidobacteriota bacterium | reverse complement strand
GGTTCGGCGACGGTGCCGTCGCGGAGTTCTTCGAGCAACTCAGGGATGAACTGCCTGAACTGCTCGAACTGCAAGACGACCGCGCCGTCGTCAATCTCTGCGGGCGGCAACTCCACGGGATCGTCCGATTCGAGCAGCAGGCGCGACTCGGTTTGCTGATTTCTTTTTTTGACGACAGGCATAAAAAGCAGTTGTCAGAGATTGGAGATTAGATGCTCGCTCGAAAGCAAAGCGGTCTCAACTTCTAGCATCTGACGCCCAACCTCTTTTTCAAGTGTTCGAGCAATTCCGCGACAGGCACGCGCTCCTGCTCCCACGTGTCGCGGTCGCGGACGGTGACGGCTTCGTCTTCGAGCGACTGGTGGTCAACGGTGACGCAGGCAGGCGTGCCGATCTCGTCCTGGCGCGCGTAGAGTTTGCCGATGCCGCCCGTATCGTCGTAGACGGCGCGCATGGAGGGCTGCAAGTCGCGCTTGATCCGTTGCGCCAGCGCGACGATCTCCGGCTTATTTCTCGCGAGCGGCAGCACTGCGACTTTGATCGGCGCGAGTTCCGGGTGAAGTTTCAGGATAACGCGCTTCTCGCCTTTGTCGTTCGTGCGTTCCGTGTAGGCGTCCATCAGGAAGGCGAGCACGGAGCGGTTGACGCCCGCCGAAGGCTCTATGACGTAAGGATAAAAACGCTGCTTCGTCGGGTCGTCGAAGTAAGAGAGGTCTTCCGTCGAGTCTGGGTTGAGTCGCTTGCCTTCGTCGTCCGCCGGGTTCTTCGAGTGCGACTTGAGATCGTAGTCGCTGCGGTGCGCGATGCCCATCAACTCTTCCCACTGCTTCTCTTCCGTATCGCGTTCCGGGAAGAAGCGATAATAAACATCAACGGTGCGCCGCGAGTAATGCGCCCGCTCGCGCTCCTCGACTTCGACGAGGCGCAGGTTGTCGCGGCTCAGTCCGTAGCCGGTGTACCAGTCGAGGTAACGCTCGACCCACTCGTCAAGCACGCCTTCGTCCTCGCCGGGCTTGACGAAGTATTCCAGCTCCATCTGCTCGAACTCGCGCGTGCGGAGGACGAAGTTGCCGGGCGTCACCTCGTTGCGAAATGCCTTGCCGATCTGCGCGATGCCGAACGGGAGTTTCCTTCTCATCGCCTGCTGCACGAGCAGGAAGTTGATGAAGATGCCCTGCGCGGTTTCGGGGCGCAGGTAGGCGAGCGACAGGTAATCCTCTTCGTCCGCCGCCGCGCCGAGCCGCGTGCGGAGCATTGTCAGAAACGGTCGCGGCTCGGTCAAATCTTTCGAGCCGCAATTCGGGCACGCGATAGCGTGCGTTGCGATGGCCGCTTCCGCCGAGTCGTATTCCTTCGGATATTCAAGCTTGTCCGCGCGGAAGCGAGTTTTGCACTCGCGGCAGTCGGTGAGCATGTCGTTGAACGTCGCCTCGTGGCCCGAATATTTCCAGACCTGACGATTAACGAAGAAAACGGGTCATTCTATTTCGCGTTTGACGATTGATGATTCACGAGCATAGCAGTCGCACGGCGAAATTGAAAAGAAGGAAGGAGCGTGAGAATCCACGCTCCTTCCTTCGTCGAACTGTCTCGCCTCGCGAGTGTTTGAGCTGTCGTTATCTGCTTGGGGCGGGCGCAGACCCGCCCACGTTCACGTCAACCTTGGTTGATTTGCCGCCGAACATGCCCCCGCGAAAAGCCAGGAAACCCAGCACCACGACGATGATGAAAATCACCAGGATGGCAATCACCCCGGTATTACCGCTGCCCTCTCCGTCTCCCATAACTCTCGATCCTCCTTTAAGAATTTCAAGCGTTCGAGCGCCCTTTCATGTGCGCCTGAACATCCGCAGGCTTAAATCAAGCAGGCCACGAACATCCTTTGTTTAGCGGGAAAGTTGCCGGAACTTTGTTACCACACGTCTTCGCGGCGCGTCAACGATAACCTTCAAGTGAAACGCCTCTAAAGCGAGCGCCGCGCGTCTTCAACGAAGATTCGCGCGGCGCATAGTCCTATCTAACCCGCGACGGGCTACCGGCTCAACGATGCCGGAAGCGGCGTGGGGCGGCGGGCGTCAGGCGAACGTCGCCCGGCTGCACTGTCGGGGTCGCACGCGGCGGCTCCGCGCCCTGCGGCACGAGCCAGATTTCAAACGTGTTGCTCTCGCGATAGCCGCCGTTGACGACGACGAGGCGGCTGCCGCTGATGCCGCGCGTGTCGACGAGATAGCCGCGCGCACGCGCGCCGAGTCCGTCCGCCGTGCCGGGGCGGCTCGTGCGCCCGGCGTAGGCGATGATGTAGCCGGTCGAGCCTGGATTGTTCTGCAACTCAATCGCCAGATTGTCGAGCCGCGCCTTGTCGTCGTCGAAGGCGACGACTGGAAACTCATCGAAGCGTTTCGCCGGCTGTCTGATGTCGGGCGCGAGGATGCCGGTCATGGCCTGTGCTGTCTGGCGGCAGTTGCGGTCGCCGGAGCCGTCGTCTGCGACGAGGATGGCGGTGACGCGGCGATTGCCGAGGCCGGTCGAGTCAACTGTGATGGTCGGCGTGCCCGCGCCGCTAACGATGCGCGCCGCCGGAGGGCTGACCGTCCAGGTGTAGTTGAGCGCGGACTGTCCCGCGTAGCCCACGTCCGCCGTGAACGTGATGATGTCGCCGTCGTTCGCCGTCGCGGGGGCCGAGACGTTGACGGGATACGGGCAGGGCGAGGCGGCGATGGCCGGAATGTTGAAAGGCTTCGGACGATAGTTGAGCGCGATGCACTCCTTGCGTCCGAGGACGATATTAAAGGTGTGCGCCCAGCGCGTGTTGTTCGGGAAAAGAATCTCGACGGTGTGCGGCCCCGGATCGAGTTCGATGGCGCGCACGTACTCGGTCGTCTCGCCGGCGGGCTTGCCGTCAATCACGACCGGGTAGCCAGCCGGATTGGTCGAAACTTCAATGCGACCCGGCACGGGCTGGTTCTTTTGATTCTTCTGCTTGGCCTGCGCCTCGAACATCCGCGCGGAAGAGCAGGCGAAGACCGCGAACAGTATGGCGATTGTCAGGACGCGCCAGATGGATGCGGAAGAGGAGCGCGTCATGCGAGTTTCCTTCAACATGAATTTAGACCTCCCCCGCCGTGGCGATTGACTCTATGCTCGCGAGTTTGCTTGCGTGACGGCGTCGCGCATGCGAACCGAGGGCCAGCAGACCCGTGCCGAAGAGCAGCAACGTGGCCGGTTCGGGAACCGGCGTCTGCGGAGGAGGATTCGGAGGAGTGTTCGGGGGTGTATCTTCCCCGCCCTTGTGGATGAAAGCCAGAGGGATGCCGGCCAGCGCGAGGAACGGCCACTTCGGGAAGCCGCCGCCGGGCGTGCGCGGAGCGGGAATCTCTCCGCAGTCGCAGACCGTGCCGGTGACATCGCCGAGGTCAACGGTCTCGACCTGCCCGCCGCTCTGCGTCAGCGTCACGTCGGTCGAAGGCGTCGCGCTTCCGGTCTGTGTTGCCGTGCTCGTGCCGTTTGATTGATCCGTGGACGACGTGCTGCCGCCTTGCGGCGACTGTGTGTCGGCGGCGAGTTGTCCGCTCTGCGACATGACGCGCAGTCGAAGTTCCGAGGCGGGCCGCGCGTTGCGACCGTCGGTGTTGGCTTGCGCCATGTCAGCGAACTCAATCGTGCCGGCCTTGGCGGGCGCGGACGTGATGAGCAAAACGCTGAGCATCAGAGCGGCGGGGCGTAAAGCTTGATGCCTCATTGTGGAGTCGTCCTCCTCGATCCTCTTAAACCCTCGGTCGAAAGCGGCTTCAGCCTGACCGATACAGGAATTTGCTTGGCACTTACTGTCAAAATTCGTTTTGAGAGACGGCGAGGCGGACAGAGACTCGACATTGCCTCGCCCGCTTCAACTTCAAACGATCCGTTCTCTCTGGTTTCAAAGCCAGCTTTTACGTCAAGCCCGGCGGCGCTTGGAGCCAGACGGCCTTGGCTCACTTAATATCCCACAATCCCAACTACTTGCGGGGAAAACCTCACTGGCTTTCTGTATTGAGAAAAGACGCGGAATAACAGGTGAATTCCAGTTTCGGATGCTCATTAAACCCGCCGGAAAGATTTGTGTCAAGGCAAAAAGGTTCGCCCCGTGGAGCGAACCCTTTTTCTGACAGGACTTAGGCTTTTAAAGACAGTGTTTATTCCCTGTCTCCCTGCCCGGCGGCCTCGGCCTTCCCGGCACTCTGCTTCTCGTCCCTGAGCACGGCCTTGCGCGAGAGCTTGATCTTGTTGCCCTCCTTGCCGATGCACTTAACCATGATCTGCTGGCCCTCTTTGAGTTCGTCGCGCACGTCGCGGACGCGGTGCTCGGCGATCTCGGAGATGTGCAGCAGCCCGTCCGTGCCGGGGAAGATTTCGACGAACGCGCCGAAGTCCACGATGCGCGAGACCGTGCCGAGATAGTTCGCGCCGATGTCGGCCTCTGCGGTCAGGCCTCGGATGCGCGCGACGGCGGCCTGCGCCGCTTCGCTGTCGGCGGTGGCGATGGAGACTGTGCCGTCGTCTTCCACGTCTATCTTCGCGCCGGTTTCCTCGACGATGGAGCGGATCATCTTGCCGCCGGGTCCAATCACGTCGCGGATGCGATCCGGGTTGATCTTGATCTGGATGATGCGCGGAGCGTAGGGCGACATCTCCGGGCGCGGCTCGTTGATCGCCTTCTCCATGATGTCGAGGATGTGGAAGCGGCCCTTCTTGGCCTGCTGCAAAGCCTCGGCCATGATCTGCGCGTTGATGCCGCCGATCTTGATGTCCATCTGGAGCGCGGTGATGCCTTCGCGCGTGCCTGCGACCTTGAAGTCCATGTCGCCGTAGTGGTCTTCCGCGCCCGCGATGTCTGACAAAATCGCGTACTTGTTGCCCTCCATCACGAGTCCCATCGCGACGCCCGCGACCGCCGACTTGATCGGCACACCCGCGTCCATCATCGAGAGGCTGCCGCCGCAGATGCTCGCCATCGAAGAAGACCCGTTCGACTCCGTGATGTCCGAGACGATGCGGAGCGAATACGGAAACTCGCTTTCGGCGGGCAGGATGGGTTCGAGGGCGCGACGCGCCAGCGCGCCGTGGCCGATCTCGCGGCGGCTCGTCGAGCCGAAGCGACCGACCTCGCCGACCGAGTAGTGCGGGAAGTTGTAGTGCAGGAGGAAGCGGCGTTTGATCTCGCCCGTCTCCAGGTCGTCCATGAACTGCTCGTCCTCTTTCGTGCCGAGCGTCGTGGTGACGATGGCCTGCGTCTCGCCGCGCGTAAAGAGGGCCGAGCCGTGCGTGCGCGGGAGCCAGCCGACTTCGCAGTTGATGTCGCGAATTTCCGAGAAGCGGCGACCGTCCGGGCGACGGCGCTTGTTGAGGATGTCGTCGCGGAAAATCTTCTCTTTCAGGTGGTCGAAGATTTTCTTCGCCATTTGGCGCTGCTCCGGCTGGTCAGCCGGGTAAGCCTCGACCACTTCCTTCTTCAGCGCGTCCACGCCTGCGTAGGAAGCCAGTTTGTCCTGCTCCGAGGTGTCGAGCGAGGCGCGCAGGCGATCCGTGTAGTTGCGCTCGATCTCGCCGAGCATCTCGTCGTTCAGCGCGGGCGGCTGCACGGGGCGCTTCTCGATGCCGAGCGCCTTGTAGAGTTCCTTTTGCCAGCGACAGAGACGGTTGATCTCCTTGTGCGCCAGCATCAGCGCCTCGACCATGATCTCTTCCGAGACTTCCTTCGCGCCCGCCTCGACCATCACGATGGCCTCTTCCGTGCCGGCGACGATGAGATTCAGGCTCGATTCACGCACCTCGTCGTAAGTCGGGTTGATGATGTAGCGCCCGTCAATCAGTCCGACTCGGACGCCCGCAATCGGCGTCTCGAACGGGATGTCCGAAAGATAGAGAGCGAGCGAAGCGCCCGTGATGGCGATCACGTCCGGGTCGTTATCGGCGTCCGCCGAGATGACGGAGGCGATGACCTGCGTTTCGTTGCGGTAGCCTTTGGCGAAGAGTGGGCGGCAGGGACGGTCAATCAGGCGGCAGGTCAGGACTTCTTTTTCACCGGGGCGGCCTTCGCGGCGGAAGTAGTTGCCGGGGATTCGGCCTGCGGCGTAGTTGTGCTCGCGGTACTCGACCGTGAGCGGGAAAAAGTCTATGCCCTCGCGCGGCGTCTGCGCGCCGACGGCGGCGACCAACAGCATTGTGTCGCCGTAGCGGATGACGACCGAGCCGTCTGCCTGCTTGGCGACCCGGCCCGTCTCGACCGATAGTTCCTTGTCGCCCAGTTTGATCTTCTCGTTGAGATATTTTTTGACTGCCATGTTCGTGTGTCTCCTTCGGACGCTACTCCTTACTTCACTTTTGGGGCCGTAAGCGCGGCGTCTCATCCACCGCTGCTGGCGTCCGGCAATTAATTGTCTGCCGCCGGGGCGGAGGGTTGCGCTACGTGAGGCGCACCCGCTGTTCCGGCGAAACTATGAAAAAACGGCACCAAGCTTCCCGAAACCGTGAAGCCGGTGCCGCCTTTTGCTTTGATGTGCTAGAGGCTGCGGCCCACGCGTCCACCGACGGGGAAGTGCGCGCCGTCACGTTCGGCAACTTCCACGGGCTTTGTAACGGACGCGGGGCTGTTGAAAAGAGACCTGAATCCTCGTTCACTTGACGTTTGAACTCACGCACGCCGACCGGCTCTGGCCGGGGACGCCACCAAATCATTAGCGGCGCAGGCCGAGTTTGCTGATGAGTTCGTGATACCCTTCGATGTCTCTACGCTTGTAGTAATCGAGCAGGCTGCGACGCTGCGAGACCATCTTGAGCAGTCCGCGCCGCGAGTGGTTGTCTTTCTTGTGCGTCTTGAAATGCTGCGTCAGTTCGTTGATGCGCTGCGTCAGCAGTGCGACCTGCACCTGCGGCGAACCCGTATCACCCTCGTGGGTTTTATATTCACCGACGATTCTTTCTTTCACTTCTCTTGCTAATGACACTGTTCCTGATGATCCTCCCAGACCGCAGTAAGCCCGTATCCACAGGCAACCGCTAGAGTTATTTAAAACCGCTCCAATCTAGCACGGCCTTTGCCGGGCTGTCCAGCGAGGGCTAACGCCGCGCCGCCGCGCCCCTGCCGCGCGTCTGCCGCCCGCGCCGACCTTGATATCACGGAAAACGTGACCCTCAATCGCTTCTCTGCTACGATGCCCGCCGACCTTAACCCTGCGACAAAGTGAAAGAGGACTCATGGACGCCAAAGACGACATCGCTCCCAAACGTGCGCGCATTTTGATCGTGGGCGGAGGCTTCGGCGGCCTCTTCACCGCGCTCTCGCTGGCCGGCGCGGGCGACGTGACGCTCATCAGCAATGAAGACAACTACTTGCACACGCCGATTCTCTACGAGTACCTGAGCGGCGAGGTCGAGGCGTGGCACATCGCCCCGCGCTATCATGAACTGCTCGACGAGCGCGTGCGCTTTATACAGGGTGCAGTGACGGATGTTGACCTCAACAAGCGCGAGGTCACAATCGCGGGCCGCGTCCGGCGCATCTGGTATGACTATCTCGTGCTCGCCGTCGGGGGCATCACGAACTTCTGGGGCATCGAGGGCGCGGAGCAATATTCCATGCCCTTTCGCAAGATCAGGCACGCAGACGACCTCCGCCAGCGGATGATTGACGTGCTCGACCGCATCCAGCCCGACGCCGCGCCGCAGGACGCGCGCGAGGCCGCGACCTTCGCCATCGTCGGCGCGGGCGCAAGCGGTGTCGAACTCGCGACCAAGATGTCCGATCTCCTCACCGACGCCTTCAAGCGGCGCGGACTGCAAGGCGAGCCGCGCCTGATGATTCTCGAAATGGGCGGGCAGGTCGTGCCCGGCATGGACGAAGGCGTTCGCGGCGTCGTCGAAAACGCGCTGAGCGAGCGTCACATAGAAGTTCACACGCAGACGCGCGTGCTCGAAGTTTTGCCGGACGGAATCGTCTTCGAGCACAACGGCGAGCGGCGCGAGGAGAGGGCTTCGGGCGTGGTCTGGACGGCGGGCGTGCGCGTCAACTCGCTGGTCGAACGCCTCGACGCCGAAAAAAACAAACGCGGTCTGCTCATCGTCGAGCCGACGCTCCAACTGCGCGGCCACAAGGAAGCCTTCGC
This sequence comes from Acidobacteriota bacterium, assembly GCA_020200155.1. GTDB lineage: Bacteria > Acidobacteriota > Blastocatellia > Pyrinomonadales > Pyrinomonadaceae > JAIVJG01. The sequence goes on along the minus strand of JAIVJG010000213.1, from coordinate 5,385 downwards.
GCTCGGCGACATCGCAGACTTCCCCAACATCGTGCCGAGCCTCGCGGGCACGGCGCAACTCGCCTTTCAGCAATCGAGCCTCGTCGCCGGAAACATTCAGGCGCTCATTGACGGCAGCGTCGCCAGTGCCGGCCACTTCAAGGAACTCGGCGAGGCCGTCAGCCTCGGCACAGAAGACGCCGCCGTCCTCGTCGCCGGCAAGGTCGCCAGCGGCCCACTCGCGCGCCAGGCACGCTTCGCCCTCTACACCACGCGCCTCCCGACCTGGCAGCACCGCCTCCGCGTCGGCGCGGCATGGTTCTTCGGCGGCAAAGCCCCCCGCCCGCTCGGACTGTGAATTTCCAAAGGCGGGATACGGTAAGGAGAAACAAGTGATGAACCATCCGATCTACCGTGTAGAATCGTTCGAGATTACAGGGCAGTATCAGTTGCGTGTGAGGTTTGATGATCAGACGGAGCAGACGATAGATTTTCAGCCAGTGTTAGCAGGAGAAGTCTATGGACAGTTGCGCGACCTGAAACTCTTCAATCAGGTTAAGCTTGACCCGGAAGTTCACACACTTGTCTGGCCCAATGGCGCTGACTTCGATCCGGCGACGCTGCACGACTGGCCGGACCAGGTGGAAGCAATGACAGCACGAGCCAAGAGTTGGGAATCTGTGCCGGTGTAGAACACGACCATGCACATCTCACGTCGCTGACTAAACCATGAAGACTCATTTCAACTCGGTAAATCGCGTAAAAGCAACTTGGCTTTACGAGGACGAAATATATTTTTACGAGAGTGTACCGGGGAGCATTATTGTCAATCCCAAAGCTAAAACCATCAGATTTGAACTGAGAGAGCTAAGCGAAAGAGAAGATAATTTTGAAGTGTTAGTACGAGAGACGAACGGTTCCTATGTTTTTGAAACAGATCACGAATTAGTAGCGGAAGGGACATACCCGTTGAGAAGGTTCGTTGCTGATGACGAGTCTATTTTCTTTCTTGAAGATGGCAGTGAGCGAATCTACATCCATCTTTTGCAATAGCGACAGATTGGATGCCTGTCTTCTTCAATCACGCTGCTTCACACGAATCGAGCACGGGAGCATCCTCTTCCGTCGTCTCTGTTCCTTCGCCCACATAAAAACGCCCGGCGGCGACGGTCTCGAAGTATTCTTCGATGCGGTCGAGAATCTCCGTGACTTCGTGCGAGTGATAGATGACCTGTCGAAAGCGCGAGCCGCCGGCGAGGCCGCGCGTGAACTGTCCGGCGAGTTGTTTCATGCGACCGATGGCGGCGAACTCAGGCATGTCTGCGCGGAGCAGGTCAAAGTATTCGAGGAGGACGGCGCGCTTGTCTTCGAGCGTCGGTTCGTATGGAGCGCGGTGGTGAAGCGCGTCTTCAATCTGGCGAAAAATCCACGGGTTCGCCATCGCGCCGCGTCCGATGAGAACGCCGTCGCAATTCGTCTCGTTCCAGCGCGCGAAGGCTTCCGCCACAGTCGTCACGTCGCCGCTGCCGGAGACGGGAATTTTCACAGTCTCTTTAATCTGCCTCACCAAATCCCAGTTGGCGCGTCCCTTGTAGCCCTGCTCCTTCGTGCGCCCATGGAGCGCGATGTGCTCGACGCCGCACGCCTCGGCCAGTTTCGCCGTCTCTACCGCGTTGATATTGTTGTCGTAGTAGCCCGCGCGAATTTTAATCGTCAGTGGAATAGTAATCGCGCGCTTGATGTCTTTGAGAATCGTTTCGAGGCGAGACAGGTCGCGCAGCAGCCCGCTGCCGCCGCCGTGCTTGACGACCTTCGGCGCGGGGCAGCCGCAGTTGATGTCGAGGATGTCGGCCCCGACCTGCTCGGCCATCTCCGCCGCCATCCGCATCCGTTCGGGACGGCCTCCGAAAATCTGCACGGCGTAGGGCCGCTCGAACTCGTGAAAGCGCATCTGTCGGAGCGACTTCGGATTGTTGCGCGTCAGTCCCTCGACCGAAATGAACTCCGAGACGGTCAGGCCGATGCCGCCGCGACGCTTCAACAGGCAGCGGAAAGCCACGTCCGTCACGCCCGCCATCGGCGACAAAACGAGCGGTGGGTTGATCTCGACATCGCGAATCTTAAAAGGCTTCACTTCGCGCTCAAGCGCCGGCAATACTCCCTCGCCCGCCGACGTTTGCGCGGGCGCGTGCCCCGTCGTCGCGCTTGTGTTACCGGCGTATAGCTTGTCGCTCGTTGACATCGTCTGGTGAACCCCTAACAATCTGCGTAGGATTATAGCAAATGCGACGCGCTCGACTCATCCCTGCACTCGGCATCGCGTGGACGCTGCTCTTTGCGGCGTTCATCGTCTGGCTCTACTACGCCGCGCCGCGCACGGTCGCGGAGGTGGCGACGCGTGCGAGCGTGACGGCGGGGACTTACGAAATTGACCGCGCGCGGTTTGATGCGGCGCACGAATTATTCCTGCGCGAGCAGTATGCAGCGGCGCGCGACGAGTGGACGCGCGCCGACCCCGCCGCACGCGACGCGCGCACGCAGTTCTACATCGCTTACGCTTTTTACAGGCAGGGCTGGGGGCGCGTTTACAACGACGACGCGCTCTTCCGTCAGGGACTCGAAGCGATCAACCGTGCCATCGCTCTGTCGCCGGACGCGGCGCTCACTGTGGACGACCCGGAGTTGAAGATACACTCAGCCGCACTCGTCACGCTCTTCTTCGCCTCGGCGCAGAGCTTCAACAGCGTCCTTCCCGAAGCGGGGCTGTTGCGCTGGATGTTCTCGTTCTTCTTTTTGTGGACGCTCTGGCAAAGCCATTTCTCTTCGTTCGACGCGCCCCGCCTCATCCGCAGCCTCGCGGTGCTGTTCGGCACGTCGTTTGTACTCAAATACGTGCTGCTCGCGTCGCTGGCCGCGCCCGATGGCGGGTGGTTGAAGCGTCTGGCGGGCGCGCTCGTCGAAGGCTTCACGTTTGGCTCAGTCAACGCGCAGGCGTTCGCGCCCGCGACCGGCTACATCTCTTTCTTCACGCTCGCGCTCTACGTGCTGGGCCTCGTCCTGGTCACGCCCTCGCCGGAATGGGATGAGCCGGACGAAGGGGACGCGCGCCGCGTCGTTGATGCTTTCCGCTCGTTGCCGGGAGGCGAGCAGGCGCTTGTGCGAGAAGCCATCGGGGAGAGGGCGTTGCTGGAGATGCCGGGCGCGGAACGAGAGTCGGAAGCGATCAGGGACAAGGACGCGGCGGAAGCGTGAGTTGCGCGCGGGGCGGGGAAATTAATCGGGGAAATTAATATGGATGCTTCAATGGTTAATTCTGAAGATCGCAACACGGGGCTACGCAATGCCGCGTCGAAAGGCGACGCCGCCAAAGTGCGGGAACTACTCGCCGGCGCGTCGGACGTGAACGCGACGGATAAATTCGGCAACACGGCACTGATCTACGCGGCGCTCAACGGCCACGCGGAGGTCGTGCGCGTCCTGCTCGATTCGGGCGCAGGCACGGGGGCGCGCAACCAGATCGGGAAAACCGCGCGCGACGTGGCGGCGAAGAACGGACACGCCGCCGTCGTGGAACTGCTGGACGCATTCAAGTCTCGACCGAATGAAGCCCTGCCTCCGGCGCAGGCCGTCCGCGAACGCCCTTCGCTGCTGCGGGCCGCGCACGAAGGCGACGCGGATGCCGTCGGCGCGCTTCTCGCGGAGGGAACGGACGTGGACGCGCGCGACGATCAGCAATGGACGCCCCTCATGGTCGCCACCGTGCGTGGACACGCAGGCGTCGTCAAGAGTTTGCTCGGCGGCGGCGCGGACGTGAACGCCAGAAACGCCAAAGGGTGGGGCGCGCTCATGCTGGCCGTCTCGCTGGGCGATGCAGAGATGCTGCGAGTGCTCCTCTCCGGCGGCGCGGACTCGAATCTCAGAGACAAAGAGGGGCGGACTCCACTAATCAGCGCGGCTGACGAGAATAACGTCGAGTGCCTGAAAATTCTCCTTGCTCATGGAGCCGACGTGAATGCAGGCGACCAGCACGGCGAAACAGCGGCGACCATTGCCGCGCGCCACGGCCACACAGAAGCCTTCGATCTACTCTGCCGTGCCGGGGCGGAATCCGCCGCGCCCGTCGCCGCGCCGGCGCTTGAAAACTCTTACGACTTGAAGAATCCCGAAGAGGCTTTCAGATCAATCTGGCGGGAACAGGAAGCGGGCGGCGCACGGGAAGCGCGCGACGTGGAAGAAGCGGGCGGCGCGACGGCCCAACCGCGCGGCGCAATCGTCGAGACGCCCACAACGCCCGACGCACAGGCGCTGGCCCTCGCGCAACCCCGCCCCGAATCGCTCGAACGATTGATCGCGGCCCTCGAAGCGTTGCGCCATGGCGAGCCGGCCTCACGCGCGCCGTCCGCCGCCGAAGTCGCGCATAAAATTTTGCTGACGCTCCCGGAGGCCGCCGTCCTGACCGGTTTGTCCCGCGACCGGCTGCGACAGGCCGCACGTGAAGGGACGCTCAAGGCACAGATGATCGGGCGGCGCTGGCGCATCAAGCGTGCAGACCTCGACGAGTACGTCCGAAATCTTTGAAGCGTCCGCCTCCGGCTACATTTTCTTGACACGCCGTCTTTCGTTGTGTTAATTGGGCGACAGTCGGATTCGCTTCCGAAGCATGCTACCGTTGCTTAAGAGTCTTCACCTCGCGCTTTTTCCATCACGCTCAGTCTTCACGCTTGCCCTCGCAGGCTGCGCCCACTTGCTCCGAAGGAGGAGATAAAACCATGAAACTGTCCCACCGAAATCCCTTGCTCTGTTTCGTTCTGCTCACGTCCCTGCTCGCTTCGTTCCCCGTCCGCGTCAACGCCTGGGGGCCTTCCGGCCACCGCATCGTCGCGCTCGTGGCGATGAAGCACCTGACGCCGCAGGTGCGCCAGAAAATCGAAACCATCCTCGGCGATGAGACGCTCGAAGATGTCGCCAACTGGGCCGACGCCGTGCGCAACGAGCGCCGGGAAACGTCGGGGTGGCACTTCGTCAACCTCCCGCGCAACGCCACGAAATTCAGCCGCACGCGCGACTGCCGCGACGCGAGCGACGGCGAGCCGGGCTGCGCCGTGACGGCCATCGAGCACTTCCGCGATGTCCTTTCGGGCGCGGCCACCGGCGACCGCGCCGAAGCCTTGAAGTTCATCGTCCATTTCGTCGGCGCCCTGCACCAGCCACTCCACGTCAGCTTCAAGGACGATCGGGGCGGCAACAACATCATGGTCACGTTCTTCGGCAAAAAATCCAACCTTCACAAAGTCTGGGACTCCGGCATCATCGGCAGGGCGGGGTTAAGCGATGAAGACTACGCGGCGGAACTCGAAGCCACTCTGCAAAATCAGACAGGCAATGAGGAGGTCGGCGAGATGGACG
>JAIVJG010000292.1 GCA_020200155.1 Acidobacteriota bacterium | reverse complement strand
TCGCTGTTCGTGTAAGAATGCGAGCGTCCGCTACTGAACCGGCCATGCTTTTGCTTTTCCCGGTACGTGTTGACGCCGACGCCGAGGATTGCCGGCGAGGCTTTGACCGCGCCCCACGCGCCGGAATCACGCCAGCCCTCGTAGAGATCGTTGACGACGAACGGGACGGCCATCTGTAAAGCGCGACGTTTCCACTCCACGGGGTTTCCCGAATAATCCTTGCCCGTCTTCACATCCACCGCATAGGACGGCAGCGGCCCCAGCTTCGAGCGAAGAAAGCGCATCGTGATCGCTGTGGGCGTCCACTTCTTATCAAGCCGCTCGCCTTTGGCTTCTCTGGCGAAAGCATCCGTCATCTGCGCTGTGTACCGGATGGCTTGCAGTTCGCCAGCGCCGATGTCGAGATGCGTGTTGCCGACGACTATCTTCCCGAAGTTCGCGTTGCGCGGATCGAGCGACGTGCGCGCGCCCGCAAGAGTAGCCAGCCCCACCGTCGCCGAGAATGTGCCCGTGGCGCGCATCATCTCTCTGACAGCGATGCGACGAGCCGCAGGCGTCATCCTCATGTAGAAGACGGGATTGAGAACCTGAAAGCGTGAGGCCGTCAGGCGCGGCGAGAACAGCGGGAAGTTCAGCACGGGCGCGATGGCATCAACAATCCGCCCCTCGGCTCTCCCCGTCGCGCGGTTGATCCAGTGGGCGATGTCTGAATATGTTTTCTCGTCGGTGATGCCTTTGGCTTTGAGTTCAGCCGCGTACATCTCGAATGACTTCACGCGCACGGTATCGAGCGCGGCAGAGTATGCGCGGTCTGATTGCTTGACGACGGGGATCTTCTCGCTCCACGCAGACGAAAACATTTCTTCAGGCGCAGAGCCGCGAACACTTGAGAGGTACAGCCCCGAATCTTTCATCAGGCCGTAGTCGGGATGATTGATGATCGCATCCTTCAGCGCGTCCGCAGCGTCTTGAGACGCGAAGGCTTTGACCTGGTTACGCATCATGTCTTTGATGAACGACGGATGAGCGGCGAGCGGAATTAAACCCTGCCGCATCGTGGCGCTCAGATCAGCCGAGGCTTGAACACTCTTCGGCAGATGATAGGCGTTGACGAACTGGCGACCGACTCGCGCAGGGAGCGACGGGCGGGGTATGGAAGACTCGCCAACAGCCGGGAGCGGCGTGCCGCCATCGGCCAGAGGTACGCCGTGCGCGCCCAGAGTGCCCGCGTCCATAGCCTCGACGACCTGCTCCCGGCTCACCTGTCGCGGGTCGTAGATGATGCGCCCGCCGTCGAACGTCTTGAATGAGCGGAAGCCTCGCGGCACAATCGTCTGCACGTCCGGGTCGGCAAGCTGGTCAGACGTGATTTCGACTACGGCGCGGCGTCCTCCCTTGAGCGCGTCCATCTGCTCGGAGAGCGTGCCATCGGCAGTTTCGGAGGCGGCAGGCTGCGCGGCTTTAACCGGCGTGGGGTTACGATGTTCTTCAATCGCGGCCTGCACGTCGCGCAAATATGCCGCCTCATCGTGCGCGCGTGCGGCCTCTTCCGCGTGCGTCTGCCGGTAGTCGTCAGGCAGATCAGCGCGCGAGGCTTCGGCCTCGAATCGGGCAGCCCGCTCTTGTGCGTTGGCGAGACGTTCAGCCACGTGAGAGTCGAGCTTTGGGTGCTTCTCTAAAGCTTCAGGGACGCTCATCCCCATGATGCGCGGCAGAGTCTTGATATTCTCTTCGATCTCGCCCGTCGCCGTGTTGATGCGGTGCAGATTGCCCTCAGCGTCTTTGATCGTCACGAGCAACCCTTCGGCAGCGTCAGCCGCTTTGGAAGCGTCAACGGCAGCAGTTTCGATGTCGAGCACACGCCCGCCGCGACTGAAGAACTCCGCGAGCTTCGTCTCGCCGCCCATCGCTTCGGAGAGTCCCGCCGCGACGCCGGCACCGACGCGTGAACTCTTCAAAGCTTGCAGGGCAGGCTTGCCAACTCCGGCGGCGAGCAGGTTTGAGGGCGACGTGACGGCCTCTGTGATGCCCCCCAGAAGCGCAGGCAGGCGCGGGTTTATGTTCTTCAACGTCTCACTGTGGCGCACGCCTTCGGCCAGCGGATTCTTCGCGTAGTCGGGCTGCTCGCCGCCCTGTAAGGCTTGAGCGAGGGCGTTGGCCGTCAGCGGGTCAATATCGGTCGGGTTGAGATTCCCTGAGCGAATCTTCGACCACACGGCGGCGTCTGCGGCTGAGAACGGGCGTGCGGCCATCTCCGCGCCCTTCAGGGCCGTATGAGCCACGGGAGCGGCCACGTCGAGCAGCTTTTCACCGGGCGACTCCTGAGAGCCAAACGCCCACTCTCCGGCCCGGTCAACGGCGTTGAGGCTCGCCATGTAATCGTCGCGCAACTTTTTGAAGATCGGCAAGGAGGCCGCGACGCGCAGAGTCCTCTTCTCGAAGTCGTAAGCGGGCGAGCCTTCATAGATGAAATCAGAAGGCTGGACGGGTTTGCCGTCTCCCCCCGTCGTCAGGTGTAGCTGCTCGGAGTGCTGTTCAAGCCAGCCCTTAGTGTAGCGTTCAGGGATGTCGTGGACTTGTGCGTATTGAGCCACCGCCGCGCGCACCGCCCCCTTGTCGTCAACCTGCGACCAGTCCCGCGCGCCATGAGGCAGAGAGACATCCATCACGAGATGCGCGTCCGGGTTCGAGCTTTGAGCGGCCATCTCGTCGCGCGCATGACGGCCTTCCATTGTCTGCAAATCCGGGTTGGCGGGCAGAGAGAGACGCGGAAGCTGGTGCGGCGAGAGCGACGGATGAGCAGGGTCATAGCGCGGTGCGCTCGTGTTCGTCGTCAGGACTTCATCATCAAACGGAGAGGGCGCGGGCGTGTTCGCATCGTCGAGAGGTTCGACGCCATCGAGGTTGATTGACTCAACCCCTGAG
>JAIVJG010000125.1 GCA_020200155.1 Acidobacteriota bacterium | reverse complement strand
ACGCTCGACCCGCTCGCCGCGCGCAGACCCGACGGCGGCCTCTTCATGTGGAGCGAGCAAAAAACAGACAGCGAAACAATCGTCTCCGGCAACCCGACTTATGCGAACTCGTCCGCCGCCGCGCTCCTCTCTTATGACGTGCCGCACTCAATCCCGTGGGACTGGCGCGTGAGCCTTTACACCTGGACGAAGGGCATCGCGGCGGGCGTCTATCTCGTGGCTTTGTTTTTAGTTGTACTGAGCTTGGCTTACCTCCCGAAAGGAATGTTTGATTGGCCGCTCATGGCAAGCAGTCCGCTATGGCTTTGGGCGACACCGATTCTCTCCGGCGTCTTCCTCGCCATCACCGGCGGCTTGCTCATCTGGGACTTGGAACATCCCGCGCGCTTCTACATGATCTTCACGCGCCCGCAGTGGCGTAGTTGGCTCGTGCGCGGTGCGTTCATCATCGCGGGTTATTCCACCGTCCTCGCGCTGCACTTTCTCGCCAGCCTCGCGGGAAGCACTTCAGTTCAACTCATTCTGATTTTGCCCGGCGTCGTGCTCGGCGTGCTGACTGCCATCTACACGGCCTACCTCTTCGCACAGGCCAAAGCACGCGACATGTGGCAGAGCGCACTACTTCCGCCGCACCTGCTCGTTCAATCGCTCCTGCTCGGCGCGGCGACGCTCATGCCCTCCGCGCTCTGGCTTGAGCCGCAATCATTCGCGCCGCTCGCGTGGACGCTCAGCGCGACGACGCTCATACACCTGCTCATGGTCTGGGGCGAAGTGACCTTAACGCACCCGACGGCGCACGCACGCCTCGCCGTGTGGGAGATGGTCAAAGGCCGCTACCGCGTTTTCTTCTGGGCGGGACTCGCGGTCTCGCTCGGCGGTATGTTCGCGCCGTGGCTTGGCATCTTTGCCGCGCCGCTCGCGCTCACGGGGCTGCTGCTCCACGAACACGCATACGTTCAAGCAGGTCAATCCGTCCCGCTCGCTTAAAGGAGAACTCATGGCGACCACCACAAAACGATTCCGCGTCCCGCTCGAACAGGCTGAAGACAGCACGGCGACGGCCATCATCATCCCCTTCGACGTGCCCAAGACCTTCGGCACGCGCGCCCGCGTCCCCGTGCGCGGCACGATCAACGACACACCCTTCCGCACCTCTATCGTCCCAATGGGCGGCAAGTTCATCATGGTCGTCAACAAACAACTGCGCGCGGACGCAAACGTGAAAGCCGGCGACACCGTCAGCATCGTGTTAGAACGTGACACGGAGCCGCGCGTCATCACACCGCCCGCCGACCTCGCCCGCGCCTTGAAAGCCGACAAAGACGCGCAGGCCGCTTGGGACAAACTCAGCTACACGCACCGTAAGGAATACGCGCAGGCCGTCGAAGCGGCGAAGAAACCGGAGACGCGACAACGCAGAATTGAGAAGGCCGTCGCCCATCTTATTTCAAAAAGGAAGTAGCGCCGGGGTCAAAGCGAGGGAACGAAAAGAAAGATGAAGCTCACAGAATTGAACGAGCGCGTCAGCGCGGCGCGCAAAGAAACGGAAGCGCGCGGTGAGACTTTCTATCCGGGGCCGAGCCGGATTCATCTCGCGGCATTTCCGCCGAAGGAGCGTTGGGACGATTGGGTGGAGTTGGACACGAAGGCGTGGCCGCGTCGCGTCGAGCACAGGTACATGCTTGTGCCGACGACGTGCTTTAACTGCGAATCGGCTTGTGGCTTGCTGGCTTACGTTGACAGAGAGAGCTTGCAGGTGCGGAAGTTCGAGGGCAACCCGGAACACCCCGGCTCGCGCGGGCGCAACTGCGCGAAGGGGCCGGCGACGCTCAACCAGATCACAGACCCCGACCGCATCCTGTATCCGTTGAAGCGCGCAGGAGCACGGGGCGAGGGCAAGTGGGTGCGCGTCGGTTGGGACGAAGTTTTAGACGACCTCGCCGCGCGCATTCGCAAGGCCATCACGGAGGATCGTCGCAACGAAGTGATGTATCACGTCGGGCGTCCGGGTGAGGATGGATTCACTGAAAGAATACTCGCGGCGTGGGGCGTGGACGGCCACAACTCGCACACGAATATCTGTTCGTCGTCGAGCCGCGCGGGCTATCAATTCTGGATGGGCTTGGATCGTCCGAGTCCAGACCACGTGAACGCCAAAGTCATCTTCCTTATCAGCTCACACCTCGAAGCGGGACATTATTTCAACCCGCACGCGCAGCGCGTCATCGAGGCGAAACAGAACGGCGCGAAGCTGATCGTCTTCGACACGCGGCTGTCGAACACGGCGACGCATGCGGACTATTTCGTCTCGCCGTATCCCGGCTCGGAGGCGGCTATCGTCCTGGCGATGGCGAGCTACTTGATTCAAAACAATCTCTACAATCGCGAGTTCGTGCGGCGCTGGTGGAACTGGGAAGAGTTCATGGCCGTCGAGCAGCCGGAGGCCGAGACCAGCTTCGAGAATTTCGAGTCGGCGCTGAAGACGCTGTACAGGGCTTACACGTTCGAGTTCGCGTCGAAGGAGTCGGGCGTTGACGCGCGCGTCATCGAAGAGATGGCGAAAGTGGTCGCGACCGCCGGCACAAGGTTTTCAAGCCACAACTGGCGCTCGGCCTCTGCGGGCAATAGCGGCGGGTGGCAGGTGACGCGCACGCTCTTCATGCTCAACGCGCTTCTGGGCGCGGTCGCGACAGAGGGCGGAGTGTTCCCGAACGCGTGGAACAAGTTTGTGCCGAAGCCCATCTACACGCCGCCGCACCCGCCCGCGTGGAATGAGCTGACGTGGCCGCGCGAGTATCCGCTCGCGATGAACGAGATGTCTTTCCTGCTGCCGCAGTTCCTCAAGGACGGGCGCGGCAAAATTGATACTTACTTCACGCGCGTCTACAACCCCGTCTGGACGAACCCGGACGGCTTCAGTTGGAT
>JAIVJG010000124.1 GCA_020200155.1 Acidobacteriota bacterium | reverse complement strand
CGGCGGTACGCCTCGTAATCCCGCGCGATCCCGTCATCAGGGTGCGCGAGGAGGATGTAGGCTTCGAGCAGTCCAGCGTCTTGAAGTTTCAAGAGAGAGGCCAGTGCCGGGTCGAGTTGCTTGACCTTGCCCTCTTTCGTCTGCTGTCCGACGAGTTCGGCGACGCCGCGCAGCGCCTCCGCCTCCTCACGCAGGCTGTGCCGATAGGTTTTCTCGCCGGGAAACTCTTTGGCGAACTTCTCCGTCTGCCATGCCGCACGCGCGATGCCGTAAAAGAGCCACGCCGAGGTGCCGTCGTCCTTCTTCTCCAGAGACTTCGGGTCAACCGTGATCGTCATCTTATTGTCTTTGAGAGGCGAGACGCTGACCTGCGGCTCGATGCGCGGGTGTCCAAGCCGGACTTTGTAACGTTGTGCCCATTGCATGAGTCCGACCCACGCCTGCCGCTTGTAAGGCTCGGCCACGATGGCTTCGACGAATTTGAGCCGCGACTCTTCCTTTTTATCCTGTCCCATCATCAACGCGTCGCCCCAGTAGCGATAGGCCGTTTCGCGGTCGGCATTAATGCCGATGGCTTTGGTGAACCATTCACCGGCCTTGTCCCACTCCTTCAACTTGAAATACATATCGCCCGCGAACAGCGCCGCCTCGTAGATGGTTGGGTCGAGTTTCAACGCCTTCGCGTAAGCGGCGGCGGCCTGGTTCAACTCACCACGGGTGTAGGCGGCTTCGCCTTCATACATCGCCCGCTCGGCCTCTTTATTTTCCGAGAAGGCCGGCTTACCCCCACCGCCGCCGGAGGCTACGGCTTCGAGCGCGGCCTGCAAAAGATTGCTGTTATTGCCGAGTTGCTTCGAGCGGAGTAACGCCACACGCGCTCTCTCAATCATCTTCTGGCGCGTCGCCTGATCATCAACAGTCCGCGTGACTGCGAGCAGAGAGAAGCCGTATTTTTCAAGCACCGCCGGATCGTCCGGGTTGGCGTCGGCGAGTTTTTTTAGCAGGGGCAGCGCCTCAGTAAATTTGCTGTCATTGAAAAGCTGAAAGGCGCGCAGGCGGTCGGGGTCGCCCGTTTGTCCCGTCGCGCGCACGGCTGCGCCGTTCGTCAACACGAGCGAGAAAAGCAGGCACATGATAAAAACGACAAGGCGCGGCTGGGCGAATTTTTGTCTGTGCATGAAGAGTCCTCTATTCAAGATAAGGTTCAGGCTCAGATGGCCGGGGAGGTGAGAAGTCTATGACCGGTTAGGGATTCTGTAAAGAGAAAAATGGCGGATGCGGGAACTACGGAGTTCACACAAACCTGAGTCGGAGCTACAGAAGTTCAGGCGAATCAGAGCCGCGCCGTGCTTAATCTTCCGACACGTTCAGGGGGTCGTTTGATTGCAGCCCCGCGCTCTCTCTGGCGAAGACGATGCCGGCGGCCACTTCGTCCGGGATTCGCACCCAGCCTTCGGAGGTGTGCTTGAAGGTTTCGGAAGCGGCGGGCTTGAAGACAGCGCTTTCGGGATGCCACGCGAGGCGCTCGACGTTGATGTGCGGGTGCTGGACGCGGATCACGTTGAAGGAATTCGTTTCGCCGCGCCCGCGCGTGGAGGTGGCCGTGCCCGCCTGCACGACGAGCGCGGAGTGACCCTGAATTTTGTAACGCTCGGCGGTGTGGCCCGTGTGGCTGAGGTGTAGATGACCTGCGAGCAGCAAATCCGCGCCGCAGTTGGCGAGCGCCTCCATCGCCATCCCGGCACGCCCGACGAGTTCGCGCTCGTCCGCGCCTTCCGGCACGTCGAAGGGGTGGTGCGTGACGATGATCTTCGTCATCTATTGCCGGGCACGACGATCTGCGGCGAGGGCAGCGCGTCCAGAAATTTCCGCGCCTCCCTGAACTGTTCCGAGCGTGCGCGCTGCGTCAGGTCGCCGGAGACGACCACCACGTCCGGCGCGCACTCCGAGACGGCGGCGACGAGCGGCTCGATGATCGCCTCGTCTATGCGCCCGAAGTGCAGGTCGGAGAGATGAACGAGTTTTCGCATAACGTTCGACAGCAGTGACGAATGACGAGCCGGAAGAATTCTTTACTCGTCGCTCGCCGCTTGTTTCGGAACAATGACGCGCAATGCGCCGGGTCGCACGCGATAGTGCAGAGGCGTCGTCAGCAGTATGACTTCGCCGTCGGTGGCGACGGGCATGCGTTTGGGTTTGTGCGTCTCGACCCAGATTTCTTTGGCGCAAGTGGCTTCAAAGTCTTTCGCCTCGCGGAGACGACCGAAGAGAGCGCGCACGGCGAGACGCAGCAGCCCCCAGCGGCCCGTGCGGTGCGTGACGTAGAGGCTCAGATGCCCCGCGTCGAGGCACGCGCGCCCGCCGATGTTGAAACTCTCCATCTGGTATTCGTTGTTGCCGACGAAGACGAAGGGCGTGCGGCGTGCGATGTCCTCGCCGTCGGCGCTCAGGCGCACGTTGAGGAACGGATAGCGGCGCAGCACGGAGAGCGCCGCCCAGAAGAAAGCAGGCCACTTGCCGCCGCGTCCCAGACGCTCCTGCAACTTCTCGCGCCGGCGCACGATGCGCGGGTAGAGGCCGAGGCTCGAATTGTTGATGAAGACATGCCCGTTGACTTCGCCCACGTCAACGCTCGCCGCGCGGCCCTCGAGGACGTTGCGCGCAGCGTCGGCGAGCGTGAGCGGGATGCCCAAATCCTTGGCGAAGTGGTTGAGCGTGCCGAGCGGGAGAACGCCGAGCGCCGCCTTCGTGCCGACGAGTTCGGAAGCCACTGCGTTGACCGTCCCGTCGCCTCCGCCCGCGACGACGATGCGCGCGTCCTGCTCCACGGCGCGTCGCGCCAGTTCCGTGATCTCTTCGCCGCCATGCGCCAGTGAGACGTGAGCCTCAAGGCCGCACGCGGTGAAAGCCTCCTCGATATTACGTTTCGCTCCGTCCTTGTCGTCCGTGCCCGCAGAGGCGTTGATGATGACTTCGACACCGGCGTCGTCGCGCGGCTGCTCTCGAATGTGCTCGTGCGTCGCCGTCGCGCCCTGCTCGGCGGCGGCGCGTTGTGAGATGGCGGGCGGTGTGGTCATAAAGGGAGAAAGGCATCCGACGGACGGACGATAGTTCGTCTACAAAAAGACGAAGGGCGAGCCGTCTTAGGTGGTGGCTCGCCCTTGCGGTATCTGGCTGCGCGGAGCATGAGGGGCACGCATCTCTCCGGTTGGCCTGCGTGCCGCCGCCGCCCAGCTATACGATGCGGCGACCTTACAGGGAACCGCCGGTGCCTGCCCTTGATGCGTAAGGCGGCGATGTAGTCCCGCCGCTCGCGCCGGTGGCGGATGCCTGCTCGTCAGCGACCGCATCGGTGGCCGCCGCTGTGCTGACCGCTTCGTGCTCCAGTTTGCTGCGCTTCGCCACTTCGCGCTGCGTGCCGAGGTCTATGCCGATCAGGTCTTTGAGCTTGCCGAGGAGCGCCGGCAGCACGACGTTCTGCGCCGTCTTTGAAAGCTCCTCGACGGCGCGCGAGCCGAGCGTCGAAAGCTCCTGCTGCAAGCGGTCGTAGGCCTGCGTCTCCTTGAAGCGCTCCATCAGGCCGGGGCCTTGCGGCTCCTCCGCTTCTGCGGATGCTGTAGCCGGCGATCACCCCGCCGACGAGCGCGCCGACGGTGAAGGGAACGGGACGGCGTCTGTATTGCTCACGCCAGTCGAGCGATTCGCTGATAGTAGTTCTGACCTGCTGGTATTGGTTCGCCACTGTTTCTTTAATCTCCGTCACGGTTTGCGTGATTGATTCGCGCGCCTCTTCCATACGACGCTGAAGCTCCGCTTTGGTCGCGTCTTCGTCGTCCTCAAAATCCTCGGCGCGCGACAGTGCTAGATTTCTTTCTTCAGCCATTGCTTGTCCTTTCTGAATTCCTCAAGACTTGTTTCCGGCGAGGGGTTGAACTTGGCAAGGCGGCTCTTCGCCATGTACGCGATGATGCCGCCGATGACCAGATAGACCGCGCCCGTGATGAGAAAACCCAGACCGTAACTCGACGGCCCGAACTTCTGCACGACCGCGCCGGGGGTGTCGCTCGCGAAGAGCAGGGCGACGAAGCACCCGACCCCGACGTTGACGAGCACGAACCCGATGGCCGCGACGACTCCGCCGACGGCGATCATCGCGCCGTTTCGCGCGTAGACCGACGCATCCTCCTTCAGCTCGACCTTCATCAAGCTGAGCTTGGTGTCAACGAGCGTCATCACGTCGTCGCCGAGGCGACCGAACAGAGAGGGCAGACTGTCTATGTCCGTGCCCGCCTGCGCCGCTTGGACGGCAGTCGTCCTTCTTTCCACTTCAGCCATCGCTCTTCCCTCCAGAGAAGTTCAAAGTTTAACGTTCAAAGCCGCCTTACCCGCACGAGCCGGTGCGCGAGTTCAAGGTTCAAAGCCGCAATGACTTTGAACCTTGAACTTTAAACCTTGAACTCTACGGCTTAGCTCCGGCGTCCGCCGCGTAGAAGAAGTCCGAGAACGAACCCGGCGGCTGCCGAGATCAGAAGCGCCTGACCGGGATTCTGCCGCGCGTAGTCCTTCGCGTTGTTTGCCATTTCCTGGTAGTCCGCATTTCTCAAGTCCTGGAACTTGTCGCCGACCACCGACGCCTTGTCGCTGATGTAGTCCTTGGCCTGCGTGGCCGCTTCGGCGACCTTCTGCCCGTACTCCTTAGCCTGCGACGCCAGACCAGCCGCCGTGCCGGTTGCAGCACCGCCGCCGCCCTCGCCGTAGGGGGCGGTGACCGAGCCGCTCGTGCCAGCGCCGGTCGTGCTGCTCGTGCGCGCGATGCCGGTCGAATCGTCGCGCTTGGTTCCCGCGCCGCTCGCGCCCGTACCGCTCGCGCCCGTACCCGCGCCTGTGCTTCCCGTCGCGCCCGTGGTGCCAGTCGTGCCGGTTGCCGGGGTCTTATCGTTGTCGGATCTATTCTGTGACATTGTTCCTACTCTCCTTCAATTGTGAATTACTCGGTCTAACTAGAAAAAGCGTGCGAGATTTTGCTTCCATTGAATCGCTTTACCCGCCGCAAGTGTGCAAAAGCCGTGCCGATGCCTTCCTCGCCCACATCAAAAGGAAAGCCCGCCAGAGCCGACGCCAACCCGCTGCCCGCCCTTGCAGAAAAGCCTTTTGTTTTGTTGTGAAAAGGTACGCGCCACTTTAACACAAGGTCGGGAACAATACAGCCCCAAAATGCATGGAAGGCAGCAGGCGGAAAGCGGAAGGCAGCATGATCGTGGATCCCGAATGTGGAAATTCATAGCTGAGATTTGAAGCCGAGAACTCGGATTTGAGATTTGAACTCCACAATCAGGAATTGTTCGGCCTGCTTTCGCCCACCACTTTCGGCCTGCCATCCTTCTCCGTGCCTATCTTTTCTGAGCCGTGTAAACCGCTTCCGTTTTTCCTGAAACATGACTTGACAGAGAAGACGCGGTTGATGTAAGTAAGTACTTACTTTTAATCTTTTCAGCAGCCAACGGAGACCATCAAAGCGAGATGACCAGACAGGCCGACATTGTGCGCTCGAACGAGAGTGCGCCCGCCGCGCAGGCGGGCAGCGGGCGCATGGCCGGGGGCGAGCGCCGCCAGCAGATCGTGCAAATCGCGATGCGCCTTTTCTCGGAGCGCGGCTTTCGCGGCACGACCACCAAGGAGATCGCGCAGGCGGCGGGCGTTTCAGAAGCCATCATCTTTCGCCACTTCGCGACGAAGGAAGAACTCTACACCGCCATCATTGATTACAAGGCGTGCGTCGGGAGCCTCGCCGCGCCGGGCGGCCCCGCCATCGAGGCGATTCAGTGTTCCGTGGCCGAGGCGATGAAGGAAAGGGACGACCGCGCCGTCTTCGAGGGCATCGCACTTGAGATGATGCGTCACCACGAGCAAGACCCGCAGTTTCTTCGCCTACTGCTCTACTCCGCGCTCGAAGGCCACCAGCTCGCGCAAATGTTCTGGGACAGAAACGTGCGCGTGATGTACGAGTTTTTAGGCAACTACGTCCGCCAGCGCCAGCGCGATGGAGTCTTCCGCGACGTTGACCCACTCGTCATCGTGCGTGCGTTCAGCGCCTCGGTCATACACCATTCGCTCAACAACATTTTGTGGGATAAAGACCCCGCGCGCCGGATTCTCAATCTCTCGAACGAAGACGCCGCGCGCGAGTTCACGGATATTTTACTGCGTGGGATCAACGCCGGCGCGCCGCCGCGCGGTGGTCGCGAAACCGCGCGGCGGACAGAGCGTACAGGCAAAGTGAAGCCGCGTGCGCGGTGATTAAGAGATTAACCAACACGCTAACAGAGAAGAATCGAGACGTATGCTCTCCCGTGACCAGTTCAGAATTTTCGCACTCGTCCTCGCCGTCGCCGCGTCGAGCGTTTTAGTCGCCTCGTGCGGCGGCTCGCGCGCGCAGTCGAACAAGAAGGAAGGCGCGACGGCAGGCGGAGCCGCCACGCCCGCGCCAGCCGTGGACGTGACGACCGCGCCCGCCATCGTGCGCAGCCTGCCGCGCTTCATAGAGGC
>JAIVJG010000212.1 GCA_020200155.1 Acidobacteriota bacterium | reverse complement strand
ATGGAGATTGATTTCGTCGTTGACGGAGGCGCTTACGCCACGCTCTCATCAGTCGTTCTCTCGCGCGGCACGATTCACGCCGCAGGGCCTTACTTCTGTCCCAACGTCCGCATACACTCACGCGCCGTCGCCACGAACGCGCCGCCGCACGGAGCCTTTCGCGGCTTCGGCGCGCCGCAGAGCATCTTCGCGCTCGAACGCCACTTGAACAAGGTGGCATCGGCTGTCGGCCTCTCGCCCGAAGAGTTTCGCCGCCGCAACTTCATACGCCAAGGCGAGACGACCGCGACCGGACAAGTCATACACGAACCCGTGGACATGAACGGCCTGCTCAAGCGCGCGTTTGAACTCTCGGACTACCACGCCAAGCAGGAGCGTTTCGCGCGTGAGAACGAGCACGGGAAAATCAGGCGCGGCATGGGCTTCGCTTCGTTCATGCACGGCGCGGGCTTTACAGGCTCCGGCGAGAAATACCTTGAGTCGGTCGTAGGTTGTGAAGCGACGCCGGAGGGGCAGGTGCGTATCCTCGCCGCGAGCACGGAGATCGGGCAGGGCACGAACACCATCTTCGCGCAGATCGCCTCGGAAGCGCTCGGCCTCGATTACGACCAGATCGAAACCGCGCAGCCAGACACGTCCAACGTCCCCAACAGCGGCCCCACGGTCGCGTCGCGCACGTGCATGATCGTCGGAAAACTCGTCGAGTCAGCCGCGCTCGGCCTCAAGCAGACGCTTCTTGGCAGCGGCCTGCTCAATGAAAACTACACCTCAGAAGATTTCCGTCGCGCCTGCCGCGCGTACATAGAACGCTTCGGCGCTTTGAAATCTTTCAGCCAGTACAAACAGCCCGCCGACATCAACTGGGACGACGAAAAATATCAGGGCGACGCCTACGGCGCGTATGCGTGGGCCGTCTACGTCGCCGAGGTCAGCCTCGACGCGATCACTTACGAAGCGCACGTAGAGGATTTCGTCGCGGTGCAGGAAGTGGGGCGTGTGATTCATCCTGTGCTCGCCGCCGGACAGATCGAGGGCGGCGTGGCGCAGGCCATCGGCTACACGCTCTACGAGAACGTCGTCTGGCGGGAGGGTCGCATGGTCAACAACCAGATGACCAACTACATCATCCCGACCTCCGCAGACATTCCGCCCATCCGCGTCCACTTCGAGGAAGTCCCTCACGGGGGAGGCCCCGGCGGCGCGAAGGGCATCGGCGAGTTGCCGATGGACGGCGCGGCTCCCGCGATTCTCAACGCGATAGAGGCCGCCACCGGCGTCAGTTTTACTCACGTCCCTCTGATGCCCGAAGCGTTGATGGAGGCTCTTGAGAGTGAGATTGTGAATGCGTGAGGTGTTGAGTGTGTCCGAGACATCCGGCAAGATTTCCGTCAACTGCGTCGTCAACGGCGATGCCGTGACGCTCGCAGCCTACCCGCTGGCGCGACTGCTCGACGTGCTGCGCGAAGAGTTGCGGCTGACGGGGACGAAAGAAGGCTGCGGCGAGGGTGAATGCGGCGCGTGCTCCGTCATCATCAACGGCGAACTCGTCAACAGTTGTCTCGTCCCCGTCGCGCAGGTTCGGGGCGCTGAGATTAAAACCATCGAAGGCGTCGCGAGCGGCGAACAGTTGGACGCCGTGCAGGAAGCCTTTATAGAATGCGGCGGCGCGCAGTGTGGCATCTGCACGCCCGGCATGGTGCTGGCCGCCCTCAACCTCCTTGAGCAGATTCCCCAACCGACCGAAGCGGACATCCGCGAAGGCCTCGCAGGGAATCTCTGCCGCTGCACCGGCTACATGAAAATCTTCGAGTCGGTCGTCCGCGCCTGCGAGCGCACGGGAGCGGGATCGTGAGAGCCTACCTGCCCGGTTACGAGTTGGTCGTCCCGCGCGATCTCGCCGAAGCGCTCGCGCTGTTGCGCGACGAGCCGGGCGCTTGGAAGCCGTTCGCGGGCGGGACGGACTTGATGGTGCTGTTCGAGGCGGGCCGACTCGCGCACCGAAAATTTTTCAGCATCCTTCAACTGCCCGAACTGCGCGGCGTCGAAGAGACGAGCGAACACGTCACGCTCGGCGCACTGACGACTTACACCGAGGTGCAGCGGCACGCGACGCTCAGGCGCGAGTTCCCGATGTTGTGCCGGGCGGCGCGAGAGACGGGCGGCGTGGCGATTCAGAATCGAGGGACGCTCGGCGGCAACATCGCCAACGCCTCTCCGGCAGCCGACTCGCCGCCCGCGCTCCTCGCCTACGACGCGCAACTTGAACTCATCTCGGCGGCTGGCTCACGCTGGGTCGCCTACGGCGATTTTCACACAGGCTACAAGCAGACCGTCATGCGCCCGGACGAACTCGTCGCGCGCATACGATGCCCGCGCCCCTCCACGAATGCGAAGCAGTACGCGCGCAAGGTCGGGACGCGCCGCGCGCAGGCGATCTCGAAAATCTGTTTCGCCGGTCTGGCGGAGATGTTTGACGGGAGAGTTGCTGAAATCCGTCTCGCGTTCGGGAGCGTCGCGCCGACGGTCGTGCGCTGCCGTCGAACCGAGGCGGTCTTGAGCGGGCAAAAGATTGACGCAGCGACGATCAGGGCGGCGCGCTCTGAACTCGCCGTTGAAATCGCGCCGATTGACGACGTGCGCTCGACCGCCGGCTATCGCCTGCGCGTCGCACTCAACGTTCTGGAAGAATTTTTGTCGCGGTTAGCCGCGAATGAGTGAAAGACAGCATTTTAAGAATCTCCTTCCCGCATGAGCGCGCTTCTCAAGCGGGAAGGCGTTGACATTGTGTCAGCCATGCCTCCATCCGATTTCGTCATCCGTGGTCAGAGAGTGTTGACGCCCGCCTCTTTCGGCCCCGCGTCTGTACACGTTCGCGGCGGAAGGATTTCGACTGTCGGCGCGTTCGATGATATTCCGCATGGCTCTGATTTAGTTGAGGCGGGCGAAGACGTGTTGATGCCGGGACTCGTGGATTCGCACGTTCACGTCAACGAGCCGGGGCGCGCGGATTGGGAAGGCTTCTGGACGGCGACGCGGGCGGCGGCGGCGGGCGGTGTGACGACCATCGTGGACATGCCGCTCAACAGCATTCCTCCGACGACGACGCCTGAGAATCTCAAGGAGAAACTCGCGGCGGCGGAAGGGAAGTGCTGGACGGACGTGGGCTTCTGGGGCGGCGTCGTGCCGGGCAACATAGCTGCGCTCGCGCCGCTCTGGGAGGCTGGCGTCGCAGGCTTCAAATGTTTTCTGATTCACTCCGGCGTCGAAGAGTTTCCGAACGTGTCGGAGGACGATTTGCGCCCGGCGATGGCGGAACTGGCGCGGCTCGGCGCGGTGCTGATCGTCCACGCGGAAGTGCCGGGGCCTGTGGATGCGGCGTTGCGCGAGCACGAGAAAAAGGCCGCTGCGAGTCCGCGAGAGTACGAGACGTTTCTCGATTCGAGACCGCGCGCGGCGGAGGACGAGGCGGTCGCGCTGATGATTCGCCTGTGTCGCGAGACGGGCGCGCGTGTGCACATCGTTCATCATTCGTCGGCAGACGCTTTGCCGCTGCTGCGCGCGGCGCGTGCGGAAGAGTTGCCGCTGACAATCGAGACCTGCCCGCATTATCTCTACTTCGCCGCCGAAGGCATCCCCGCAGGCGCGACCGAGTTCAAGTGCTGCCCGCCGATTCGCGAGCGCGGGAATCGGGAGTTGCTCTGGGACGCGCTCGGCGAAGGATTGATAGACATGGTGGTGTCGGATCATTCGCCGTGCCCGCCGGAGTTGAAGCGGCGCGAGGACGGCGACTTTCTGAGCGCGTGGGGCGGCATCTCGTCCTTGCAGTTTCGGTTGCCTGTGATGTGGACGCAGGCACGCGCGCGTGGCTTCACGCTCGCACATCTCGCACGGTGGATGGCGGAAGCGCCAGCGCGCCTCGCCGGTCTCGATCAGCGTAAGGGCGCGATTGCCGCAGGCTTCGACGCGGACTTCGTGATCTGGACACCGGAGGAAACTTTTCGCGTCGAGCCTTCAATCATCGAGCATCGCCACAAACTGACGCCTTACGCCGGACGACTTCTGCGCGGTGTCGTGAATGCGACGTACCTGCGAGGCGAGAGGATTTACGAGCGAGGAGCTTTCTGCGGCGAACCGTCGGGCATGATACTCAAGCGAGGAGAATGAAATCCGAATGCCGTTGGACTTTACAGAGTTGGTTGATCTTACGTCCGAGCGACTCGGCGGGGCCGTGCTCTACGCCAACGACGAGTTCTTCGCGCCCAAGGAAAATTTGCTCAGGGCGAGCACGCCCGTCTTTATCGAGGGCAAGTACACGGACAGGGGAAAGTGGATGGACGGCTGGGAGTCGCGGCGTCGCCGGACGCAGGGCTTCGACTGGTGCGTCATACGCCTCGGACTTCCCGGCGTCGTTCGCGGCGTCCTCGTGGATACGAGTTTCTTTCGCGGTAACTATCCGGAGCAATGCTCTATTGAGGCGTGCGCGGTCGAAGGCGTGCCGGATGTCGAGCGACTGGCGGGCGATGAATTTAAATGGACGGAGATTCTTCCGCCGTCGCAACTGCAGGGAGACTCGCGCAATCTTTTTCCCGTCACACACGGCGAGCGTGCCACACACCTGCGCTTCAAAATCTACCCCGACGGCGGCGTGGCGCGGCTGCGTGTGTATGGCGAAGTCGCGCCGGACTGGCGACGCCTTGCGCGCACGGGCGGCGAGCTTGATCTGGCGGCTGTCGAAAACGGCGGACTCGTCGTCGCGGCCAGCGATATGTTCTTCGGCCACCGGCACAATCTAATCATGCCGGGACGCGGGCTGGACATGAGCGACGGTTGGGAGACGCGTCGTCGTCGCGGGCCGGGCTATGATTGGGCCGTGATTAAGCTGGGAACGCGGGGCGCAATTCGTCGCGTCGAAGTCGACACGGCGCACTTCAAAGGCAATTTCCCCGAAAGCTGTTCGCTCGAAGCGTGCCGCGCCGACGGCGTCGTCGAGGATTCAAGCATTCCAGCCCTGCCGTGGAAAGACGTGCTGGCGCGCACGCGCCTGCAAGCTCACACGCGCCACACCTACGAGGAAGAGATTCAAGACGCCGGAGCGGTGACGCACGTTCGCTTCAATATTTTCCCCGACGGCGGAGTCAGCCGCCTGCGCATCTACGGGCATGCAGACAGGAGCGTGGGTTGAAAGAAGAAACTTACGTCGGCGTGGATGTTGAAGAGTCGCGCGATGCGACGGCGTCGCTGGATCGCCTGAACGCTCTTTCTCAAGAGGAGGCGCGCGAAGAGTTGTTGAAGTGCTGCGGCTCGGCGAAGTGGGCGGAGCGGGCGGAGGCAGAACGCCCGTTTGAAAGCGTGCGCGAATTGTTGGAGACGGCGGATCGCGCATGGTGGGATTTAGACAGGGAAGACTGGCTCGAAGCTTTTCGCAGCCACCCGAAAATCGGAGGACAGAAGGCCGAGCGTTCGGTCAGCCGGCAGGCGACTCGCTGGTCGGAAGAGGAACAGTCGAGCGCGCGCGGCGGCTCGCCGGAGATTTTCTCCGCGCTCGCCGAAGCCAACCGCGAGTACGAAGATCAATTCGGTTTCATCTTCATTGTCTGCGCCACGGGAAAAACTTCGGATGAAATGCTCGCCAACCTGCGCGAGCGCCTCGGCCACGACACGGACGCGGAACTGCGCGTCGCCGCCGAAGAGCAGCGGCTCATTACACATCTACGCCTACGGAAACTTTTGCAAGCATGAGCGCCATCACAACACACGTCCTCGACATCTCGCAGGGCAGGCCGGCGCGCGGCGTGCCGGTCACGCTCGAAGTTCAAATCCCCGACAATCGCTGGTCAATGATCGGCAGCGGCGAGACGGACAACGACGGGCGTCTGAAATCGTTGGTGCCTTCCGGCGCAACTCTCGCGGAGGCAACATACCGGCTCACCTTCGACACACTGGCCTATTTCTCCGCGCAGGGCATCGAAGGTTTTTATCCGCAAGTTTGCATCATCTTTATTATCCGCGATGCGACGCAGCATTATCACGTGCCGCTCCTGTTGAGTCCACACGGCTACTCGACATATCGCGGGAGCTGAATGTGGAACAAAAATTAACAGGGATAGATTAGCGTTCGACTAATCTCTGGAGCTGACGAATGAAAATTCCACCTAACATCAGCGAGTGGCTCAACCTGCTCGCGCGCTGGATACACGTCTTCGCAGGCATCCTCTGGGTCGGGACGACATACTTCTTCACGTGGCTGGACGGTCGCTTTCACGACGCACCGCACGGTGCGGGCGATGACGGAAAAGTCTGGATGGTGCACAGCGGAGGCTTCTACGTCGTCGAGAAACGCACAGGGCTGGAACTTGAGCGCGTGCTGCACTGGTTTCGCTGGGAGGCCGCGATCACTTGGTTGAGCGGCTTCTTTCTGCTTGTGCTGCTCTATTACATGGGCGGCGGCCTTTTAGACCCGGACTCACCCGGCCTCTTCGTTCCGGGGCTGGGTATCATCTGGCGCGGCGTAGGTGTCACGGAGGGGACTCTGATCGGACTCGGCGCGCTCGTCGTCGCGTGGCTCGTCTATGACCTGATGCATCTTACGCCGCTCGGTAAAAACGAAATGGGGTTCGCCGTCGTCTCATATATTCTGGTTGTCGCCGCCGCTTACGGGCTTTCGCGCGTCCTGAGCGGACGCGCGGCTTACATACACATTGGCGCGATGTTCGGCACGATCATGGCGGCTAACGTGTGGATGCGAATCCTGCCTGCACAACGCAAGATGATCGCCGCGCTCAAGGAGGGGCGTGAGCCGGACGCCGCGCTTTCAGCGCAGGCCAAGCTCCGCTCGAAGCAGAACACCTTCATGGCCGTCCCCGTCGTCTTCACAATGATTAGCAACCACTTTCCCGTCGCGACCTACGGCCACGATTACAACTGGGTGGTTCTTTCGGTCTTGATTCTTTTAGGCTGGGGCGCGGCAAAGCTCATTCGGCGGGCATAAAGAACCCGCGTCCCGCTTACGATGCCCGCGCGTGGTGACACGCTCTCCATAATCAAAGCGCCGCGACCTGATTCTTATCGAGAGGTCGCGGCGCTTTGACTTGGCGATAGTGATTTCACGGAATGCGACGGGGCGAAGCGCGGCGCTTAGACCGTCTCAAACGAGATCGCTTCAAAGTCTATCCCCGGAGTCTGGATTTGCTTTCCCTGCGGGTCAACCGCGACCAGTGTGACGCTGACTCCGGCTTCGGCTCCCGCCAGCTTCATCACCGACTCGGTCACATCCAGTTGCGTCTGCATGGGGGTAAGGTGATGAGGCGGCCTCAGATCACCCTTCGCACGCGCCTGCTCCGGTATGTCACAATGCCCCGCACTGCCGGCACATTCGCCGTGCCCGAAGAGGTAAATGGAACCGGCGTAATGCGGGTTGCCTTCAGTCAGTGTCTCTGCGCTCACTTCGGCCTGGTTGAGAAACACGCGAATCTCAAGCGACTCTTTAGGCTGCTCCACTTCATGCAGCTTGATGTAAGCCGTCCGGAGTTTCCTGGGCCTCGGCTGTAGATTGACGCTCTCCAGTGAGAACTGCGCCACAGGGGCGTTGAATTTTGTGGCGAGAGCCTTTGCTTTCAGCCCCCTCAACGGACTTCCCGATCCGACGACGTAATCGTAGCCCAAATCCCGTAAGTTCCACATCTGCTTCGTGGTGACGCCGAACGGCACCATCGTCGCGTTGTAGATGTTGTCGGGCGGCAGGACGTTCGGGTTTGCCGCCTGCCATGAAGCGAAGCAACGGTCAACGTTGGCGTGATGCGCCCAGAAGATAGGGTCGTAGGCCGCATAACCGATGTTGCCCATCGTCCCGCCCACCCAGCCGTGCAAACCGTTGTGCGGGCTTTCGAGGTTTCTGGAATAATCCGTGTAACCCGATGTTGTCCCCTGCGCGGTTCCCAGCTGGATGGCGAGTTGCCGGGGGACGCCTGCGCTCGCAGGCTGCCGGAAAGTCTTTGTGAAGGCCGCGCCCCGAAACTTGATGTCTCCGCTGAAGAGAGGGTTCGGGCGTCGCCTCGGCCCGTCCTTGTAGGTCTTGTCGGCAAACGCCTTCGGTATCCCGTTGCGTTGCGCTTCCGGGGCCGACCAGTCCCAGAAAGGGATGGTGACGCCGGCGACTTGGTCTTGCAGTGCCTTTTCAAAGAAGTAGAGGTAGGGGCGATGCCAGATGGCGAACAAAGGAGTGCCGTGCTGGCAGTAGGTCGGCGGCGGAGCGCCGTGAATGCCTGCGTGATACTGGTAGCCTCGCTCGTCGTTAATGGCATAAACTTTGATGAAGGCTTCCCTGAGTGCGGCAAGCTCGTGGTCGCTGAGGTTGAGAATGTTTTTCCGGTGGCGGGGGATGCCCGCGAGCACCGTTCCGGCTGCGGCCTCGACGGCGGCTGCCAGCGGTCGTGTACTTCCTAATTCTGCTACGATCTTAGCCATGGTTTTCGGCTCCTTAATCCAGGTTGGGGGTTGAAGAAGAGAAGCACGGGTGACGACTCCGGCTGTGAGTTCGAGCGCGACCTCACAACTCCTGAAAGCTCAACAATGACAGTCCGAAGAGTCCTTCGTCGGCAACGTGCTCCACACGGATGCGCTCATCAGGAAAAAGACACCTGCGTATATCATCGAGTCGTGATTGAAGTAGAACTTCCCTGAAAGGATGAAAAGTGCGCCGCCGATTCCCAGCAGAAGCGGCCCGTATCCCCTCCGGCGGCGGGCGCGGAGGGCTAAAGCGGCGAGCGCCAATCCCAAAAAGAACAGCATGAGCGGCAGCAGCCAGGAGGCTTTGACAATCGCGCCCAGCCCGAAGATGCTCAGCACGGCCATCAGACACAGCGGGCATTTCGGCAGCGCCGCGACGGCGATAGCGGGCAGCATCGCGACGCCGGTTCGCCACGACCATCCACCCTCCGGCAATGGCGTGTGAAAGGTCTCTGCGTCAGATTGTTTCATGAGTCTTCTCCATGAGGAGGCCGCTACATGATTCGGGATGGGTTTGCCGAAAGACGAATTACTTGTTCGTGCGGTCGCGAGACTCAAACCCGCTCCGGCTTTCGAGAGGATGCGAGAAACCCATACCGCGCGCGGACTTCAAAGCAGTGGGCGTCAACGAGCGAAACTAACAAGGTTGCATGAGGCTAACGAGAGTTAACAAATCGCTAGCAGGAGCTTATGGTGTGCCTGCGAGGGCGACGAAAATAAGACCGTTCCGTCAAGAGCGCGGGAAAGATACACCTTTCGATTGTGCGTGTCAATTTTATTGCTGATTTTGTAAAGCCCAGGGCAGTTCTTCTCGCTCTGCGCCACCGGCTGGCAGGTCTAAAAGGTCAACTTCCATAAGGCTGGATCGGTTGCGATGTTCGCCCCCGTTTCGTCATTTTATCCCGCTTGCCCAAACGTGTGCGCTTCCACTTTGGAAAAGGGCAGGGCTTGGTCGGCGGCCAGCTTGAATACAATGTAAGACTAAGACCTGACCCAGCCGCTGACGACGACAAGCGTGACGCCCGTGTCGTAATTGTTGAGACCTTCGAGCGCCGTGATAAGTTTCTCGCGGCTTAAGTTCTGGCCTGCGCGCTGAAGCCCCTCGACGAAAATTTTGGCGGCGGCGAAGGCCGCGAGCTGTGAGGCCGCATGGCGTGGAGCAAACTTGTATTTCTCTTGCAGCGTCCGAAACTCCGCAACCCCTTCAGGTGTGATATCAGTCGGGGCGGTCGGGAAGGCGACGAACACCTTGCCCTTGAAAGTCGAAGGAACAGCGCCCACCAAATCTTTCCCCATCAACGCGCCGAGTAGGAAAATGTGCGGCGTCCAATTGACCGCCGCCGCAGCCCGTATGAGCGTCGCCTCCTCTCCGCCGCCGCCGAGGAAGAAGACGGCGTCCGCTTTCTCCTCTTTCAGCCTCTGGACGAGTTGCAGGACTTCGGAAGGCATGGGCGGGTAGGCTTGTTTGACGACCGAACTCCATCCCGACCTTCGTGCCTGATTTTCGGCTGCTGCTGCGGCCTCCCGCACGATCTCACTGTCTCGATAGAGAATCACGACGCGCGAGTTTTTCAATTCCGGCAGCGAGGCGGCGAAGTTGCAGAGCGCACGCGACTGTTCGGCGAGTCCCGGCAGGAGGTAGAAGATGTAGCGGTTGAGAGGCGAGGCGTGCCTCGGCATGAGCGTCGCGGGGCCAATGATGGGAATCTCCATCTCGCGTGCGACAGCGGCGAGTTGATCGTCGGCCCCCGCGCTCACGCCACCCACGACGGCGAAGATTTCTTCCTGCTCGATAAGACGACGGGCGTTAGCGGCTGTCGCCGCCGCATCCGTTCCCATGTCGGCCACGCGCAACTCAATCTTGCGGCTGAAGACTCCGCCCCGCGCGTTGACCTGATCGAAGTAGGCCGTGAGCACGTCGCGTATGGCCGCGCCCGTGTCGGCCAGCGGGCCTTTCGACGGTAGGATCGAGCCGACTTTGATGGCGGTGTCTGCCAGCCCCGGGTCGCGGTCGAACTCGATGCGCTTCAGGTAGGCGATGAGGTCGGCCATGTCTGCGGGCGACATCTTGTGACGCGGCATCACCACCGCAAGCTCATTGCCAGCCGGGTCGTATCCGTTGACCGTCGCGCGGATGAACGAAGCCTCGTTGAAGGGGCCGTGCTTACGACCTGAAGGGTGTGTGTGGCCGTAGGGCTTCGTGAGATTGGCCCATGTGATGCTGCCGGCAGTGACGCCCCCTTCGGTCTTCCCCTCGCCTCTCAGCCCGTGGCAGCCAGCGCACGGCAGCGTCGAGGCGGGCAAATCAACCTCGCCGACCACCGCCGTAATTTCTTTACCCGAAGAGCTCTCGCCGCGCAGGTAAATCGCTTTCCCCCGTCTCTCCTGCGGCACGAGGGCGCGTGCCTGCTCGGCGTCGGCTTGACTCCGTTGCGGCGACTGCTGCGCGGCTCGCGGGGC
The DNA here is from genome assembly GCA_020200155.1 of Acidobacteriota bacterium. Taxonomy (GTDB): domain Bacteria; phylum Acidobacteriota; class Blastocatellia; order Pyrinomonadales; family Pyrinomonadaceae; genus JAIVJG01. The sequence goes on along the minus strand of JAIVJG010000212.1, from coordinate 3,329 downwards.
AGTCGCAGAGTAGCCGGCGAGCAGGACGGGCAGCGCGAACGCGACCCAGAAGATCGCTACGACAAGTTTGAAAGTATTTGTCATCAATGCCGAGACGGTCAGCCTACGATTTCATCACGGGGAAGAATAACCGTACCTCTCACTGAGCCGGACGAGTTGCTCTTTGTGCTGCCCGTCGGTCAAATTATCCCATGTGATCTGCGGCGTAGCCCCGTTGTGGTTGATGTCTCTGGCGACTTGCGAGAGCACGGCGGCACACTCCGCAACGCTCCTTGGGTGCCCGATCAACTGCGTCGCCCGCGCCAGCGTCTCCGCGTCTAAACTTTCGACGTTCCAACTCAGGTGTGCGTAAGGCTCGCATCTCTCATTCCACTCGACGATCCAGCGAACGACAGTCGCGAGCGAGTCGTCTTCCCTCTGAAAGTAGCGGTCAATGAACTCGATTACCGGCGCGTGCAGTTCGATGTCGGGCGTGGCGAACAGGCCGTTGTTCAGCCACGAACGCAACACGTTCAGGGGGGCGCGCCGCTGGTGGAAAATTATGCCCCCCACCGCCGGGAGTTATGTCGCTCGAAAACCAGACATCTATGCTGCCAAGCGAGATCGTATCGAGTAAGGTTCTCCATGCTTCAGCCAGAGATTTCTCATCGTGAGCGTGACTGATCAGGACTTTAACAGCCATTGTGTCTTCACCTCCCACCTAAGACATCACCAATTTTCTTGCTCCGGGACGAACTCACATTGTCTTCAACTGCTCGACCATTATACCTGCGTCCTCTGCCCTCCTCATCAACTCTCCCGTCAAATCGTCTTCGCCGCGAGGACTGCCTTCCCAGATAATCAGTGCTCGAATCTCTTCTCCATCACCCTGATTTGATCCGGTTGCATTACGAGAAATGCCCAGTGCTTCGGAGATGATTCTTTGATTCACCGCGACGTAAGCTGCGTTCTCATCACCCACGCTGTCAGGTAAAACTATCAGGTCGTTGTTATCACTAGCCTGTTGAGTGATCTCATCGAAGATGACTCCCCAATCCCAGGTTGCATTTCCCGGACGGTCAGTCACGGATGTGCTGCGAAAACGCTTAGGAGGAAACGGCAGTATGATACGACTACGGATACCGAGACCACTAGCTTTGCGTAAAACGATCAGGTCTGAGCCACATGCAGCCGAACAGACCAGCACTGAAGGATTTAACTCTTTAAGGCGAGAGTGGACAGCCGCTGCCACCTTCTCGGCATTACTGAGCGGGAATCGCTCCTCTTTAGCGTCGCTCGCATCAATGCGACGGCCCGCTGAGATGACAATCATGATTGTTCCCTCACTTTCATGGTAAATACTATCTTCCCATATCGTAGTCAGCCATTGTGAGTAATTCTTCTGCAAGGCAAATAAGCATCAGGAATAATAACTACACCTTACTTCAATGCTGATGCAGTGTCATCCGAATAGCGATTTGACGGAAGCGGCCAATCAGCGCGACAATTCTCCGCAGTTAATATTCATCGCACTTACGACAGTTGAGGCGCTCTCGCGGGGAAATTGAATGAAGCAACAGCACACACAACTCGTAGCTTGGATGCCGGAAGGCAGTCCGGCCTCCGCCGGCGCGCACGCGGAGGTTGCGCAGATAGTCGGAGCGGTTGAGGGCGAGAAGGGACAGAAACTCGACCTGGAGATTTATCTGAGTTTGCTGGCGAACAGATTGCAGAAGAGTGTGGAGCAGGCGGACGATCCGAAAAAGGCGTTGTCGAGTTTGATTCACGTCTTGACGAGCAGCCGGATGTTGACGAGAGAGATGAGTCCAGCCTCGCCGGAACAGATACACGGCGCGCTCTTCGAGAATTTTCTGATACGCGAGCGCCTCTACCAGATAGGCGTGCCGGGCGATCTCCCGCCGAGTCTGGAACAGGACGACCCTCAAGCGCGCCACGTCATCAAGCAGACGACGCCGGAACAGTGGGCGAAGGCATTGACGGAGCCGCACGGCTAAACAGTCCGATAAAGACGCGCGCCCCGTTGGACGCCGAGACCATGCGAGTTCCTTTGCGCGTCCGGCCTTCGGCAATCACCATTTTCAAAAATCACCACAGCATGCTTCGGGAAAGACGCTATAGGTTCTGCCGGTTTTTGAGAATCTTGACGAACGAGCCGGAGCGCAACTCTTCGAGCGTCAGGCTCGTCAGGCGCAACGCCTCTGCTTCCGTAACCGCGCCGCAGTTGATGGCGCGGAGGAAATAGTTGAGCAGTCCCTGACCCGTCGCGGCGTCGTCGAATACGTCGCCGACGAGCGTGGCCTTGGCGGCCTTCTCGACAAAGTTGCGGAGACGTTCGGAGGCGGCGTCGAGGCTTTCGAGGAAGAAGGCGTAGACGGCTGCGTAGCGTGTGGGGAGTTGCGCGGGGTGCAAGTCCCAACCCTGATAGAAGGCGTTCGCGAGCGAGTGCTGCGTGTGTTCGTAGTGCAACGCCCACGCGCGATGGACTGTACGCTCGTTCTCTTCGATCTGTTCGGGCGTGAGTGAGTCGCCTTCGGCGGCGCGGTGCGGGGCGACGGGCATGATGTTGGTCGCACCATCGGAGAGCCAGACGCCCGTGCCGCCGTAGGCGACCTGCATCATGTGGCGCGCGAAGTCGCAGGCCGGGTGCATCATGTGCTGGTGCGCGGCGGTGATGTTGCAACTGGCAGTGTAGTCGTATGTGCCGAAGTGTGCGGCGGCGCAGCGGCCTCGCGCGGCGTCGTGAAGGAGCGGAAGGTTTGATTCGCCGCGAGGGTTGATGATGGACTGCGTGGTCTCGATCATCAGTTCCAGCTTGAGCGTGCCGGCGGCGAGGCCGAGCGATGATTCGAGTAGATCGAAGATGTCGGCGAGCACCGAGACCTGTTCGGGAATGGTGACTTTGGGCAGCGTGACGTAGAAATTTTCGGGGAGACGACCGCCCGTCTCGCCCGCAAGCGTCGAGATGAAGATGTCGAGCGTGCGCGTGCTGCGCTCACGCAGTTCTTCGTTGAACGGCTTGATGCGAATGCCGATGAAGGGCGGGAGCGTACTCTGTGTCATCCCTCTGGCGACTTCGAGCGCGGCGGCCTCCGCATGGCCGTCTTCTTCCGCGTCGGGACGATTGCCGTAGCCGTCCTCGAAATCTATGCGGAAATCCTCAACCGGCTCGCGGTGTAGCTTCTCAAGGACACGCTCGTAGATGGTGTAGGCCAGCCACGCGGGCCTTTGCTCGCGCCTCACGGCTTCCGGGTTCGATTCCATCAACGAACGCAGTGCTGATTCGTTACCCATCGAAGATGGCAGTTCGTTGGCCCCGGCCAGACCGATTG